>CAYFWV010000001.1:0-4088 GCA_964346975.1 uncultured Candidatus Bathyarchaeia archaeon
TGTAGCACTGTAACCACACTGAAATGGGAGATCCTGAATCGTGAGTGGAAACACGAAATGTGTATGTTGTCGCGTTTTCTTCCACAAGTATCGACGTCAAGTCTATGACAACGTCGAATAGGTACTCGATTCTTATTTTCAGAGCCACGTTCGGGATATCTACCGCTGCAAGGATGTCATTGTAGCTAATAGAATGCACATTGTTCGTGTTGAGTCTCGTGATCTTGTCTAAGTCCAAATCATAGGGTACGCCTATCCCTGATGCTAATCCAAAGATTGTGATCTCTGCATCCGGAGTGTTCCCCCAGGATGAGGGCTCTCCTTCACTCAGAAGCAGATACTCACACATTTCCTTGTAGGGTTCGAAGCTGTGCAAGGTAGACAGATCATTCAAGTAGGGTTGAACGACCTTGGCAGTGGCTGCCATGCCTGAAACAACAAGGATGACCATGAGGGAACAGGCGAAAAAGGTTTCGACGGAGGATGCTGGCACGTGCTAATCCAGCCCCCTTACCCGGGTATGACTCCCAAGCTTGTCATAAGATAGTTTTGGGAGAGGAACAAGGATATGTACGCAGTGACTGCAAGCATGGCTGAGTACTTGAATCCTGCAGCAAAGGTACCCTCACTTATCTTTCCTATGAAGAAGCCAGACATCCAACATTGGAAGATGATGCCAATTGAAAACATCAGAATTTGCTGTTGAAGATACGCGAGCATCGCTGGCGATCCACCGGGAGCAGTGATTTGGGTGAGAACGAAGATTGTTATCGCAACTATCGAGGTGGTGAGTGCTATTAGTACACTCCAAACGAAGGCCAACAGAACATACGGCTTGAGAGTTGAGCGTTTGTCAGCTTCTATCTGTTTGTTTCTCTCACTGTAGTCTGATAGTATCTCCAAGGCGTGTGCCGAGCCGCCTCCAAACTCTATGGTTTCAATCAAGATCAAGAAGTATACCAAAACGGGCCAACTTCGAATATGGTTGCTTACGTTGCTGAAGATTTTTCTGAGTGGGACTCCCCATTCAATTTGGCTACGAACCGACTTCAAGGTTTTGCTGAAGGATCCGTATCCTTTCCTCTGGGTGGCATGTATTAGGCTCTTGACAGGGGACAGTCCAATCTTTCTGGATTCTGTGATATCCTTTAGAAAGCTAGGTATTGCTTCCTCAGCTGCAGAGTTTGTTCTAGCAATCCTCTGATAGACGATCGCTGCTGGTATGGATATTGGCATGAGACCAATAGTCACAAATCCTGGCAAGGTCACTGCCTCGATGATGACCTGAAGTTGAGGAAGAAACACTGTGGCTGCAAAAATTGCCAAGACAGCGATGCCTGAGATCAGGGCTATTCGGTAGACCTCTTTGACAGATATCAGATTGCTTTGTCGAGCTAGATTAGCAATTGCCATGAAAACGAATGTGATGAATGGCGTCGCCAGGAAGATTAGGGCATACATTAAAGGCTCCGAGGCTGATGAAGCTAGACCCGCGGACAAGTACTCAAAGGAAGATGTTGCAGACATTACAACATATAAGATGTATACGCAGAGTGTAACAATCATCATGACCGCGTAGGCTTCTACCAGAGTTCCCAGCCTTTCGATTGATCGGAACGCGCTTGCATTTTGCGTTTCCAGAATTGAGCGAAGCTTACTTCTCAAGAAGTTAACAACGTTAATTCCACTTCGGACTGAAGACACATATCCTCCAAGGAAGTCTCTGTAGTTCTTGGATGTTGTTTCTTCAACTTTCCTATGCATTACCGCCAAGGGATCATATCCTAAGACTTCGACTTGTCGCACTACTTCTTTGGCTTCCTTTTGAGTTTCAGGTAACAAGGAAACGTTCCGCATCTTCTTCCATGAATCATAAATGGCAATTCCACTAGCGGACATAAGTGTGAACAGCATCACAGTGAAAGGAAGTTCTCTGTCCATGTTGGAGGCTTTCTGCTTGCTGGAAAGAAGCGCTATAACTGAACTGAGCATTTTTCCAGGATTGGTGATGAGTGCCATGAGACTCCGCTACTCCCTGCGCTGTTTCGGGTTGTAGTAGTACTCGCTTAGGGCTTTATTCACGCTGCGATAGTCCCTGATGCTGTGTTCAGCCATTTCCAGTAGGATTTTCTTTCGTTGCGCTAAGTCGTCTATGACTCGTTCAACCGAAATGTCCAAATCGCGTGCGATCTTGGGTATTAGATAGCTTGAATCGAAGCTGTCTTTGAAGCTGTCAGCTGAAGCCGTCCAAGTAAATACATCTCTTATTGAGTTTGCATTCTCGATTTCAGCTACGCGGATGAATTTTCTGCTGGAAAGTCTTTTCTCTCCACTGAGAAATATGGGGGCTCTCACGTTTTTGACTATGATGGCGCAATTCATCAAGGGGATGATGGACGATGGAATTTTCATCGGAGGCTGAGTGAGTCTCTTGATTGCAGTTTCTACGTCTTCTGCGTGGACCGTACATAATCCACCGTGTCCAGTTGCTAGGGCTTGAAAAAGGACGTAGGCTTCTTCTCCTCTTACTTCTCCCACAATGATGAGATCTGGACGGTGACGAACTGCTGATTTTATCAAATCGTATAGTGTGATTTCTCCTTCGCTCTCCATTCCGAATCCTGAACGGGCAATTGTGGCTGTCCAATTTTCGTGCGGTAGGTTGATCTCAGCTACTTCTTCCACTGAAATGATCTTGTAGTGTGGTCTTATTAGGCAGGCAATTGCGTTGAGCGCGGTTGTCTTGCCTGCTCCGGTGGAGCCCATGACCATCACTGACATCTTGTTTTCCATAAGAAGCCACAGGTAGGCCGCAATGTTCTCATCTATCGTCTCATTCACGATTAGATCAATTATTGTGAAGGGATCTTCTCTGAATTTCCGTATTGTGAAGCTCGTGCCTGATGGGGTGGTTTCTTTTCCGTAGGATACGGCCAATCGATGTTGACCTGGCAGTGTAACATCTACTAATGGGAAAGCTATGCTAACGTGTTTTCCGGCTTTATGCACTATTTTCATGATGAAATCGTTCAGGTTCTGTTCTTCTTTGAAGGCGATATTTGTGGGTATATTCTCATATCGAGAGTGCCAAAGGAAAATGTGCTTGTTGAGTCCACTGCAGCTGATGTCTTCAACGTACGGATCTCTCATTAGAGGATCGATTCTTCCATATCCTACCACATCTCGTTCCAAGTAATAGGTTATCTTCCTGAGGCTAATCGGTGAAGCATCTTTGAATGCCTTTTGATGTGAGTCGATGATTTCTGGAATTTGGGTGTGAAAGGACTCAGCAAGTGTTTCGTCTTCTTTCGGGGCCTCCAACTCAAACTCCAAGATGTTCTTCATTCTGAAGAAAAGATCGTTCTCTTCTTTTGTCAGAGACAGTTCATCTACAATGTACAGGTAGGCTCCAGTTTCCTCCTCTTGGACGATTACTGCGTAAGAGAATGGAGCCTTCAAGGGGTAGGTTTCGATTTCGCTGTAACCTTCGGGGACCGTCCAATTCTTTAAGTCCAAGTATCCTGCTAGCATCTCTCTTGAGATGCCAGCTGCTTCTTCTTCGACAAAGGCGTTCTTGGCACTCTTCTTTCGAAAGTTCATTCTCACGTACTTTCCCTCCAGGAAGAGAGGTGGAGGACGTTCGTTCCTTCAAAATAAGACTCTAGAAAGGCTGGTCCGTAGCCGCTGGAGTAGTTTCCGGATGCTCTGATTACTTTCGGCAGCGGTACTTGATACATCGCTCTGCTCTTGTGTGGTGTTCCAAGAGCACCTTCGATCCACACGTCGGAGGAGTTGCTACCTAGTCTAAACCAGTATAGTCTGTTTCCTATTGTTGATGGCAATTGCAGAATGGTTCTTGATGTTGAGTTTGCTGTGTTTGTCAGAGTTATTAGCTTGTAGGCTTGAGACGCGACATGCTCTATGATGTGCTCTAGTTGCTGGATCTCAGGAATTGTCCTCAAAGTTGTCATGTATGCGCTGAAGGAGGAGATGAGGATGCTGGCTACAATTGTGAGTGCGAGGAAAGCATAGATGTAGCTTGGCGCAATCGCTGGCATTGTCAGTTTCCACCCTGTATTCTTTCGAGT
>CAYFWV010000002.1:0-10876 GCA_964346975.1 uncultured Candidatus Bathyarchaeia archaeon
CCTCCAGGGCCGATCATCAGTCAGCTGAGCGCCGTAGGCTTAAAGACACGCATTGAGTCGGGCAGTGTGTATATAAGCAAGGATACATTGGTCGTCAAACAAGGAGAAATCATATCCGAACGTCTAGCAGCAGTCCTGTCAAAACTAGGCATAAAGCCAGTTGAAGCTGGACTCTCACTCAAGGCTGTCTATGACGATGGAATGATGATAACTGAGGAGCAACTCGATCTGGACCTGGATGAAACCAGAAAGGCAATTGAAGAAGCACACAGATTCGCCTACTATCTAGCCATGAACAGTGCCTATCCAACTGCAGAAACCATTAATCCCCTACTTCAGAAAGCCCATCAAGATGCCTACAACCTCAGCCTGAACAAGAACATGTTCACACGAGACACCATTGTGGACATTTTCAGAAAAGCCCAGATGCAGACTTCAAGCTTGAAGAATCAGCTGGAAACGGCTGAGAAAACAACTCAGAAAGATTGAAAAGGAAGGATAAAGAAACAACTAAGAGGTGGAAAACATGGAATACGTTTATGCCGCTTTGCTATTGCACAAAGCTGGGAAACCCATCGACGAGAAAGGCATAACACAGCTACTGGATTCAACTGGAATCAAAGCTGACCCTGTGAGAGTCAAAGCACTAGTTGCCTCCTTGGAAGAAGTAGACATCGAAGAAGCGATAAAGACAGCACCGACACTACAACCAGTCGCACCTGCAGCACCCGCTCCAAAAGCTGGAGAAGCCAAGCCAGGGAAAGATGAGGAAAAGAAGACGGAAGAAGAAGAGAAAGAAAAAGAAGAAGCGGCTCTTGAAGGACTCGGAGCACTATTCGGTTAACAAACCAAACCAATCCAACTAGCTGTCAGTTTTACCTGCAACAGAGTTCTCTCTCGAAAGTGACCATCGCATACAGTTTAAATGGTTCATGAAGGCTTAATGTGAACTGTGGCCAGATTTCACAATAACTTGAGGCACTGAAGGTGAAAAAGCAGTTTCCTGCAGAGGAATACCACGTCCCTTTCTTCGACGATCAAGGGTTTGTAAGAAAACTCTGTCCCAGCTGTGGCGAACATTTCTGGACACTAATTCCCGACAGGGAAACGTGTGGAGAATCCACCTCAAGAGGATGCGCATTATCAACATTCATAAGTAACTCTCCGACCCGAAAACCGTACACTTTCAGTCAAATGCGCGAGACCTTCCTATCCTTCTTCGAAAAGCGTGGACACAAGAGGTTGAAGCCATATCCCGTAGTAGCTCGATGGCGCGATGACCTCTATCTCACGAGTGCAAGCATAGTTGATTTCCAGCCATATGTGACCAACGGTATTATATCTCCGCCGGCAAATCCACTCGTCATTAGTCAACCCTGCATTCGACTGGTTGATGTTGACAACACTGGCCCCACTTTCGGACGCCACCTCACCTTTTTTGAAATGGGTGGGCATCACGCGTTCAACTATCCGGGCAAAGAAGTTTACTGGAAGAATGACACCGTCATCTATCATCATGAGTTCGTCACAAAGCAACTGGGAATCCCAGCCGACGAAGTAACCTACAAGGAAGATGTGTGGATTGGCGGTGGAAACGCAGGCCCAGATTTGGAAACCATTGTACGAGGTTTGGAGCTCGCAACCCTGGTCTTCATGAAGTTTAAAGTTGTGAACAACAAATTCGTCGAATTACCTATAAGAACAGTTGACACAGGCTACGGAATTGAACGTTTCACATGGATTTCACAAGGAGCGATCAGCGGCTTCCACGCAATCTACGGAGACATATTGGATTCAATCATAAGAATGGCGAACGTGGAACCAGTAGACGATCACGTTCTATCTGAAGTTGCGAAGTTCTCAGGCACACTAAGCCTTGAAGAATCCGTGGGGACTGGCATGCATTTGGGCAAAGCAGCCAAGAAACTTGGGCTAACCATCCCTGCTTTAACTAAGATCCTGCACCCCATGGAGAACATTTTCGCAATCGCGGACCACTCGAAAAGCTTGGTATTCATGCTTGCTGAAGGGGTTGTTCCATCCAATTCTAAAGAAGGATATCTGACTAGACTTTTGATCCGCCGCACGTATCGCTTGGTGAAGAAACTGAAGCTGGAACCTTATCTCGGCGATATTATAGATCTGCAGATATCTAAATGGACTCCAGACTTTCCCCACCTGCAAGAAATGCGTGATGAAATCCTGAAGATGCTCGCAACCGAGAAGAAGAAATTTGACCAGACCTTGAAGAAAGGTACTGCTCTAGTATCTCGAATAGCGCAGGACCTGAAAGCAAAGGGCAAGAAGCAAATCCCAACAGAAACATTGTTGGAGCTTTATGATTCTCATGGCATTCCTCCGGAAGCAGTGAGTGACAGAGCAGCTAAACTTGGAATAAAGACTTCAACACCTAGAAACTTCTACAAGATGATCACTGAACGACACCTTGAGTCACGAGAGAAGGAAGAGCCTACCGCAGATGACGAGCTTGCTTTGGTTTCGGATCTGCCTGAAACCCGTTTGCTCTATTATGAAGACGCATACATCTCTGAGTTTGACTCGAAGGTTCTGCGAGTCCTGGATGGGAACAAAGTGGCTTTGGATCAGACAGCGTTCTATCCAGAGGGTGGAGGGCAGCCAGCTGACGAAGGCTTTCTAGAGTTTGATGGACAGAAGACACGAGTTCTGGATGTTCAGAACCTGGGCAAAGTTATAGTCCACGTCACGGAACTGCCTATTCCACAAGAGGGGAGAAAAGTCAGGGGGTTCATAGACGTTGATAGACGGAACTATCACATGAGAGCTCACACAGCCACCCATCTCATTATGGGAGCAGCTCGAAGAGTTCTGGGACAGCACGTCTGGCAGACAGGCACTCAGAAGAGTGTTGAACAAGCTAGATTGGATATTTCTCATCATCAAAGGCTGTCCCTAGAAGAGACGCACAAAATAGAAGCTTTGGCAAACCAAGCAGTGAGTGATTCTATTCCAGTGGACATCAAATGGTTGCCTCGGGAGGAGGCTGAAGAGAAATATGGCTTCAGGCTCTACCAAGGCGGCGCTGTACCTGGAAAGACCATTCGAGTAGTGAAAGTAGGTGAATGGGAGGTGGAAGCTTGTGCCGGTACTCATGTGAGAAACACAGGCGAAATTGGTTACATAAAAATCCTTCACACAGAGAGGATTCAGGATGGAGTTGAACGCCTAACCTACAGTACCGGAAGATATGCTGTGGAAGCAGGCCAATCAAGAGAGAAATTACTTGAAATGCTGTCTACCACATTGAATGCACCATTGGACAAACTGCTGCCGACAGCTAGAAAACTCCTTAGAGAATGGAAAGAGGCACGACTTGAAAAGGATCGCCTGCAAAAGGCACTTTCACAAAGAGGGACTAGAGAGGTGAAACCTGAAAAAATCGCAAGTTTCAATGTTCTGTCTGGTGTTATTGACTGGGCATCGGACGAGCAAGGCTTGGTTTCGATCAGTAACGAGTTTGTCAGAGAAGACGTGAATAATATTGCAGTCGTGGGAGGGCTAGTTGGCGACAACGCCAGAATAGTCATCTCCATTGGTGCTCAGGCAGTGGCAGCTGGTGTCAGCGCAAAAGACCTCGCGGAGAAAGGTGGCTCCACGTTGGGGGGTGGAGGAAGTGGTACAAAAAGCTTCGCTCAAGCTGGTGGACCCTTAATAGATAGATTGCCTCAGGCGCTTGAGCTTATCCAGAAACTTGTTCAGAAACAGGCGCGAAGCGCAAAAGAATAAAAGTGGCCGTGCAAAGTGGTTGGTGGAGCCAACTAAGATGAGGGATCGATACCTCCATACAAACTGACAAAACGTTTAATACCGCCCCCTCTAATCCGAAAAGTTTCATGGAGCTTTTGCATCGAATCGAAACAAAATGGCAGCGAGCTTGGGATAAGGCCAGAGTTTTCGAAGCAGACCCAGATCCCAACCGCAAGAAGTGCTTTGTCACTTTTCCATATTCCTACGCCAATGGTCCCCTCCATGTTGGGCATGCTTTCACAGCTACACGAGCTGATGCCTACGCTCGCTTCAAGCGTATGCAAGGCTACAATGTGTTGTTCCCATGGGCGTGGCACTGGACGGGACAAACGATTGCAGGAGCCAGCGCACGCATAAAACTCGGAGACGAAGACTTTGTCAACGCTTTGAGGGAGATCGATAAAGTCCCAGAGAACGAGTTGAAGAAGCTAGGCGACCCCAAGTACATGGCTTCATATTACACACGAGAAAACCGAAAGACTGTGAAGCAAGCTGGATTCTCAATTGATTGGCGCAGAGAGTTTCACACGGCTTCCCCGACATTCAGCAAGTTCATTGAATGGCAGTACATGACATTACAGAAAAAGGGCTACGTCGTCAAAGGAACCCATCCGGTTGTCTGGTGTCCTCAATGCAGAAGCCCGACCGGTGACCATGACCGCCATGAAGGTGAAGGGGTAGCCCCAGAAGAATTCACGCTGATCAAGTTCAAACACAATGGTGCATACCTACTCGCAGCCACGTTCAGACCGGAAACCATCTATGGTGTGACGAACGTGTGGGTAAACCCTGAGGCGGACTATGTGAGAGCAAAGGTGGGTGGTGAAGAATGGATCATCAGCAAGAGAGCCGCAGAGAAACTTGCCGAACAGAAACGGAAGATTCAGGTAGTTAGCCAGTTCAAAGGCGAGAAGCTCATTGGTCATAGCGCGTCAAATCCTATTGGAAACAGGCATCTACTGATTTTGCCAGCGTCGTTTGTAGATCCCCAACAAGCAACTGGAGTCGTCTACAGTGTGCCAGCACACGCTCCAGTAGATTGGTTGGCACTAGAAGATCTAAAACGGGCTCCAGACACTCTAGGGAAGTTTGGAATTGCAACTGCAACTGTGAGAAGTATCAAGCCGATCTCAATCATCCAGACCGAAGGGTTTGGCGAAAACCCTGCCAAAGAGGTTGTCGATCAGCTTGGAGTCAAGGATCAATGTGATCCCAAAGCTGAAGAAGCGACCAAGATCCTTTACAAGAAAGAGTTTCATAACGGCGTCCTAAAGGAAAATTGTGGCAATTACAGCGGAAAAACGGTTAGAGCAATCAAAGAACCTCTTGTCGAAGAGTTCAAAACGAGAAACATCGCTGAAACGATGTATGACTTGCCGCAGCCAGTCATCTGCAGATGCTTAACCAAATGTATAGTGAAAGTCTTAGAAGAACAATGGTTCCTGAAGTATAGCGATCCAGAATGGAAGAACGCAACCAAATCCGCACTCTGCAATGCTAGCATATTTCCTGAGACCGCCATCTCGTGGTTTCAAAGCACGATTGATTGGTTAAGAGATTGGCCATGCGCTAGAAAGAGTGGATTGGGCACTCCGCTACCTTGGAACAAAGAGTGGATCATAGAAACATTGAGCGATTCCACAATCTACATGGCTTTCTACACTATAAACAAGGACATTAAGAAACACAGTATACCTGCTGTGAAACTGAAACCTGAGGTGTTTGACTACGTACTCTATGGCAAGGGTGATCTGAGGACCGTTGCACGCCAATCAGCAATCGAAACAGAAATCCTACGATCAATGCGGAAGGAATTCCTATATTGGTATCCAGTTGATATGCGAAACTCCGCCAAAGAATTGATACCGAATCATCTCACTTTCTTCCTATTCCACCACGTAGCACTTTTCCCACGAGAACATTGGCCCAGAATCATAGACACGAATGGAATGTTAAAGATCGAGGGACAAAAAATGTCAAAATCCAAGGGAAACTTCGTCACTTTCCGCAGTGCCATTGAGCGATATGGAACCGACTCCACACGCTGCGCCCTTCTAATGACAGCTGAAGAGATGGACGACCCGGACTGGAGAGAGGAAAATATCAGAGACATCAGAAACAAACTTGAATCCTTCATCAGGTTGGCTGAAACAATAGCTCAGAAAGCACGAAAGCAAAGCAGAGGATTATTGGAAGATTGGTTGATCAGCATCTTGCAGAATAGAATAAAGATTGTTACAGAAAGCATGGAAAACTTCAAGACTCACACAGCTGTTGGAAACGCTCTCTTCGAAGTTTGGAACGATTTTCGCTGGTATATTCGCAGAAAAGGCCACATGGACACTAAGGCTCTTCTTGACGCGTTAGATATCTGGGTGAGATTGCTGACTCCTTTCACGCCCCACATTTGCGAAGAGCTCTGGGAAAAGATGAATCGAAAGGGCATTGTTTCTTCAAGCCAATGGCCAAAGTATGACCGGAGAAAGGTTAATCCTGTTGCAGAAGAATCCGAAAACCTTGTGAGATCAGTAGTTGAGGACACGCTAAGCATTGTACGCGCAACAAAGACTGCACCCAAAAGGATATTCTACTACACCTCTCCAAGCTGGAAGTGGAATGTGTATCAAAGAGTTCTCATGACCTCCACGGACAATGCACAAGTTGATCAGAAGAAGCTGACAAGGGAGATGATAGAATACCACAAAATGGAAGCTGCCCCTCGGGAAATCGCGAAATTCACGTCAAAGATGATAGGGGAAATCACCAGGATTCCGCAAATCAGAAAGCGAAGACTCCTCATGGTTCAGACTCTGGATGAATATTCAGTGTTGAAGGACTCCAAGGCGTTCCTTAAACGAGAATTGGGTGCCGAAATCCACATCCATCAGGAAACTGATCAAACGAAGCATGATCCAAATGGACGCGCTGCAAGATCGGAGCCACTTAAACCAGCAATATACATAGAATAGGAGCTACTACAGATTCATCTGCAGCGTCGACAGATTATTCATGTTAACTTTTATGTGATAGTTCTTCCGCCCACCGGAACTTGTCGTCGTGTAGTAATCTTCGTCCTTCTGCAACTCACTTCCATAGAGAAGAGCCAAGATGGTTCGACTGATGTTTATCGGAGTCAGTTTCTTGTTTGGGATCTTCTCATCAATCTCTTCCTTGAGTTGCCGCGGGTTGATTGTGTAGATTACTCCGTGAGGAGGACCTGACTTTCTGTAGCTTTTCTCCATGTCCTGAATGATATGCCGTATCAAATCGTAATACGGACTTTCCTTCCTCTGAATAAGGTTCAGATAGCTACTCAAGGGGATAGGAATTTGTTGGACTTCTGACATAGCCTTCCCCTATAATATAAGACTCAAGGATGTAGGATTTAAGTCTTGACTCTACGGAAACCTTTCGGAATCCTAATTCGCAAGTCAGATGAATCGAAAATGCAAATAGCAGAAATCTGCTTGTGAGTCACCATGAGTGAAGAGGAAACCCATCGCAATAAACATTGTGTCCACACACCGATTCAGAAACGGTGATGCAGAACAAGGCGCATCCGAGAATTTCGATCATTCGATCGTTGTACACATACTAACTTATATTTTTGTGACAGCCACATTAATCAAAATGCTGGGCCCGTGGCGTAGTTTGGATACATTCTGCCAAAGAGCGCGTCGGCCCTCTAAGCCGGAGACCCTGGGTTCGAATCCCAGCGGGCCCGCCACCTCGCACTGAAGAGTTGAAAACCAATGGTTGGGATTGATCAGCTGAAGAGGAAAACTATGAATCACGTTAGCTCAAAAATCCGCCACTGCAACCTTAATATTTGACTGGTATGTGTTTATACAAGGACTCAAGATGAGTACACATGCGGAAGACTTGAAACTGCGGCTAATGACGATAGAGTTACTCCGAACGGCTAAAAGACAGCACACCTACCGAGAGCTTTCGGCAAAAACTGGTCTCCCGGTAACTGTTTTGAGCCGCTATGCAAAGGGTCACGTCCTTCCGAATGTTACACGCGCCCACCAGCTTTGGAAGACTTTGAAGAAACTGGTAGGACTAGAGATAGAGCTTCGCAGAAGAATACACTTCAATAGTGATGGATATTTCGACAACACTGGAATGATAAGTGATTTCAACATCCTGAGACAGGCCGCTCATCATGCTTTAGCTACTTTCGCGGGCAAACGAGTGACCAAGGTTCTGACGGCTGCAGTGGACGGCATTCCCCTTGCAACAATGGTCGCGAATGAGTTGGGAATCAATCTGGTCATCGCCAAGCGGAATAAAGAGGTTGGAGTGACGGCTTTTCTTGAAGAAACCTATGCACTGAGAGATTCAGGAGTGACAATGACACTCTACGTCCCGAAGAACAGCATTAAACGAAGAGACAGTGTGCTTGTTGTAGATGACATGATAAAAACTGGTGAAACTCAGAATGCTTTGATCAATCTTGTTCGCAAGGCGAGAGCTGAACTCTCAGGAATTTTCACTCTTCTCGCAATAGGAGAAGATTGGAATAAAGGACTGAACCTGCCCAAAGGTTGCCCAGTAGAGGTTGTCACGAAGATAAATCCACCATCGAAGCCCAGATAGCTCGATGCCCTGATCAGCGGCAGAACCCTGGTACGCTCGATTTCAAATCCTTTTTTAGCAATTGAAGACAGGTTAATACTGTTTCGAGGTGCAATTCGATGCGAACAATCGAATGGAAGCATGGGACGGTGACAACCATTGACCAAACGCAACTACCGCACAAAACAGTCTTTCTCAAGATGACTTGTTGCCACGACGTGGAGGAAGCAATAAGGACAATGAAGATCCGCGGAGCACCCCTATTAGGGGCTGCCGCTGGCTATGGGCTTGCCCTTACAGCATACCACTCAACCGCAGAGGAAAAAAGGGAACTCATCGAGGAGCTCGACGCTTCAGCACGAGATTTGAGAAGAACTCGGCCAACAGCTGTCAACCTGTTCTGGGCTATAGAAAGAATAATGCTAAAGGCTGAAGAGACCGATGGGGACGCCGCGACCATTGTGAAAGTTGTTGTTGAAGAAGCCGGAAGAATAGCTGTTCAGGATGTCAGAGCCAACAGAAAGATCGGAGAAATCGGCTCCAAGTTAATCGAGGAAAAGGATACTGTCCTCACACACTGCAATGCAGGGAGACTAGCAACAGTAGACCACGGAACAGCGCTGGCAATTGTGAGAGCTGCTTGGACTGAAGGGAAAAGATTCAATGTCATCGCAACAGAGACGCGGCCACTGTTGCAGGGTGCTCGGCTCACTGCTTACGAACTGCACAGCGACGGAATCCCCATCACTTTGATCACGGATAACATGGTGGGTCATGTCATGTATGGAAGGGTTGTGGATAAGGTTCTGGTTGGAGCTGACAGAGTGGTCAAAGATGCCATAATAAACAAAATCGGCACGTACCAAATAGCTGTACTAGCGCACAAACATGAAATCCCCTTCTATGTTGCTGCTCCGACATCTACATTTGACACTCAGCGATTAGCAAAAGATATCACGGTAGAACATAGAACTGCTGAAGAAGTAACGAAATTCCAGGGTGTCCAAGTGGCTCCAAAAGGAGTACCCGCATTGAACCCAGCATTCGACATAACTCCACTGGAATATGTTTCTGCAATAATCTGTGAAAAAGGCATTATTCACCAAGAGGACTACGGAAAGAGCCTAGTCTTTTAGTGAACCTATTTATCAGCTTGACTAAGCTTATATGGACAGGACATGAATTTGAAGGGAAGCCAAAACCAAGCCGCACTACCAAGAAACCACGAGATCAAGGAAATAAAGGCTGAATTCTCAGAAGAAAGTATTGTAGTCCGACCAGACGAGAAACTCGAGAGCTTGACATCACGAGGCTATGGAACCCTACAAGGCAAGAAACTAGTCCTGAGCATTTATGAAGCACTGTTTCTGAAAAGCAAAGGACTGCTTGAAGTATTCCAAGGAGCACCCGAAAAGCCAGTAAGTTTTCAAGAGCTGCTGCATCGATTCGGAGACAAGAATGAAAGCATTTGGGCCAGGTATTTGATCTATCGAGATTTGCGAAGCCGTGGCTACGTTGTTAGGGACGGGTTTGGCCCAGGCATAGACTTCCGTGTGTATGAACGAGGAGAATACAGCAATGCAACTGCCAAATATCTCATTCTAGGTCTCCAAGAAGGCAAGCCAATCTCAATTCATGAACTTGCCAGTATACTGAAACATGTTCAAAGCCTGAAGAAAAAGATGGTACTAGCTGTCGTAAACCGTCGCGGAGAGATTGTGTACTACACTCTATCAAGGCTAGCCATGGAGTGAGGAGTTTTCATGCCAAAGTTCCAGTCTGTCAAAGGAATGCGTGACTTTCTGCCCGACGAAGCGGCAAAACTAAGAAGTGTTGAGAATACGGCAAGGGAAGTAGCCAAACTCTACGGTTTTGAAGAGATAATCACACCGATCGTTGAATATCATGATCTGCTGACAGCGAAATCTGGAGAAGAAATCAAAGCACGAATTTTCACCTTTGATGATTTGGGCGGAAGAAAGGTTGCCCTAAGACCGGAATTCACAGCGTCCATTGCCAGGCTGATGGCCACTAGCCTGCGAAATGAACCTAAACCACTGAGACTCTTTTCACTAGGAACTCTATACCGCTATGACGAACCACAGTTTGGCCGGTATCGCGAGTTCTGGCAATCAAACTATGAAATAATGGGGAGTGATCAACCTGAAGCAGACGTCGAGATTCTTTCAGTTACAAATCAACTGCTGAAAAAGATTGGACTCAGAAAGTACTGGCTCAAAATAGGTCATGTGGGAATCCTGCGAGGATTGTTAACTGAGGAAGGCTTGGGGGAGGAAAATCAGAATGATATCATGCAACAACTGGACGCAAAACGATGGGAGGAAGCTCTTGAAACTGCCAAACGATACGGCATTTCCAAAAGAGCTGAAAAGGCAATGAAAGAAATCTTCAAAGCCAAAGGAAAAGATGCTGAACAGGTTCTTAAACCACTCAAGAAAAAGCTCAGGGACTATCCAAGATCAGCCGATTCCATAGAGAACCTAGAGCA
>CAYFWV010000003.1:0-13345 GCA_964346975.1 uncultured Candidatus Bathyarchaeia archaeon
CGAAGATCTGTCAAAATAGTCGTTGCTAAATGACACTGACAACTGTGCTAGTCCGAGAATGACGTATCCAAATGCGAACTTCCCTGAATCAAACCAGGCTCCTCCAAGAACTGCGACTAGATAGCCAAAGAGATAGAGCATGAATCCCAGACCCAAGAAGTGGATTCTTGCAAGACGCAGCATTAATCCCAGCTGCGATGCCATTGATCCTTTCTCACGCAACTGCGAGCGCAGCATTCATTCCTTCCTGAAGTCTTCCACTTCAACATCACATAGCAGAATGGTAAAAACAGTATTCTTGCTCCATCAAAAAGGTTTTGACAAAAAGCGGTTCGCGCGCACAGAAAATGACCCACTGACTTTCTTATAGGACTTGATTAGCAATCAGTCCATTGAAATAACCAAGTCGTAACAAATCGTAGTGCGCGCGTCTACTTTACAAGTCTTCTGTGCTTCAAGAATCGCTGCTATTCAGTGCGCGCGCGTAGAGCATCACCCACTAGAACATTTCGATTCTACGTTAGTCCGATTTCAACGGGTAGGGGGGGCCTATTTTTTCGATCATTCTAGGTTGCGATTCTACGTTAGTCCGATTTCAACGGGTGCGCGCGCAAGAAACTTCATTGTTCGGCATGTTTCTGAGAATGAGAGTATTGATCGAAATCACCATTGCCTGTGGCAACATCCAATATTCTCCCGCCAGCGATTCCTTGTAGTCTTTTCCGAATTTCTGTGGCACTGGAGGCTCTCAACTTTGCCGGATCTTCCACAGGTATAACCTCATTCGCAGGTATCTGAAAATCAAAGAAAATGGGTCTTGCGGATTCTCATGGTTAACGTTCATCAACGTTGGTTGGGTGGAATTCGAACACCACACGCCTCTTTCTTGGTTATGGGAGCGCACTCACCAATGTGAGGGATCTTTGTCTTAGCTTGTAGAATATGGGTGATTAGGTGTGTGGTGTCCATTACATCTCTCTTAGGGCTTCCAAGCAACGAGTCATCACTTTTTTGCATCTTTGTCGCATCTCGAGCGGCATCTTGGCCATCATTTCCTTGCAGTCACTCTCCGTGACCTCGCTCATCATTTCAGCCATCACACTCAGCTTCATGTCCTTCATCATGATCGGCATCACTAATTGCATCATCTCCTCCTTTTCTTCGTCACTCATGCTCGCCATAAACTCTTTCAGCATCTTCTGTTTGTCCTCTTTACTCATATTCTTCATAACCTGTTTCATCATAGCCTCCAAACGTATCAACCTTCAAAGCAGAAGCGGAATCCTGGTCTTTTAAAGTTGTTCTCTTGATTCAGCCACATCGTTCCCTAGCGGCTTCTATCATCCGATTTTCCGTTGAAAACTGTTGGTTTAGATAGGTTCACATCCAGCCCTCCACACCCCCACACGATTCAAGGCTTCTCCTAAAAAGGATGACTCTTAGGGCAAGGTCATCAACTCTAAAAGCAATAGCCTAAATCACAATAAGTGAAAAGGAATAGAGGAGTAAATGGAGGATCTCGTTTGACTGTTGAAATGATCTTGGCAGGTTTTCTCTTTCTGTTTATCTTAGTCTTGAACCTTGCAATGGGGGCATTGGGTTATTTAATGGAAAAAGATGATTATGATCCAGACGCTGATCTGCAAAAGATTAACAGAAATCCCAGAAAATTCCAGACAAGCATCATGTTAGCGCTTCTGGAACATGGTAGCGTCATCACACTCACTATAATGCTGTTCATTGCGTTTAGTCCCTATAACCTGGTACTTGGAATTGTTTGGACCATAAGTAGAATAGGAGAAGGCTTGATCCAATTCTATAATGAACCACACTACTGGAAACTTCTCAACATAGCAAGACAATACTCAGATAGCAGTGGTGCCGACAAAACTTCGTTGAGTGACTTGGCCCGTTCCATTTTCAACACAAAAGACCATCGATTCAAATTCGCGATGATTTGCTGGTCTATTGGTACACTCGCGTTTTCAATCGTGTTAGTGACCTCTGAAGTGGTACCTCAAATTGTTGGCTGGCTAGGAATTGCTGCGAGCATTCTCGTTGGCTTAGGCACTGGGATGAAACTTGCAAAACCTAACGTCAAAGACTTCACAGCTATCGGTGGACTGTCGGCGATTCTATTTGAAGCAATCATCGGAGGATGGCTGCTGTATTCTTCAATAACCTGAGATTCCGCGAAATTCGCTAGACATATACTGCCTTCATGCACCACGACGGGAAATCACAAAGGAGGCACTAACAATAATCGAAGCTAAGGCTTCGCGGGCGCCAGGGTGCTCAAGATCTTCTCCTGTGAAGTATGGCTGCTGATAGTATTGCCATCATAGGGATAAGTAGACTCAGGAATGATGCGATTTCTGGAATGATCACTATTTCACGTGTAGAATGAGTGTAAGTGAAGTAGATGATGCTTAGGGTTGCATTCTCGAATGCGGTCGTAAATGTCACTGGAATGCTGTTGACGGTTACAGCGTATGGCGGTTCCAACAGGTCGTGGGGCATGGCGACTCTGCAGAAGCCAATCGTGCCGTCCGGTCCAGTCACGTTGAACTCAAGTGATCCCAAATGAAAACTTTCAACCCGAGAGGAATTGCTGACGACTTTCGCGCATATCAGTCCCCATTCTGATTCGATGAGGAACTCCAAGCACATGCTGAAGGCAATAGGGCACATAGCTGTGAGAATTGAGCACATCGGCAGCACATCCATTTCAGGTTTAGGCGCAAAACCTACAATCGACATTCTGGTTGCCATCAATCATCTGAGCGACGCGCGGAACTGCATTGATCCTCTACGACTCATCGGCTACGAATATCAGCCTCAACATGAGGTGCAGCTCCCTGAGAGACGCTATTTTCGGAAAGGTAAGGCTCCTGAAGAGCAGCACTATCATCTGCACATGGTTGAGCTGAAGAGCAATTTCTGGACGAAACACCTATTGTTTCGAGACTATCTTCGTGCTCACCCGGACGTTGCCCAAGAATATCAGGAATTGAAGAAGCAGCTCGCTGTGGAATACGGAGTGAATCGCGAAGGTTACACTGACGCAAAAGCACCATTCATTGAATCCATTATTGCACGGGCGCGACGCAACTGATCATGCGCAAGCTTGCGGCGTTCTCATTGGCTGTCTGGAGCGTGAAGGTGTCTCCTTCTCCAGTAGGCGAGTGTGAGGAGTGTGGCAACCATTAACACTGACAAGGTTATTGGTGATGGAAACTCGGGAACAATGGGGTATTGATCGATGTTGCTTTCGTTCAGCGTATAGGGTGTGTCCCAGATGCCGTCACTTCCAGTTTTGTTCTGGTTTGGTCCGCTGTTCACATCATTAGTGTAAGGGTATCGTTGCTCATAGTTGTCCCAGTAGTTTCCTCCGTCAGGATAGCCATGATCCCAGTCGTTGACCGAGAAGTCGTCAATCAAGTAGTGTATGTAATTATCCGTGAAGTTGTTGTGGTAGAAAGTGTTGCTGTGAGATTGGGCGAGGTTGACACTCCCCCAGTTTCCACCGGCGGTCAATGTGTTTCCGATGACAGTGTTGTGTGTCGAATACTCGAGCTGGAGACCGATGAAGCCTGCCAAGTGGTTTCCAACAATATAGCAGTCTGAGGAGTTGCGGAGCCAAATAGCGTACTGATCATTGTTGGCTATGTAGTTGTCAGCTACTGTGATGTTTGCTGAGTAGGCTACAGCGACTCCTTGATAGTTGCAGAGCGACAGGTTCATGTTTTGCACGGTGATGTTGGTGCATTCTACGAGGATCACACAGGCCGCATCGTCTGGAACCGTGGATGAGTGTACATCAACCCAGTAATAGATGGGCCTACTGTCGATGAGGTTCGAGTCATCAACGTTGTTGACGAAGTGGGGCAGATCGTAGCCGAGGAGGGCGAAACTGCAAGTGTTGTTGAGCATTATGGTTTCTCTCAGCGTGTTTCCTGTGGATGATTGGAGCCTGAGGCCAAAGTTGTTGTCTGTCAGCGTGTTTCTGAGTAGGGTGTTGTTGGATGCTTGAAGATGGATGGCCAGGCCGCTACCGGTTATAGTGTTCTCCGTGAGGTTGTTGTACTCTGAGTCTCCGATCAAGATTCCTGAGTTGTTGTCTGTCAGCGTGTTGCCCATGATCGTGTTGTTCCATGAGTGGTCGAGGATGATGCCTTCATAATCATTGGTCGTGAGAACGTTGTCACTGATGACGTTGTGATGCGATGAAGAGGTGAGTTCAATACCTTTGTAGTTTCCGTCAATGTTGTTTCCTGTGATGGTGTTGTAGTTTGAAGTGGAGTGGATCATTATGCCGCGGTTTGAGTTCGAAACGATGTCGTTTCCTGAGACAGTGTTGTTCGAAGAGGTGAGGAGCTCAATGCCATGCCAGTGGCTCTCTGAAATGACGTTTCCTTGAATGATGTTGAAGCTTGAGCCCTCAACCCAGACTCCTCCTCCATCTTGACCCCAGCCGCTGTTGGTGAGATTGCTCTCATACAGGCGGTTGTGGTTTGAGTGATAGATGTAGATGCAAGCTTGAGTCTGGGTAATGACGTTGCTGCTCATGGTATTGTTTGATGACTGATAGAGATAAATTCCAAACTTGTTGTCTGCTCGTTCGCAGGTAATGTTGTTGTTAGACACGGTGCAGTTTGACGACTCTCGCACCCAGATGCCATTTCCATCACTTATGATCTCATTGCTGGAAATGGTGTTGAATTTTGAATCCATGTAAACATAGATTCCTGAGTTGGTTGTGTTTTCTATGTGGTTGTTCACGACGTGGCAAGAAGTGGAATTGCTCAGAAAGACTCCATTGCTGAAGCCAATGATGTTTATATTTCTAATCGTGACATTCTCAGTGTTCTCCAAATAGACTCCCGTAGATCCTGGTCCCAGAAGACTGAAGCCAGCTCCATCCAATATGATGTGGCTTCGCCGAATCCATATGGAATCGCTAATATTATCTGTAAACGTGTACGTGACATTATCTTCGTTCACGATTTTCACGGTGTTTTGCACCTCACCATCAACTGTGATATAGATGGTGTCGCTTGCTTCCACTCTCTGAACTCTAACCATGAAACATCCGCTGATCACAAGGAGGATCAGACCAAGAATACAACCGAGTTTTCTACCCATGAATCACACCTTCTCGAATTCAACCTAGTATATTCTCTTCCATTCTTATGATTTGTGTTACGTGACGCTTTCTCTCCCAGGTTCCTTGTTTGTCGACTGGGACGATACCAAATCCATTCGACTCGCTTCAGGTTGGTGATCTGGGAGAATCTCTTCGACATTTCGCACGTCACGAACGGTGAATCCTACTAAGCCAACGAGTATTCCCAAGATCCCTGCGATGACGAACATTAGGGACATACCGGCGCCTGGGCCTGTTCCCACCAGGATTTCAAACAGCGGTGTCCAGCTGCCTCCCGGCATCATTGCCGGTTCAAACACGTTGTCCGCGAGGGATCCTGAGAGCAGCATGGAAACAGGTACCGCCAGCTGAGATATCACGATGCGCGTTGCGAAGACGCGTCCCTGCACGTCCGGCGCCACTTTGGCTTGCCAGATGGCTTGACTAGATCCATTGAGCACTGGGACAAAAAGCAGTGTGAAGAAAGCGGCTGCAGCCCAGACAACGAGATTGCGGCCTAATCCTATCAGCAAGATTCCGGCCATGGCAATGAGCAGACCCAGAAAGACTCCATTAATGCGCCGTTTTGGCCCTCCCCAGATGCTCAACAATACACTGCCAACGACTCCTCCCGCCCCTATGGCTGACGACACGATCCCCAGTACTCTTTCATCATCTCCCGTGCGCGCCAAGAGCATAGGCGCCATCACAGTCGTGGCAAAGGTGACAACCAGGTTAACGGTGAAGAAGATTACAAGCATTCCGAGGAGGCTTCGCCGCTTGATAATGTAGCGGAATCCATAGACAGATTCCTTCCAGAAGCTGCTTCGGCTTCTGCGTCCTTCTTCAGTAACGGGAGGCTGCGGGATGTGCACAAAGAGCAATGTCGAGATGGCGACCATGAACGTGCAGACATCAATTACCAATATGCCGGCGATGCCAATGACGTTGAGCAGGATCGCAGCCAACACTGGAGCAAGAATATTCGATCCGAATTGCGCCATCGAGAGCATGCCGCTGGCGCGTCCGTACTGCTTCTTGGAGACCATGGTGGTGACGGCGGCGGAGTATGCGGGGAACTGGAAGGCGCCAAATGCTCCAGTGAAGGCGCCAGTGATGTACAGATGCCAGATTTGGAGGTTGCCGGAAACGAAGAGGAGAAAGACAATGGTTGTCGATGTGACTGCAGCCAAGTCACTCAGCATCATCACCAGCTTTCGACTCCATCGATCCACCAGCGCACCAGCAAATGGACTGAGAACTACTGTGGGAGCAAAGGTGGAAAACCCCACCAATGCCAGAGCTGTTGCTTCGCCGGTGAGCAACCATGCCCAAATCGTGAGAGCAAACCCAGTCATCTGAGTACCTGTCAATGAGATCACTTGACCAACCCAGATGATGGTGAACGCCAACATGCCAGTGGGACGAGTTGTCTGTTCCGTCGTCGGGAGCTCCGGGTGCACTTTTCCCATCCTTCTCAGTAAACTTCCTTAAAACATATCCTCATCGGATTTAACGCTTTGCAGAAGCAACCTGGATTGAAACGGTTCCTCGCGCTGGCACACGCGATGTACGTTCAGTGCATGATCTTCTCATGAAACAGCTTCACAGGATCCTTGACTGAGGAGCCTCCGCGCACTGCGATGACCATCTTGTCAATGCCGAACTCTTCCGCTTGCTCAATCTTGTTCTTGACATCCTCAACGTAGCCGATGAAGGAGTTCTCCAAGATTTCCTCTCGTGTCGGCGGCTTGTGCTCTGATGCAGCCTGTTCAATCATCTGGTTGATAAACCCATCAAGTTCCTCTTGAGTAGTGACAAGGGTGACAGAATTGAAGCTTGATATTTCAAAGTGCTCTAGATCTCTTTGGTATTTGCGCAGTCTTGATCGAATGAAATCAACTCTTTCCTTGAACGCTGTCAAACCCTGATGGGGAATGTTGAATCCGTCTGCTTCGCGACAAGCAATCGAGGTAATTCGGTTCTTCACTCCACCTATGACTATTTGTGGCCACGGCTTCTGAATTGGCTTGGGGTAATTCTTGCAGTTTTCTAGTCTCCAGAATTGCCCTTCGAAATTAGTCGCTTCTTCAGAGAAGAGTTTCTTGAAGATCGACAGTGATTCCTCAAGTTCATCCACACGTCGTTTAGCAGGTGGAAAAGGAATCCCGTAGGCACGGTACTCTTTCTCAAACCATCCTGTGCCAATCCACAACAGGGCACGACCATTGGAGATGTTGTCGATAGAGGAGATGATCTTCGCAGTGAGGGCAGGATTACGAAATGAGTTTGCCAGCACTATGTGCCCAATCTTCACTCTCGTGGTCTCTGCAGCGATGGCGCTCATCAAAACCGTTGCTTCAAGATACGGTTGTTTGCCGTCAGGATCAAAGCCAACGAGGTGATCGTTCACGTGGACAGAGTCGAACCCACAGTTCTCCGCTAGTACCGCAAGATCCCTGATCTCTTTGTAACGGTAGACTCTCCGAAGGTAGTAGCCGAACTTCATGAGACAGACTTGTCTGGGGCCTTCTTATTTCTGTTACTTTACATGTGCTCCGTCGATTTTCGTGGGATTTGGGCCACCTTTTCTTGGGCTAGAACTCCGGATTCTACGGTCACCAAAGATGCTCCATCGACGATGATGGGTCATCTTCTGTTTCGCTGAACTCACGCGCGCATCTTAAATAAGTAAGCGGGTTTCTAGGAATCAGAGTGATTAGGTTTGCCTGAGGACAGAAACCTTGATAGACATATCGCCTTGCGTATCGCAGATGAAAGAAGAGTGATCACGCTTCTAAATGGCTCTATGAGAAAGACAGAAAATCCGGTGATTAGACTCTTACTTACTCAGCTGGCGTTGGATTCTACGAAACACGAACATATGTTGAAGATTATCTTAGAACTGTTGAACCCCTCTCCGGATTCTCATCTTGAAGTCGACGATGAAGATTTCCGTGAGGCTATGGAGACGCATGTAAGGCTTGAGAGAGAGATGGTGGACGATTTTCAGAAGCTTGTGGAGAGGATTGACGATAAGCGGATTAGGTTTATTCTTCAAGATATTATTAGCGATGAGAAGAGACATCATGCTATAACGAAGCGTATCTATGATCTTGTCTACAAAAGTGGGGCAACAAGAGATGCGGTGTGGTGGGATTTTCTGTTTAGGTATTCACGTCTTTCAGGATAGGTTGTGAAGGGTCAGCACCGTTGACTAAGGTACAGTTGTCACCTCACCTCACAGTATGTCTGATCGGTTTCAGCTCAACTGGGGCATCTTCAATCGTCGCTCCAATATTCGCGATTTTCGCTAGAGATGCAACAGAGGCTTCTTTGGCAACGGTTGGCTTGGCAACCGCAATCTTTTTTATCGTTTCTGCTGTCGCGAGGTTTTCTGTAGGAGTTCTTGCTGGTGGAACAAAGACAATTAAATATGTGTTCTTCGCTTCCCTTATTTTCACCGTCTGCCATGTGTTCTATCCATACACAAGCAATATCACAGTGATAGTCGGCCTACGGGCTGTACAAGGTTTTGCCTATGCGTCAATTATGGTAGCATCCATTACCCTGGCAGGCCTATCTATCCCAGTTCCCGAACGAGATAAGGCAGTGGGAACATACACCGCTTGGACAAGCCTGGGGCTTCTGGTTGGACCACTGATCAACTCAGTCAGCATTCCGTTTCTTGGTATCTCAAACTCTTTCTTCATCGCAAGTTTGATCGGCATTGTTGGATGCTTAGCGACCTTCATGCTTTACAGAAGATTCACGGTCATGGAAGAAAGTTGGCAGATCATGAGTTTCCCTGTAGAGACAGAGGCTATCCGTGATAGAATCACCGCAATAGTCAACACCGATGTCTTTATTGTGGCCCTAGGTGCTAATTTCGCATTTTTCTTCTTCTTCGGTGTCTTATTGGCATATGCCCCGCTTTACATGAAAGGAAGCTTAGGCCTTGCCGATGAGTCTGTATCACTCCTTTTCTTCGCATATTATGCTGCCACCACTTTGACAAGGCTTTCGGTTGGGAGAATAGCTGGGAAAGTTGACAAAGGAAAGCTAGTGCTGTTATGCATCGTCTTGACGATATTGTTTTCCTCACTTCTTGCGGTTATCTCGAACACTTTTGCGTTTGCCCTGATATTTGCTTTGGTCGGTGGCATTCAAGGACTTCTTTTTCCTATCGCATCGATGTTGATTGCAGACTACATTCAGCCCTCAAGGATAGCCTTGGCAAATTCACTATACGTCGTGGGCTTTGACCTTGGGCAAGGTACAGCGCCTCTACTGACGGCTACAATAGTAACATCATATGGGATTCAATATGGATTTGCTTTTTCTGCAGCATTAGCAGCTACACTTCTTCCGTTTCTTGCTTGGCGCTATCGCCGTGGATGACATTCTGCAGGAATTCTGTCTCCAATTGCCGTCTTCGCGCGCGCATATCCATCTTTGACAATTACTTCTTTCTCAGTCAATCTGAGAGAGAATCTCCTTCAGGTTCTTGATTGTCCTCAAGTCACCCTGCTTCTGCTTCTCTGTCCGATCAACTAACAATGCATACATGCCTGCATTCTCAGCTCCTTTATAGTCAACTTCCACTCTATCTCCAACGAAGATTGTCTCTTCTGGTTTCACGTCAAGTCTTTTAATAGCATACTTGAAAATGTCTGGATGAGGCTTCATGCACTCTGCTGTATCTACCCCGACAATGATGTCAAAGGTTGTTTTCTCTAGTCCTGTCTTTTCAAGATAGAAGTGAATCTCCTCTTCATAGGCTGTGCTTATGAGTCCCAGCTTCAACCCTCTTTGCTGCAGTTCCATTAGAACATCTCTTGTTTCTGGATAAAGTGTGAAGCTATATGCATTATTCCACTTGGAATGAACAGCTGTAACAAGCTCTGCATTCTCCTCTATTCCAAGGTGGTTTAGGACCAGAGAGTTCCACTTGAACCAATATTCTTCAGGTGGCAGTTTGCCGAATAATGACAGTAAGCCAGTGTCTTTGGCTTCTTTTTCAGCATTGGACCATACTGTCTCTATCTCATCTAATGACCTAAAGATGCCTAAAGAAGCTAGAATTCTTTGAAGTATCTCTCCAACATGCGCAATATCAGCATGGATTAGCGTACCCCACATATCAAACAAAACTGCCTTAATCGTCAAAGAGCATTCACTTCCCCATTCATTGTTGCGCGCGCCATAGAGATGGAATATCAGACTCTTATGTCGATGTGTCTAGGATACTCGGAGGAAAGCATGCACAGAGACTCAGTCAAGGCATTTGAAACAGCTAAGCTAGAGTTCTATCAGAGCAGGATATTACTGGTTTCCTTACCAAGCATCTTTGACGCTGCACTTCTCGATTTTAATCAGCATCTTCGCAAAAAGGGATCTCTGAATCCGCTGTACATGTCATCGAACACGGGTTCCTCGGAGAAAAACTGGGAAAAACGAAATATGTTGAGAGTTCGAGTAGGTTTTAGGTGAGCGTCATGAATGAATCGACAAGCGGCCATGAGAAGATACAGGTGGCCACCCTTGGTGGAGGTTGCTTCTGGTGTACAGAAGCTGTCTTTCAACGGATTAAAGGTGTTCTAAAGGTTGAGCCAGGGTATGCAGGTGGAACCGTAGCAAACCCAACATATGCCCAGGTGTGCACTGGAGCCACTGGACATGCTGAAGTTGTGCAAGTGACCTTTGACTCAGATGAAGTTTCCTTCAGGAAGATTCTTGAAGTGTTCTTCGCAACTCACGATCCAACCACGGTGAACCGTCAAGGCGCTGATGTAGGGACACAGTATCGATCAATAATACTCTACCACAACGCCAATCAAAAGAAGACAGCTGAGCTGGTGATCGGGGAGCTCAACAACTCGAAAGCATACCAGTCACGAATCGTAACGCAGGTCCTGCCGCTTACGGCGTTCTACAAAGCAGAAGACTCCCACAAAGAGTACTTCAAGCGACACCCAGAACAACCCTACTGCAGGCTAGTCATTGCCCCCAAACTAGCCAAGCTGAGTGACCATCACTGAGTCAAATCTGAGCACGTAACGGTGACGTGCACATACAGTAGTCTACTGGTACAGAAACTTGAATTCCACATATTCGTTTTGACAGGGGTTCCCATACAGGACTTTGAAACTTCTCTTCCGAGAGTAGAACATAACTGAGCGCAGAGGGAGTGTTCCAAAATATAGCTTTAAAAGAAACTTTGCTTGAGGGTGTAGTTGTCTGGTGTGCACCAGTGCTTTCTTATGCTCTGAAGAGAGTCCTGCGCTCCCTGGGCCTCTTTATAGCCTTACTTCTCGGCGTTGTGCTGGCATCCTCCTTTTTCGCAGGAATCAACATTGGTGCAGATACCACTGCCAAAGCTGCTCTGAACCAGCAGCTGAGTCAAGTTCTCGTGGATCTCACAGCGAGTGGACGGTATGGCGAGTCTCTCGCTTCTGCCAATTGGACGATTATCGCGGAGAAGGTGGCTTCAGTTGACGATGTGAAAGATCAGGAAATCCTTTCCAGGATTGCTTGGCATGGTCCGACGCGAGAACAGGACTATTCGGTCTTCGATGTTGTGGGGGTTCTTGATGAGTCACGAGTGAATGCGGGTCTAGTCGTGACATCTGGAGCCAATTCTCTCCAAGAGAATGAGACATATGTGTGGATTGGCTCTCAAGACGCTTCCAAACTGCAGGTAAATGATACGTTGCTCTTGAACTACACTCTGTGGACGTATGATCAAGGTGAGTTGAATCTGAGCCTACCCCTTAGAGTTGCAGGCTTTATTGATCTGGACGAGACAGCATATGCACTTGCGTCAGGACAATATTGGAAGGATGGCGGTGACATCTTCTATACGCCAGCTCAACTGGAGGATATTGGGCCGATCGGCTATGGGAATCTTCTCATAGTCAGCTGGGAGAGAACAATTGCAAAGCTTCTCGACACCATCTACACCATTAATCCATCCTATAGCCCTGTTCGTACCGAAATCTTGATCTTTCTCGATCGGGAAGCTGTCATAAACCCTTGGGACATTGGAGCATCACTAGAGACCATAAACCGTGTTGCTTCACAGATCGACAATCAAGTGGCAGAGTTCGGACTCACCGCCTACAGCAACCTGCAGTATGTTCTGGGTACCTATCAGTTCCTTTCTATTGGAATGCGACTTGCATTTCTGGTTGTGGCGCTTCCTGTATTTTTCGTCGCTTGGTATGTTGGATCAACCGTTTCCGACGTGTCTTTTAACCTGAGGCGACGGGAGATCGGCCTCCTGTCTGCGCGAGGGTTCTCGTCAGGACAGATTTTCCGCCTGTTTCTGTCAGAGTCACTACTCATCGGCATCCTCGGAGGGCTCATCGGCGTCGGCCTGAGCTATCTTCTCAGCCCGTACTTCGTCACTGCAATAGGATCGGAGTTCAGTGATGCATCTCCAATACTGACCCCTGAGGTCATCGTCCTGGCGATCATCTTCAGCACTAGCCTAACCCTTCTGTCAACATTTCGACCTTCAAGAAGAGCTGCCAAACTGTCAACGGTTGATGCTTTGAAAGAGTACATGTATCGGGAGGCGCCTAAACCCTACAAGCAGAAATGGCCCTGGCTCGCTTTCTTACTCGGCAGCTACAAGATCACTATGTTTCTTATCGGCATCTCCAGCCTGATGCAATACTTCTCTGGACGCCCTCCACCAACCTCCAACATCTTCCTCTCAATCCTACTTGCCGGTTGGTTGGTCGTTGATAGCGTGCTCACACCGATTGGACCACTACTCTTCTTCTGGGGATTCTCCAAGATTTTCGTGCTGGGGTCTCTGGGGTTTCAAGGACTGGTGACCAAGGCGGCACGCTTTCTTGGTGATCTGGGAGTGTTAGCAACAAGAAACGTGAGAAGAAACCCCGCGAGAGTTGCTTCCGTTGCTTTCCTCGTCGCCTTGATAATTGGCTATGGGTTTCAAACCGTCGGCTTACTCGCCAGTGAAGAGGACTATGTAATTCGCCAAGTCAACGCAAATGTAGGTGCAGACATTGGTGTCTCATCAAGCAATCTGACTGCTGCCCCGTTCATCATGGAAAACATAACAGAGATGTCGGGAGTAGCATCCACCACCCTAGAGTTGTCATTCTATGGAGAGACAAGTTACCAGAGTCTGAATCTTGTGGCAATAGAGCCTCAAGAGTGGTCTTCCAC
>CAYFWV010000004.1:0-6116 GCA_964346975.1 uncultured Candidatus Bathyarchaeia archaeon
GACTTGGTCTGAACACTGCTTCCACAAGACTTTCAAAGGTAACGTAATTACTGAAAAGGGCAAAGTGAACAATCTACTGAAAACCTATATTGCCCGAGCCACTAGTGAACTGAGAAAACCATGGTGCATCTCCGTTTTTGAAGACAACGCGGGTATCATGAGATTTGACCAGGAATACGCGATTGCCGCGAAGGTGGAGACTCACAACCATCCGTCTGCAATCGAGCCCTTTGGAGGCGCCGCAACAGGTGTGGGCGGAGTCATTCGAGATATCCTGGGAGTGTGGGCTGATCCTATTGCCTGCACTGATGTCTTAGGGTTTGGTCCATTCGACTATGAATATCAGAAACTTCCGCAAGGAATCAAGCATCCGAAGTACGTGTTCAGAGGGGTTGTTGCTGGTATTGGGTGCTACGGAAACAACATGGGAATACCAACCGTCAACGGTGCAATTTACTTTGATGAAAGCTATGTGGGCAACGTGGTTGTCTTCTGTGGATGTCTTGGGATGCTTCCAATTAACAAGTTCGCCAAAAGAGCCAAGGCGGGAGATGTGCTTCTGCTGGCTGGAGGAAGAACAGGTCGAGATGGGATACATGGGGTAACCTTCGCCTCTGCAGAGCTGACAAAGGACTCCGAAGAGGTTTCGCGTCCAGCCGTTCAAATCGCAAATCCCATCGAGGAAGAGAAGCTAAAACGGGCAATCGTAGAAATCCGCGAAAGAGAACTTGGATCTGGCATCACTGACTTAGGTGGAGGAGGATTGTCGAGTTCAGTAGGTGAAATGGCGCACAGATTTGGTTGTGGGGCACGCATTAACCTTGAGAGAGTTCCTCTGAAGGAGGCTAACCTCAGTCCATGGGAGATCTACATTTCTGAATCTCAAGAAAGAATGCTGCTTCTCATTCCCCCTGAAAACCTTGCGGCAGCAAGAGAGATCTTCGATAAGGAAGATGTTGAAGCAACACCTATTGGTGAGCTCACTGATGACGGAAATCTTGTAGTACTCTACAAAGGTTCGAAAGTCGCAGAATTGGAGATTGAGTTCCTGTTCAGCCCACCACGACCTGAGTGGTCTGCAATATGGACAAGAAAACCAGCCACAGAGCCAACTTTTCAAGAACCCCGTGACCTCCGATCGACCCTCTTGAGACTCCTCGCTGCCCCAAACATCACGAGTCGAGAGAAAGTGGTGAGAACATATGATCATGAGGTGAAAGGGAACACAGTTCTGAAACCACTACACGGATCATCTGCAGGACCAAGCGATGCAGCCGTACTTAAGCCGGTTGATAGCAGCTGGCAAGGAGTCACGATATCTTGTGGGATCAACCCAAACTATGGAAAAATCGACTCCTATTGGATGGCAGCGTCCGCAATAGATGAGGCGATCAGAAACAACATCGCTGTGGGCGGTCGAAGGATCGCACTGCTGGACAACTTCGTCTGGGGAAACCCTGAGAAACCTGCAAACCTGAAGAGCCTAGTAGAAGCATGCAAAGCGTGCTACAAGTTCGCCAAAGGATTCAAGACCCCATTTGTCTCCGGAAAAGACAGCTTGTACAATGAATCGCCACTAGGTTCTGTTACCCCCACGCTGCTGATTACCGCAATCGGCATCCATCCTGACATTAGAAAGACCGTTACACTGGACCTCAAGTCACCTGGAAATCCGATTTATGTTGTTGGTAAGACCTTGAAAGAGCTGGGAGGATCGGCGTACTATCGGGAGAATGGATTCGTTGGCAACCTAGTTCCCAAAGTTCGACTCAGTCACGCGAAACAGGTGATGGATGCCGTTACTCGGGCTCACGATCGGGGTCTGACCAGAGCATGTCACGATCTTTCAGAAGGGGGACTTGCAGTGGCAGCTGCTGAAATGGCAATCAGTGGAGATTGCGGCGTTGAGCTCCATCTCAATAGTGTTCCTCGCAATGGAAACACGGAAAGAGATGATTTTCTGCTGTTTTCCGAGTCGAACAGCAGGTTTCTTGTTGAGGTGCCGAAGAATCTGAAAGACGAGTTTGAAGCAACCATGAAGGCTGTTCCCCACGCGCACCTGGGTGAAGTAGTGACCGATCCGCAACTGAGTGTGTATGGACTGGATGACAACCTGATTGTTGAAGCCGAGTTGGACGAACTGCTGAGGGCTTGGAAGAGCTACATGGAGAGAGAATGGTGAATCGCGAAGAAATTCAGGTATGTATTCTGCGAGTAGCGGGAACCAACTGTGATGCAGAAACCAAACGGGCTTGTGAGAACTCAGGACTGACAGCGGAGATTGTTCACGTGAATCAACTTGCAAGGAACGGCAACCTCCTTGAATATCAGATGCTCATAATACCTGGAGGATTCTCCCATGGAGACTATGTCCGCGCTGGGGCAATCTGGGCGAAGCAGATTTTGATCAAACTCGGCAAAGATCTTGAGCGATTCATGGATGAGGAGCGCCCCATTCTTGGAATATGCAATGGGTTTCAGGTCCTGATAGAAGCTGGGCTACTTCCACAATTCAGGGGAATTGCGTCCTTTCCGGAAGCCGCCTTGGGAACGAACGTTCCAATAGGATATTGTTGCCGGTGGATCTATCTCAGTCATCAAAGCAAAGGCAACTGTGTATTCACTGGCAAGATTCCACCACAGAGTGTCATTCAAATGCCGGTGGCACATGCTGAAGGTCGGTTCATGTTCCGCAAGGATGAGGAGGACTCCCAACTTGAGAAACTAGTTGAGTCTGATCAGCTCGTTTTCAGATATTGCCATCAGGATGGTCAAAGTGCCGATGGGAAATACCCTGAGAATCCTAATGGTTCTTTCAGCGATATTGCAGGTGTTTGCAGTCAAACAGGGACAGTGTTTGGGTTGATGCCTCATCCTGAACGCGCATATTTCGGATGGGAACTTCCATCGTGGACACGCTGTGAGACGTTTCCATCATTCGGTGATGGCAGATTAATCTTTGACTCAGTTGTCCAGCACTTGACTAGAAAGTTCTGAGTGGGATTATCGCATACCTCATGCATAATGAGTGGAACAGCTTTGCCATTTCATGTCTCACATTGTTCTCGTTTGAGAACAAAGAATATAAGATGATGTGCTTCCAATTCACGGTGGCGGGTGTGAGGCATCGAATTTTTACCTCTCTTCAATATCCCCTCCCTGTCTCCACTCGCTCCACTCTCGTCTGTAGTGCAGACGTGTGAGTGTCGTTCGTAGGGTTCTCCGCTCCGACAGAAAAAAGGGTGGGGTGACGCGAGCTACTCGATTCCCCATCGTTTTGTGACTTTGACCAGAATGAAAATCACTGCGGCTACAATAGCGAAGGTTATCAGTGCAGCAAGGAATTCTCCTACCCCAAACAATTGCCCGACATAATTGGGGTCAACTGGGTTTCCTTGGCTGTCCAGAGCCGTAGCAGGAATCGGAACTCTGAATGTCGCCAAGTTCCCAAGTCCCGGTATTGCTAATCCAATAATTGGCATTATCAAACCGGTAACAAATGCTTGGACGAGGGCACCTAGATAGACACCCATGATGAAGGCCACAGCAAGTCCCATGACCTTGTATTTCGAGATGAAGTCCATGAACTCCTTCCAGAGACCTTTTGGCGGCGGTGGAGATGGTGCAGGGGTCAATAGCTCGCGTATTTTCGTGAGTTCCTCCAGCATCTTCTCTTCTTTGGACAAGATTTTCCCCATTGTTCTTCGTTGAGTCTTTATAAAAACCTTGAGTGGCGCACGGATATTGCTGGATCAACACACCTCGTTGTTCGCCATAGCGATCTTCATCTGTCTGGCTTCTAATTCGGTGATTATCTTGCTGAAAATGGTGTCGTTTGATCCGAGCTTCTCCAAAGGAATGACTCCGGTTTCTCTTATGACTTTCTGAGCTATGAGTTGTGCGACTATTGAGGCTGGATATCCAGTCGTTCTCGCCATGGCTGTTGCGTTGTTCTTCTTATCATAGCATTCAAGCATTTGGTAGGTGAATCGCTGTTCGATTTCCCCAATTTTCCCGGTGACTTCGATACGCATTACGAGAATGTCCTTGACATGAGGTTTCTGGAGCTTCTGTTCGAAGAGTTTGGTTGTCACGTCTCGTGGTGCAATTCTGACTCCTCCGACTCTTATCGGGCGGCTATCGAGGAATCCCAGCGCTTTGATCAGTTTCACTTTCTGAACGTGCCCCGGATATCTGAGGGTCTTCTCCCACATCGTTTTGGCGCCTTTGACCGTATGAATCAGCGTGCGAAGCCCATCTGTGTAGAAGCCTTCAAGTTTTCCAACCTTTGGAAAATCAATTTCCTCCAATCCTGTCAAAGCATCAACTTGAGCTAATTTCCCATTTTTAATGATCGTGGCCTTCCTTGTGTATTCGTCGACCAAGCCCTCAGGCGACCAGGTAATAGTATAGTCTAGAGGGTCAACTGGTGTCTCAGGTAGTCCGCCTACCATAATCTTAACACTTTCAACTGTATCGATCTTACTTGTTGCGTGACCAACTAGTAGGTTGCTTATTCCAGGGGCAATGCCGCAATCTGGTACAATCGCTATGCCTGCCTCTGTTGCAGTGTCGTTCAGCGGCAAAGGGTTTTCAGGCATGAAAGACACGTCGACAAAATCAACCCTTGCTTTGATTGCGGCTCTTAGGGACTGATAACCTACATCCCCCGGCAGGGCTCCGATTGCTAAGTCAAACTTCTCGATGGTCGAAACCAGCTCGGTGAAATCATAAGCGTCCAATGTAACTGCAGATACTCTTTCCTTGTTGATGTTTTTCACCGTGTTTTCAAGGTTCTCTCTGTGCCTCCCCGCAACACTGAGTTCTGCACTGGGCAAGCTGTCTGACAAATCCCTTGCGATGAGTTTCCCAATATTCCCATAGCCCAATACCAGTATCTTCATTCTATCATCACACAGACCGAGATTACCGAACTCAACCTTATTTTAAGGTTTTCAAAATGCATCGCTGGTGTGCAACCTACTCTGCCATGAGACTGAGATCTGAGTATGTAGGCAGTCCACTTCTTGCTCCCATTTGAGTTATGCATCGGGATGCAACGAAGTTTGCAATCTTGCCACACTCGATCAAGCTTTTCTCTCGCAATATTCCATAGAGGAACCCCGCGTTCCACGCATCTCCTGCGCCGGTCGTGTCAACTACGTGAGTTCCATAGGGCTTCAAAGTATGTGTCTCTTCACCGTTAGTTATGAAACACCCCCTTTTGCCTAGCTTCACACCTACGATGTGTACGCCTTCCGCTAAGAGTTTTAGAGCGGCACTTTCATGCTCACGGCCTGTGAGCAGCTTTAGTTCAGCTTGGTTTGGCAGGAAAATATTGGTGCGTCGCAGTAGCGGTCGTAAGTAGGCCAGGCCTCTCTTGGCATAGAGCATACCAGGATCGAGGCTCACGATGACATTTTCCGGTAGTCTTTGCAGGAGTTCTTTTTGGCTATTGTAAGGCTCTTCTGCGACGTAGGAGGTGAGGTGTAGTAGCTGGACTCCGTTTAGGCAATCTAGGCGTATTTCATCGAAGACTAGCGTGTCGTTGACTCCTGGGGCTACATACAAGGCTCGTTCGCCTGATTTGTCGACGAAGCCCATGACGAATCCGCTGTGGCCACTCTTGGCGGTCGCTACACCTGTGGTGTCAACGTTCTCGCTGTTCAGATCTCTAAGCAAACGGTTTCCGTCATGGTCTTCAGCTACTTTGCCGATGAATCCTGTTCGCACTCCCAAGCGGGCCAGACCTACAGTGGTGTTTGCAGCAGAGCCTCCAGATGATTCTTCTGAAGCTATGACGAAACTCTCATCATCTCGTCCAGCGATGCTGTGCACTTTGTAGAGCTTGTCTACATTGAGGGCTCCGAATCCAATTGCTTCAAGAGTGGTCATGTGAACAGCTCTTTCAGGTAGATTCTGTGCTTGCCTAGATTTCCTCCATAGTTTCCAGCAGAGATTAGTCGGACGCCTTCTGTGGCACGTGCTGCTTCTATTCCAACCTGCATTGCTCTTGTCACTGCTTTCAGGGATACACCATTGATGACGATTTCAGGAATGAAGTTGATGTCTGAAGGAACTTTCGATGAGTGCCCCAGTGTTTTCATTAACGATGG
>CAYFWV010000005.1:0-16661 GCA_964346975.1 uncultured Candidatus Bathyarchaeia archaeon
GTGACATGAAGACTCCGAAATCTGTGGCCTTCATTCAATGCATAGGCTCCCGTTCACAGAAGGCACACCTGTACTGTAGCAACGTCTGTTGTATGAACACAATTAAGGACAGTCTGCTCATCAAAGAGCATTGGCCTGACGTGAAGATCACTGTGTTCTACGTTGATATTAGAGCCTTCGGGAAAGGCTTTGAGGACCTATACAGGAGAGCAAAGGAAGAAGAGGTCGTGTTTATTCGAGGTTTGCCTACCGAGGTCATTGAAGACCGAAGGACGAAGAACTTATGGTTGCGCGGGGAAAATACGCTTCAAAATGAGTTGTACAAACTCGATGCGGACATGGTCGTTCTCTCGATTGGCCTCAAACCCTGTAGCGATAGTGAGGTAGTTCAACGACTTTTCACACTTTCAAGAACTCCTGATGGCTTCTTTATGGAAGCGCATCCGAAATTGAGACCTGTAGATGCACCGACAAGAGGCGTATTTCTCGCAGGCTGTGCTGAATCACCAAAGGACATCAAGGACAGTGTAACTCAAGCAAGCGCATCAGCAGCGCGAGCTGGGATTTTGATGGCACAAGGAAAAGTGACTGTTGAAGCCATAACTCCACAAACGAATCCAGAAAACTGCACAGTATGTGGGCTATGCGCTCGCGTCTGCCCATACAACGCGATAATTGTAGATAAGGAAAAGAAGCTGGTTGAAGTGATAGACGCAGCTTGCGCTGGATGTGGCACTTGTGGAGCTGAGTGTCACTTTGACGCCTTGCATATGCGCCATTTCACTGATTCTCAGATAGTCGCACAGCTTGACGCTTTGACTGAAAAGGAAGCTGACAAGAAGATAATTGCCTTCTGCTGCAATTGGTGTGCCTACGCAGGAGCAGACTTTGCGGGCGTTAGTCGAATGCAATATCCTTCAAATGTGCGAATAATAAGAACTATGTGTTCAGGGAGGGTGTCCGCAAGGTTTGTGGAACACGCTTTTGCCAGGGGCGCTGGTGCTGTCCTCGTTGCAGGCTGCCATATTGGAGATTGTCATTACATTAATGCCAACCATCAAACCGAGAAGAGAATAGAGCGATTGTGGAAGAAAATGGATCGACTGGGAATCGATGGAAGCCGACTTCAACTCCTTTGGGCGTCTGCAGCTGAGGGGGAGAAATTTGCATCCAAAATCCATGAAATGCAACCAATAATCCAGAATCTTACAGCAGTGGATGTGGAGAAGTCAAAGAAAGCTTTTGAAGGCAGCTAAGATGGGATTGATCATGCCAACGAAACTCTGGAGAAAACCGTTGGATTCTGAGAAAATAAAGCTTCCAGAAGGAGAAATCCACATAATACCCGATCTATGCAAAGGATGTGGTTTCTGTATTGAATTCTGCCCACGGAAAGTACTGGAGAAATCTGATCAGCTAAACAAAAGAGGCATATACCCCCCTAAAGTTGTAGACGAAAGTAAATGTACCATTTGCGGCTTCTGCACAGCGATTTGCCCTGATTTCGCAATTTTCTGTGTTGAGAAACAACAGCAGAAAAGTGATAGTTATGAAAGCTAGGACGGTTCTTACAGGCCTGCACTTCTTGAGCGGAGACATAGCTTGTGCTGAAGGCGCACTGGCAGCAGGGTGTCAATTCTTTGGTGGCTACCCCATTACTCCAGCTACTGAAATAGCTGAGAGAATGGCCAGACGGCTGCCTGAAGTTGGCGGAGTATACATCCAAATGGAAGATGAGATCAGCTCACTTGCAGCCGTCATTGGAGCGTCCTATGCTGGGAAGAAAGCTATGACAGCAACTTCCGGCCCAGGATTCAGTCTTATGCAAGAAAACATAGGGCTCGCTATAATGACAGAGACACCTCTTGTGATTGTAGATATAATGCGAGGCGGACCGAGCACCGGCCAACCAACCATGCCTGGACAACAAGATGTCATGCAGGCAAGATGGGGTTCACATGGAGACTATGAAATCATAGCTTTGGCACCATCATCCGTTCAGGAGATGTTCGACTTGACTATCGAGAGTTTCAATCTCGCTGAAATCTATCGAGTTCCAGTGATTGTGCTGGCTGACGCTATTATAGGCCACATGTGGGAAAGGGTCAAGATACCTCCATATGGCGAACTAGACATCTATGCACGGAAGAAACCAGATGTCAGCCTGTCTGCATGTGAGTACCAACCTTTCAAACCAGATGCAAACCTGGTTCCTCCGATGGCATGTTTCGGAGAAGGCTACAGGTTCCACGCTACTGGCTTGACACATGACGAGAAAGGGGCTCCTGCAACAACAAGCACTGAGGAGCAGAGCAAACTCGTCAGAAGATTGTGCGACAAAATAAACAAGAATGCAGACAAAATAATCAAAGTTAGGAAAGTAATGCTTGATGATGCCGAGGTGGCAATCATTGCCTATGGCATTTCCTCCCGTGCAGCTTTAAGCGCGGTGCACACAGCCAGGAACGAAGGAATCAAGGCGGGTCTTCTTCATCTGACAACCATTTGGCCCTTCCCTGGAGATCTAGTAGCGCAAATCGCACAGCAAGCCCAAGCGATAGTTGTGCCTGAAATGAACTGCGGACAGCTTGTGCGGGAAGTAGAAAGGGCTGCAAAGACCACCCCGGTTTCTCTGCTATCGAAACTTGGCGAAGAACCACACCGCCCCTCAGAGATCGCTTCAGCCTGCAGGCGGGCACTTAAATGAAGACGGCACACAAGATTCCAGACCATCCGTCGGCGAAATACTTGAGGCAAGATAGAATGCCTCATATCTGGTGCGAGGGTTGCGGAAACGGTGTTCTGCTAAACAGCTTCACCAACGCTCTCGAGGAGCTCAAGTCGGACCTGGACAAAATTGTTGTTGTCTCAGGAATTGGATGCATAGGTCGAGCCGCAGGATACATCAATGTGGACTCATTTCACACAACCCATGGCAGAGCTATAGCTTTCGCCACAGGAGTGAAACTTGCCAATCCAGAACTTAAAGTCGTAGTCATAAGTGGGGACGGGGATCTATTCGCAATTGGAGGGAACCACTTCATCCACGCAGCTCGGAGAAACATCGACATCAAAGTCATTTGCGCTAACAATTTCAACTACGGAATGACAGGAGGACAATACGGTCCAACTACACCACTGGAATCATGGACAACAACCACTCCCTACGGAAGTATTGAGCACCCCTTCAATCTAGTTCATCTAGCAGCGGCATCGGGTGCCGTCTATGTTGCAAGATGGACCGCCCTGCAAGTTAGAAGACTGAAAGACTCGATGAAGAAATCTTTGGAGAAAGAAGGATTCTCTTTCATCGAAGTCATATCTCCATGCCCAACGATCTATGACAGATACAACAAATTGGGGACTGCCACTGAAGTGATGAACTGGTTCAAACTCATTTCACAGGTTCAGCATGGACTTGATCCTGCAAAAGCCGAGATAACGAAGAACCAGATTATGATCGGCGAATTTGTTGATGTTGAGAAACCTAGCTATGGGAGGCTGTTACGTGAAATGACGGAATCAGTCCAGGCAAAACTCAGAGGAGGCAGGAGTGAATGAAGATGGAAATAAGGATTGCAGGGTTTGGGGGACAAGGTATAATCCGGTCCGGCCTGATACTCTCGATGGCAGCCTGCATCTATGGCAGCAAGAATGCCGTTCAAACTCAATCATATGGTCCAGAATCTAGAGGTGGTAGCTGCAAATCCGAAGTAGTCGTGGCTGATACGGAAATAGACTTCCCACTTGTAGATGAACCAGATGTACTCGTCGTGATGTCGCAAGAGGCCTACCACACGTACATCAATTCGGTGAAGAAAGGCGCAACAGTCCTTGTGGATCCTGAAATGGTTCCAGAAAGAGCTGATCCGCCCTATTCTCAGATCTTTGACATACCAGCAACTAAGACTGCAAAGGAGATTGGCAAGACAATAGTTGCGAATGTAGTCATGCTAGGGGCTCTCACATCTCTGACAGAGGTAGTCACATATGATGAAATGAAAGAGGCAATCCTCCATAACATTCCAAAAGGAACTGAAGAACTCAATCTTTCAGCCTTTGAAAAAGGATTCAATTATGGCAAAACGCTTCTCAGGAAGCACGCGCAAGAACCTCAAAGAGAGCATTTGCAGTCTCAGTGAGTTAGACTAGCTCTACTTCATTCAGACATCTGCAAGAATAGTGAGAAGCTGGCTTTGCTCGAAATGCTTTCAAAGGATGATTGCGATATGAGGTTGGTGAGAGAATGAAAGTTGGGATAATTTCTGACACGCATGACAATCTCCCCTTAGTTGACAAGGCGATAGAACGTCTGAACCGAGAGAAAGTAGACTTGGTACTTCATGCAGGTGACTATGTTGCCCCGTTCACTGTGAAACGGTTCGAAGTCCTAGAAGCGAAATTGATCGGTGTCTTCGGAAACAACGATGGTGACCATAGGCTCCTTCGTGAAAGTTTCGTAGATCTCAAGGCTGCAGAAGTCAGAGGGAGTTTCGCAGAGATACTGACTGACGGAGTGAAGATCGCGTTGTTACACGGCGAAGAAAATGACCTTCTTGAATCCCTATCAAACGCAGACTATTACGATTTCTTGGTTTACGGGCATTCCCACAAAGTGGGAACATTCAGCAAAGGCAGAACAACCATAATAAATCCTGGCGAGGTTTGCGGGTATCTGACGGGAAATCCCAGCATGGCTCTACTAGATACAGTTCGCGGAGAGACTACGATTCTGAAGTTGTAGTCTTACCAGCTCTCCTCTGCCTAATTCTTTCAATGACTTCACTTACTGCTGCCCATCCTTCCACCGTTTTTGTATTCACTATTTCAAAAGCCTCTTCCGATGTCATGAAGTCCAACTCCTCACCAACAGTTGCACGAGACAAGTATCTCGCGGCTCTCAAGACTTCACCATTCAGCTGAGAATCAGCTTGATCTGCCAAATGACATATCAAGGCCTCCACAGTTCTAGGCCACACGGATCCCGCATGGCCACCATGATGCGCACAGACTATGTGAATCAAATCCAAAGGTAATTCCCTTCGGATAAGTTCAGCTGTAATCAGAGTTGAGTGATCTATGCGATCACCTAAAGCTGTAATCGAATAGCCTTTCGCCTCTCTCTGGTATGACAGTGGCTTGAAGATATCGTGCAGAATAGCCCCTGCTATGACAAGATCGCGATTGACTTTGCCTCTGTAAACTTTGCTGACTACATCACAGAGTGTTATGGCAATCTTGGCACAAGCAGCTGCATGGTCTAGAAACCCTCCTGGATAGCTGTGATGGCGTGATATGCCAGCAGGAGATGTATCCAGCGACAATCCCACGTAGACAGTTCCTCCAATGTGGATTTGAGGGTTTTCAACAATCTCAATAACTTCCTCACGCGTGTTATCGTCAGTTATTAGGTTCACGATTTTTCTTAAACGAGAATTCAAGAAATTCTCCTCTCCTTCAAGTACATGACCAACCATTTTGAGTTTTTCTCTTGGCTTCAACAGCCATGTCATGTGCTAGCCTGAGTGGTTTCGGAATTCTCTTTGTTGGAGTGCAATGCTTAACGATTTTGATAGCTTCTGCTAACGAGACAAGATGTCCCACGCTAACATAAATCGGTTTAGATACTTTGGCGGTTGTCAATGCTACTCCGACAACTTCATTACCTTCAAATATGGGTGCCCACTCTCTGCCATTAAAACGACCCAGCTTCCCAATTAGAGGTTTCTTGGCGACGCCGATAGTTGGTTTCCCTGCAAGGAGACCGAATTGGCAGGCAAGTCCAAACCGATTGGGATGCATTGTGCCATGCCCATCAATGAGGAACACGTCAGGCTGCACCCTAAGAGAGTTGAGAGCTGCAACTAGTGGGGGTATTTCTCTGAAGGCCAATAACGTAGGCGTATATGGGAACCTCGTTGGGACTGTAGCTATCCGCGATTCGACGATTGAGAGAGACCTGTAATCCAGAATTGTGATTGCCCCAAGCGACGAACACTCTGTGTAAGCGACATCTGCCCCAGCAACGTAGCGAAGGTCTGTGTAGGGCAACCGCTGAATCAGCTGCCTGGCCATCATTTGTTGAGCAGCGTAGGCTTTCTTGACAGAGAATCTCGATGGCAGTCTTTCGTGCTTTCTGGAAGGCAAAGCCTCAGCACTACTCTGTAGTAATGGAGGTTTGGAGCTTTTTTATTGCCCGCTCGAGTGAGTTTCTACGCACTTCATTTGTAACGTCTCCGCGGGTGGCTTCGACTATTCGTCGTGACACATCGGTTTTCCTCCTGAGCTCAGACACAAAGTGCATTGCTGAATCCATAATAATGGACTTGTTGTAAATGAGCTCCATTCTTTCGAGGTTCTTCTCTGCGATCTCGATCTCCTCTTTTCTAAGAGAATCCAGAACAATCCGTCTAAGTTCACCAACAACATCAGCCAGCCCAAGCAAGTATGAAGTGTGTGGAACACGAATCTCCTCAGGACCAACAAACCTGTCTTCCTGCAACAATGAGAGTAGAATTTGCGCCTCAGCGTATTCCTCAAAGGCAGCATAGACAATGCTCGCATGAGCGAATTCTTGATGCCGCGAGGTGGCATCATCGAGCATGGAGAAGAGCTTTGTTGCTTCTCCTAAGAGTTCACTAGCTCTGTCGAGCTGCTTTCTGTGGATCAAGAAGATAGCTTGCTTTGAAAGACGAGTTGCTTTCCGCATAGAGTTGTATACTTCATTCTTTATGCGCTCTCTCTTCTTTAACTCTCTATCGATTTTGCGTAGGATCGTGCCTAGGGTCATGAACTTGTTTCCTGAATCGTTTATTAGAATGGTTCGTTGAGCTATGTCTTATTAGGTTTTTTGATGTGGTCTCAGTGCGATAGGCTTCTGCAATCTACTGAGCAAGACTACCCTGCTCTGTCTTGATTCATCGAGCCAATTGTAACCAGTATGAGCTACCAACGAAGAAGCGAAATCTCGAATCTCTGAGTGCTCAGGCATGTTTTGATAGGTCAATCTGAGTCGTGAGAATCCCACATGCATGTAAGCTTTTGGCTCAATATAGGTAGGTTGCGCATTTCTAACAAGTCTAGCGTACCTCTCGGGGTGTCTAAGGTTAAGATGCCGAGCCAAGGTCAACCTTATCACTGTCGGGCATTTGAAACTTGGCAATAGTGCTAGTGAGTTGGCGATTCTTTCCCAGGCATCAGAGATCCGTGGTCGACAGATTTCATGGAATGTCTTCTTGCTTGGAGCGGATAGGGAAATGTAGAGTTGGGTAGGCTCTTCAGAGAGGTTGGATAGCACTTCAGGTCTCGTTCCATTTGAAACAAGGAATGTTGTGAATCCGCGTTTGTGAAAACACTGAATCAAATCACCCAGAAAGGGGTAGATGGTGGGTTCACCAGCGAGACTAATTGCAGCGTGTTTGGGCTTCAACGCATCAGCATACATCTCACCGTTGACCTTTGGATTTGGCTTGTACCCGCTCAATAATCGTTTCTGTGCCGCTATGCACCCCTCCACGATTTCACTAGGAGCATCAAGTCTTGGAAATGACTCTTCATTCCACCTCAAGTTTCTGTCACCACTCTGAGCTCTCCAACAATAGACACATCGCAAGTTACAGCTGTAAAGGGTTGGTGTCATTTGTATGCATTGATGGGAGTTGATTCCGTAGAATCTTTGCTTGTAGCAAGACTGCTCACGGATCAAAGAATTGTGGAGCCAACGACAACGTTTGACTGCTGAGTGGTAGCCTACCATATGATATTTTTGGGTCTTCAATAGTTCTCTTAGCTCGGACGGAATAGGTGACAGCAACAAGGTTTCCTCTGACTTCTCCGCAAATCACGTCTCCGAAATATTATAAAACTATTACGAGCCAGATTTCGAAGAGAGTCATCCACGACAGCGTATTCCAATAGAATTTCTCAGGTTGAGCCGTGTTCTCGGGCGAGGCAATGGATCTGAGTCTAGTGTACCTAAAAGAGAAATAGCGCCATTTAGCAGAGCGCCAAATAGATAAAAGTTTAAAACATGCCCTTTACTAAGTGTCAAACCTTAGCAGCTGACAAGTGAAGAGGAGAGACGAATGCACAGAAGGCGGATCCAAACTGAAACGATCTTCATCATAGCTACTCTGACCATATCGATTCTCTCTTTAACCTTCATTATGCAAGAGGTCATCGCAGAGGTGACAATAGATCAGATTTCTCCTGAGGAAGGCTATGTGGGTACAGAGGTCACGTTGAACGGACAGATTACAACAGTGAATGGTTCCTACGAGATCTTGTTTGACGGTGCAGAGGTCAAGACGGGAAACGCAACATTGACCGCGGTTTCAACCATCTTTACTGTTCCATCTGCTACATCTGGACTGCACAGCATCGTGCTCAGAGATGTTGCCAACGCTACAGAAAGCGCGGCACTCAATTTCACAGTCAAAACGAACTACATAATCGCCTCATTCGGACTTGAGGTGCCAAAGCAATTCCAAGAAGGTGCGAATGTGACCCTTCTCGCCCAAATTTCCGGAGGAGAACCCTATCGAACTTCTCAATTAAGCATCACTGTAGAAGACCCAGCAGGCAGGGCCACATCGTCACCGATCTTTCTGATCCAAACTGATTCAAGTGGATTTGGTGAATCCAGCATGAACTATCCCTCGAACTTTGACAGCGGCAATCAGACAACCTATTTGGCTGGCATTTACCAAATGTCACTATTGGAACTGAATGTGACTATTACAACGGGGAATTTTACTGTTGGACTAACTGATCAGACTGAATACCACAGATTTCAGATGGTGAATATTCAAGCTGCCAACTACACATCCTTGGACAACATCACGATCACGATAACTTACAACGATAGAAAATCGTTTGAACAAAGATCCAACGCCTCAGATGGATTTGTCACAGCAAACTGGACTATTCCAGCCAATGCGAGCCTGGGAAGCTACCAGGTGGAGATAGCAAAGGACACCTTGGAGAAAGAGGTGCCAGATGTACAGAATTTCACAATAGTGTCGAAGAATTTCACTTCAGAAGTCAAAGCCTTGAACCTGGATCAAGAACCGGTCAAGGGCATACTCATCGAAGCAAACAATTCAACAAACAATGCTGTCGGCAGTAGCTTCACAAATGGAGAGGGCATCGCATCCATCAATCTAGAAGCGACCAACTACACTTTTACGGCTTACTGGAGCGCTTCAGCAGCACCACGAGCACAAGTGGGTGAAACAGAATGGATCAGTCTAGGTCAGAACCTGACTGGCAATCAATCGCCAAGGATCAACTGCACACTTGCCCAGATCAAGATCAATGTGAAAGATGACGATGGAAACAGCGTACCGGGAATCGGTCTACGCGCAAACTTCACCTACATGACAAGACTGAAGGTTTCTCTCAATGAAACACTCATCACGGAGACTGATAGAACCGGCTATGCCACATTCGGAAACGTTCTCACAAACACCAGTTACTCGATAGAGGCAAGTCGGTATGATCATTCATTTCACAGTTTTAAGACGAACTTAACATCCACTAGCTCATTTGAGATAACGGTTCCGAAATATGATCTTGTCATACAAGCTTACGAGCGAAACGGTTCTATACTCCAGGACGCGCAAGTAAAAGTATATGAATGGGGAATTGGCTCAAGTGCCTTGGTAGCTTCTGAAAGCACAGGGAATACAGGCCTAGTCACCCTCACTGCCACTTTTGGAAAGTACACGGTGGAAGTTCACAAGTTCAATACGCTCATAAACAGAACAACAGTGCTGCTTGTGACCCAACCCACGAATTTCGAGGTGCACTGCAAGCTATACAGCCTCTCACTCCACATAATCGTAGTCGACTTCTTCGGACAAGGACTCACCAACATAAATGTGACCTTGGAACGGGAGCAGAAGACAATAGCGTTCTCAAACACAAATCAGGCAGGGATTGCAGACTTTGCAGAGTTAGTCGGGGGCAACTACAGGGCATTAGTATCTGTGGATAAGAGACCTTTAGGGATCACTACGTTCCGTCTTGAAGAAGCCAAGACTACCACGATCAGAATAGCAGAAGTATTGTCGATAGGCGGCATCTTAGTCGAAACTAGCCATGCAATTACACTCGCTTTCTTCTTGGCGATCATGGTCATTAGCGTATTCCTATTTGCCTATCATAGACTGAAACCAGTTTCAAAAGAAGACTAGAAACCGGAAAGGTTTATAACAACGAATATGTAAGCCATTTTTGACTAGGAACAAACGAAACAAGAATTTTGTACGAAACACACCATGGCGGTGTATTTATTGGGCGAAGTAAGATATTGCGACCCCAAATGCCAATTGTTCAAATGCGCAAAACAAGCAGCACTATACAAAAACGGAGAGATTTGGTGCCGATGGACTGATGAGAGTTGCAACGTAGCGAACTGCAATTACGCAACATGCCTGAAGCGGCGACTACTGCCACGAGGGACATGCGGAGAAACCGTGAAGCGAAAAACAACTGAAAAGAGAATGGAAGAGATCGTTGGATCTCCTGTAAAACTACGGGGGAAAGCACTCAGAAGAGTGGGCGAAAAAGAAATCTTTTAACCTCCAAGAAGCAAGAGAGTTTTCGCAAAGACTTGCTGGATAGAAACAGACAGCTAGGTGTCACTCTTGATCAGAAAGATCACATGTCTAGCGGGGGGCGTAGGAGCAGCCAGGTTCCTCCAAGGACTAGTGAAGATCGTACCGCAGAAGAACCTGACTATAATAGTCAATACTGGGGACGACATCGAGCTATACGGTTTGCACATCTCACCTGATCCTGACATCATCATGTACACGCTCGCAGGAATTGTGGATGAACAGAAAGGATGGGGAATGAGAGGAGACACGTTCAGCTGCCTCAACTCCCTGAAAAGATATGATGTAGAAACGTGGTTTACCATAGGCGACAAAGATCTTGCGACACACATCTACAGGACAACACTCCTGAAGAATGGCGCAACTCTAGACCACGTTATGCAGAAAATCGCCAAAGCCCTGAGACTGGACGCAACGATTCTCCCAATGACCAACGGAACGATAATTCCTCAAATCATCACCAAAAGCGGCAAGGCCCATTTTGAAGAATACCTTGTCAAGAATCAAGCGGAAGAGCCGGTGTTGAACGTTTTCCTGGAAGGAGGGGAACAAGCTGAGCCTGCCCCAGGAGTCTTGGAATCTTTAGACGAGGCAGACGGAATCGTTGTGTGCCCAAGCAACCCAATTGTAAGCATTGGTCCGATTTTAGCTGTGAAAGAAGTGAGAAAAACTTTGCGAGAAACACAAGCAAAGATAGCTGCAATTAGCCCAATAGTAGGCGGTGCAACTATAAAGGGTCCAGCAGACAAGTTGATGAGGGGGCTAGGCCATGAAGTTTCAGCATACGGAGTTGCTTCGCTTTACCGCGACTTCCTGGATGTGTTCATTATGGATGAAACTGACAAAGCAGACAGGAATCGAGTGGAGGAACTTGGGATAAAAGCTGTTACAACAAACACAATAATGAGGACACTACAAGACAAGGTCAAACTGGCCCAGGTAGTATTAAACACTCTTGAGGGAACAGAGCGCTAAGCAGTCGGGACTCGTTTGACAACAGGAGGGCGAATTTTCTTCAACACTCTATATCCACAGAAGGTGCACTTGATACCACCGCCACGCATATCCAACTCTTCGGTCTGTACCTTTGCACTGCATCGTACACACTCATAAACGAGATTCTGACCAGATCTTTCCGACACAAGCCAACCTCATTAAAGGTGGGTAGCGGACCTCCAATTTAAGTCTATTGACACCATGGCTCTGAATCGCAAATCCAAAGCCAAGCACAAATGCCTTAACCTGGAATCTTGTTGAGGTTGCTGAACGTGAATTTTCGAGGGGAAAATCTATAACCCTGAACTCGTCTAGGTGAAGGGCTAAGATGAAGTAGCAAATGAAAGGTGATCTGAGGACACTTCTCCGAGGAAAACTCACTGAACGAGAGCTTGATTTGGTTTCCAAATCCTATGATGTTATCGGAGACATCGCAGTAATCAGAATTCAGGAGCAACTTGCACACTACAGTGAAGAAATCGCAGAAGCACTGTTACATCAGAAGAACATCAAAGCCGTCTGGCGACAAACAAGTCCCATTCATGGAGACTACAGGCTTCGGGATCTTCGCTGGGTTGCAGGCGAGAAGAGAAGCACAGCCGTCCATAGGGAACATGGAAGCCTCTTCAAGGTAGACATTGAGAAGTGTTACTTCTCTCCTCGGCTAGCATTTGAGAGGATTCGCATTGCGAAGCTTGTCAGAGACAACGAAACCATTGTCAACATGTATGCAGGCGTTGGATGTTACTCAATCATAATTGCCAAGCACTCCCAAGCCGCAAAAATATATTCGATTGACATAAACCCTGATGCAATAAGATGCATGAGAGAAAATATCCTACTCAACAGAGTCGTTGGGAGAGTCTGTCCGGTCGAAGGGGACGCAAACAAAATCGTTGAAGAAACCTATCAAGGAAAAGCTGACAGAACACTAATGCCACTACCTGAAAAGGCATATCGCTACCTTGATCACGCACTCTCATCCATCCAGCCTCAAGGAGGATGGATTCACTACTATGATTTCCAACACGCGAACAAAATGGAAAGCCCAGTGGAGAAAACAGAAGCGAGAGTTACTGAGAAACTAGAGGAAAAGAACATTGATTTCGAGGTGACTTTCGGTCGCATAGTCCGGCAAACAGGACCAAACTGGTATCAGGTTGCTCTTGACATACAAATAAGTAACTAGCTGTGGTCTGTCCTTTGCTTGATCCAGCCACATTTTAAATAACGAAGTTGAGTATAAGATCTGATATATCTCTCAATGGAGAGGGCGAGCGGCAGTGAGCAAAATAAGAAAGGAAGTCCGTACTAGGATTCCGCGACTGACGATGAGCTTGTTGATAGCAATCATTTTCTGGATTATAAGCATGATAGTACCGTCAACAATCAGGAACATCACAATTCCAGGTGTTGAAACAGAAGCCAGCTATCTAATTTGGGCGATCACGTTAGGAGTAACAGCCATTTTTCTCATACGAGCGCTCGCTGATGCTCTCGTTCTCGGTGACATCTTGACAGACATCTTTGTTAGACGAATAGGGATAAAAGGCGAAAGATCCCCTCGACGGGCCGCCAGGGACTTCATCTACATCATCGTCATAATCCTGATAGCCACAGCGATCCTACCAGTCAGAGTCTTGGTGCCGGAGAATGTAGCGCCTTGGTTTGTTGGTGCAACGATATACAGTGCACTTGCAGTAATCATAATTCTGATCTATGACATTGGGCGGATCATCTATCGATTAATCGAGCAGAGAGCCGAAGTCCTAGCGGATCGTCTTTCCAGAATCGCTGAACCAACTGAAGAAAGGTAGGACACATGGATCCCGCGATAACAATAATCTTCGTGCTCATTTACATCTTGACTGTTCTTCTCTCAGCAACTAGTGTTGTTCCTTTGTCTATCGCAGCGCTGGTGGGAGCCCTACTTGCAGCGTGGTTTGGTCTGCAATACAATATTTTCACATATGAAACAGCAGCCGGCTTCATTGACGTAAGACTTCTGGGTTTGATAATCGGCACAATGATCGTCGTTGAAGTGGCGGAAAAGAGCGGGCTGTTTCGCTTTGGGGCCTTGTATGCTGTTAAGATTTCTAAGGGAAATCCTGGTAGACTGTTTGTGCTAGTCTGCGTGGTTTCAGCACTAGTTTCAATGTTTCTCAGCGATCCAACCGCCTTGCTACTCATGGCTGCAGCTACTGTAACAATAAGCAAGCTTCTCAACTATGATCCTATCCCATATTTCATCTCAGCCACGATTATGATAAACCTCGGCGGCACTAGCACCCTTATCGGATCCACAAGCAACATGATAATCGGTGTAGCATCCGAGTTGAGCTTTACTGATTTCATCGGCTATCTGACAATCGGTGAGATTGCCCTTTGGGCAATAACGATCTTGGCACTCTACATCATTTTCAAACCAAGGCTGGGGGCGAAGAAGGTGCTACCTGATTACAACCCGTGGCAGAGTATAGAGAACAAGAAATTCTTCTATCAATCTATCTTCATCTTAACTCTCCTAGTCTTCCTTTTTCTCGCCGTTGATACCATAGGAATCGGCCCTGAAGCAGTTGGTCTCGGATGTGCAATATTGGCATTGATTTTGAGTAACATCGATCCAGCTGAGATCTTTAAAGGGCTTGACTGGGAAACAGTGTTCTTCATTGCTGGGTTCATGTTCCTAATGGGAGGTGTGCAGGAAACTGGCATTCTAGACGCGGTCTCGAATCAGCTCTTCCAACTGGTAGGAGGGAGTCCGACTAGTACAGTTCTGGTAACCCTATGGTTCAGTGGGCTTTTCAGCACAGTTGTAAGCAACATTGCTATTGCCCTGACATTCATTCCGATAATCAACAACTTTTCAATTCTGAATCCGAATCTCAGACTGCCAATCTCATCAGCGCTAGTCCTGGGAACAAACCTTGGAGGGGCAACTACCCCACTGAGTGGTTCAGTCACAATGATGGCCATGGGCACTCTCAAGCGAGAAGGACTGTCAATGAGATTCTCTGAATTCACCAAGATCGGACTGATAACATCAATCCTGCAGCTAACTTTCGCCAGCCTTTATCTAGTTGCGAGGTTTGGATTAGGAGGGTAAGAATTGTCAAAAGTCAAGAAATGGATAGAAGCGCGAGCAACTGAGCCCGAAGCTGAATATGATGAAGTGAAAAGGGAGTTTGAAATGGCGATTGGAAAACCCTTCATCAACATAAGAGTAGAGCTTCCGGACGGCTTTGAAGATCTTCGGGCGAATTTCCTCAACCTTGAGAAGAATGAGGATTTTCTCTTGGAGGTCAAAGAACTAGTCAAGAAAAGACTCCACTACGAGAGACGGGGCATAACAGGAACGATAGAAAGCTCCACAGAAACGAAAGAACCCCAAGACACTAGTAACAAGTGAAAGACCAAACTGGTACACGCCAAGAACGCCAAGTAGTCTCAGAAAACTCTAAATCAAGCTTCTCCAACCAATTCAAGAAAGACAAACAAGGGGCCGGTAGTTCAGCCTGGAACGAATGCCTGACTTGCACTCAGGAGGCCGCGGGTTCAAATCCCGCCCGGTCCACCATAGTTGCCGATGTGCATGAGCCAACTGGCTTTGATGAGCTGTCGTAGACTACGACAGGTGAACGAGTACTATCCTAATTTTCTTTGAGACATAAAGCTTTAACACCAATCGATCTAGATTTACTCACAGAGCAACAGTGGATGTGCAAGGATGAAAGAGCCTTTTGTCAGGTTTGTAAAAGAGAATTTGAAACCGTGCATCTTACTGATCACTTGCGGTCTTCCTGGAACTTGGAAGACAGAGACCTCACAAGAAATCTCAAGAATCAAAGGATACCCAATTCTCCGAACAGATTTGATTCGACTAGAGATACTCAAAGATCAGAACATCTTTGACGAAAAAGTCGCATCGAACCTTAGTAATCGCGAGCGAGTGTACAATGAAATGTTTCGTCAAGCAGAGCAGCTTGCTCCACAGAGCGACGGAGTGATTCTAGATGCCACTTTTTTCACTCAAAAGCTCAGACGGAAAGCAGCAGAAGTTGCTGCAAGACATGACAAGACTCTCGTCATTCTCCAGACCCGTAGCTCTCAAGAAACGTCTGTCACACGGATCTTAAGGAGAACCAGAGAAAACTATGAATCCAACGCATTGACTAGGCAAGCATATCTCAACAACAAGAAGATGTTTGAGCCTGTGGACTTGACCGATCTCAGAGAGAATTACCCACAACTCGACATAATCCACTTAATAGTTGACACGGAAAAAGATCTGCCTGGAGACTGGTATATAATCGGAATGGAAACAAAGTAAGTGGACAATGCGACGTCATGACTATAGATCTCCATATCCATTCAAAAAGCTGCTCTGACGGAAATCTGACTGTTAAGAAAATCGTAGAAGAAGCAAAAACTAGAAACATAGAATTGATATCCATTACAGATCATGACTCGGTCGCTTGTCAACTGGAAGCAAAAGCACTAGCACAGAACGCTAGTATCCAGTACGTTTCTGGAGTTGAACTGAATGTCACTTTCCCTCACCCAGGACACAAAAAAGGAAGGTCAATATCGCTAGATTTCTTAGGCTACAGGTTTCAGATTGACGATAGTAGATTAAACTCAAAACTCAAGGAAATAGGCAAATATCGTGAAGAGAGGGCTGAGAGAATCTTGACCAGGCTGAACACAGAGTTTTCCAGAGAAGGCCTTGCCAAGCTTACAACGGACGACCTGCACAGGATTCAATCCATGGTTGATGGGGTCCTGGGAAGACCACACATAGCTAGCTATCTCGTTGCAAAAGGAATCGTAGAGACTCAATCCGAAGCGTTCGAGAAGTATCTTGTGAAGTGCAATGTACCAAAGTACCCTCTCTATCTGGAAGACGCCTCAAAGCTCGTGAGAAATGCTGGGGGGTTGCTGGTTCTAGCTCACCCGAATGACCCGCATGGCACATCCTTGTCTACGTTGACCACATCATTGCACAGACAAACGCAAATAATTGACGATTCAATTCTGAGGCATATT
>CAYFWV010000006.1:0-12709 GCA_964346975.1 uncultured Candidatus Bathyarchaeia archaeon
GCAACCGGCAAAGGCTACGAGGATCTCTACTGGCGAGATGAGGAAGCTGGAGTCATATTCACCAAAGGACGAGTTGCTGAGATCTGGAAGGGCAACAACGGGAGACTAGTTGTCTTGGCGGAAGACACTCTCATGGGAGAAGTCAAAGAGGAAGAATTTGATCTCGTAGCTCTCGCCACACCAATGATTCCACCAACAGGACTCAATGATCTCGCTAGAAAGATGAAACTGTCCTTGGGAGAGGAAGGATTCGTAACTGAAAAGCACCCGAAACTCGATCCCGTAGATTCCCTCAGGACCGGCATCTACGCGTGCGGCTGTGCACTTAGCCCAAAGGATGTTCGCGACACTGTATCCGACGGCCTCGCAGCAGCAGCCAAAGCTGCGCTCTTCCTCAAAGGAGACAAAGTGACAACAAGCCCTGAAAAAGCATTCATCATAGAAGAGATGTGCAACAGCTGTGGTCAGTGTGTTCCAATCTGCCCCGTCAGAGCCATAACAATGGAGAAAAAAGCTCGGATCGACCCCTTTTCATGCATTGGATGTGGCGCATGCATACCCGTATGCCCACAAGAAGCGATAGACTTCAAAAACTCTACAAGCAGACAGATCATTGCCAACCTTAGAGGTGTTCTCATGGACAAGGAGCCAAACGAGATACGAGTTGTGGCGTTTGTGGATGGCAACGTCGGGTACACTGGAGTAGACTTCCTAGGGCTAGATCGAATCAACTACCCTGAGAACATTCGAATAATCACCGTTCCTTCTACGGCGATAATCGGAATGAAGCATCTACTCAACGCCTTTGCCCATGGAGCAGATGGAGTATTGGTAATCGAAGGCGAGCAAGACATTGACGAAGGCTTCACAAAGAAGAGAATGCTAGAGATGACGCGTTCTCTTGCAGAGTTCGACATAAAAAGCATGAGAGCTCGATACAGCTATGTTCCGCTACCGGTCTACAAGAAAGCAGCTGAACTCTTCACTAGGTTCACCGAACGAATCGAGAAGTTTGGTCCTGTCGCGGAGGAAAAACGTGACAAGATCAGAAAGAAACTAGGTTTCATCTAGTCTACATGTCAAGTCGCAGAGTGTCATCACTGTCAACCGAGTAGGGTTACCGTTCCTCAGAAACATTTAAACCTTCAAACCCTAAAAGAAATCTTCCTAAAATCTCAGATGTTGTCCGCTTTGGGGAATAATGCTATGGATATTATAGTCTGCGTCAAACACGTGCCAGAGACAGCTGAAGTCGATATAAAAATCGACGCTAAAGGTAGAACTATCGATAAAGGTGGCTTGGTCTTCGACATTAATGAATGGGATGATTATGCCCTTGAGGAAGCCATCCAGATCAAAGAGAAATTCGGTGGCTCGGTCACTGCTATAACAGTCGGTTCAGAGGCTGCTGATGGCACGTTAAGAAAATGCTTGGCGAGAGGAGCCGACGCCGGCATTAGAATAACCGATACAAAATTCGACGGTTCTGATAGCTATGCCACAGCAAAAATCCTGCACAGCACCATCAAGGATCTGCCCCATGATGTGATCCTCACTGGAGCCCAAGCTAGCGACGACGGGTATGGATCAGTGGGACAAATGCTCGCTCAGCTCCTCGGCATCCCACACGCAACTATGGTCAGCAAGTTGGATCTAGAAGGCGAGACTGCAATAGTGAACCGTGAATTGGAAGGTGGATTGCAGGAAGTTATCCAAGTCAGACTACCCGCTCTACTCACGATTCAAACAGGCATCAATGAGCCGCGTTATGTTTCCATCATGGGTATAAGGAAGGCGATGCAGAAAGAGATACGAATGGTCGATATGTCCACAACTGGGCTAACCGAAGATGAAGTTGGGGAGTCAGGTTCGTGGATACGAGTAGAAAAGCTGTATGTTCCACCAGTGGAAAAGCAAGCGGAATTCTTGAAGGGGACGCCAGAGGAAATCGCAAGTAGAGTTACTGAACTCCTCAGAGCGAAGGGGTTGATCTAGATGAAGAAAATTTTTGTTCTCGCCGAGCATAGGAGAGGCGAGCTTCGAGACATAACCTTTGAAATGTTGGCCAAGGGTCAGGCTATAGCGCAAGCAACAGGCTGCGAGTTGAACGCCCTTCTCTTCGGCAAGGATGTGATGAATCACGCCGCAACTCTGGCCAAACATGCAAGCAAGGTTTTGGTAGTCGAAGATGAAAAGCTTGAAAACTTCAACTCAGACGCTTACCAAAGCGTGCTTAGCCATATTATCAAGGAACACCAGCCACTGCTAGTCCTAGTCGGACACACCTCTTTCGGACTGGAACTCGCCCCAAGTCTCGCGGTTTCACTAGGTATACCAATAGCTACTGATTGCATTGACCTTGAATTCACTAATGGAAATTTGAGAGCCACGCGCCAAATTTATGGAGGCAAAGTAAACGCTATCACAGCATTCCAGAATGCAGCAAGCTACATCGCTACTATTAGACAAGCCGCTTTCCCAGCTGAAAAGGAAACTGGAGCAAGTGGGGAAATAGTCCAAATAGCTTCACCTCTCCCAGAACCAACAACACGAAAACAGTTTATTCAATACGTACTGCCCCCTCCGGGAGGAGTCGACATATCAAGTGCAGATGTGTTGGTTGGAATAGGCCGTGGAGTTAAAGAAGAGACTGACGTACCTCCCATTGAGGAACTGGCAAAGAAACTTGGCGGAGTCCTCGCATGCTCACGACCCATTGTGGACAAAGGCTGGCTTCCCAATGACAGACAAGTCGGAAGCTCAGGGAAGACTGTCAAGCCGAAACTCTACATCAGCCTAGGAATCAGTGGTGCATTTCAACACGTCCTCGGAATGAAGAACGCGGATCTAATCATAGCTGTAAATAAGGATCAGAATGCACCTATCTTTGGTTTCGCAGACTACGGAATTGCTGAGGATCTCTTCAAAATAGTCCCCGCGCTGAAGAGCGAATTAGATCAACTTAAAGGGTAGCTGAGCAAGATTCAATTGTATGCCTGAAAGTCTCCGCACAAAGAAACGATTTGAATCCGTATACTATATGATTCTTCTTTCTTATCATTCTTGCACTGCAGGTTCAAGTGTGTAGCACACTTGATGTATGGATGTTAGAAGGTCCGAGCGGAGCCGTCTGCTTCGTATTCAACCTGCTTTGAGGCTTCTCTTTGAGATGGTCACTGTCACGAATTCTGCTGTAGTAAGACGTAATATTTAATACCAAGTAGTGAGCTACTAACTAGTGGTCAGGAGAACAACATTGGTACAGATAAAAAGCAAGCTCGCCAAGCTAAAAAATCTAAGAGTTAATCTTCGAGGAAAGCCCAAGCAAAAGGCTATTCAGACTCCCCCTCTCAAGCCCGTTCCCAGAGGCTTGAAAGTGATTGAAAGGTATCCGCTGTATGAACCCTTTGCTCACGTTGCCATAGCGCAAAACCCAAGAACCGGCGAATACAAATACATTCTTGATGAGCTGACATTAGATCCTCTTGAGCAGAGCATCTACAATCGTGTCCTAGACATCTTGCTAGCAGAAATCGACTCTCCAAAAGAGGAGATCACAGATCCCCGAAAATTCTTCGCAACTGAAGCAAGACAGATTGTGGATAAATACCGAATCAGTTTAGGATGGTTGCCCGATGTTTCATGGTACAAGATTCTCTACCACGCCGAGCGGGACTTGGTAGGCTTCGGAAGAATCGATCCCCTAATGCGTGATCCCAACATAGAAGACGTGTCATGTGATGGTATCAAAAAGCCTGTATACATATGGCATCGGAAATATGAAAGCATCGAAACCAACCTCGTCTTCTTTGAAGACACTGAACTGGATAACATGGTGGTGAAGCTTGTCCACATGGCTGGAAAGCACGTGAGCTCAGCTTTTCCTATAGTCGATGCTTCTCTTCCTGGAAAACATCGCCTAGCAGTATGCTACCGACGAGAGATCACTCCGTTTGGAACAGCCTTCACGATCCGAAAATTCAGAGAGGATCCTTACTCCATCATTGATTTGATTAATCTAGGAACTCTCTCTGAGAAGATGGCCGCATATTTTTGGCTAGGACTGGAGAACCGGGCATCTATCATGGTTCTGGGAGGCACTGCAGCCGGTAAGACAACTGCGTTGAATGCCCTGGCATGCTTAATAAAACCTGGAAGCAAAATCATAACGATCGAAGAAACAGCTGAACTGAACTTGTCTCATGAAAACTGGGTCTCGCTGATAGCTCGCAGAAGCTACGGTCTCGGAGAGAATCAAACTGGTGAAGTCACACTGTTCGATCTTGTCAAGACCTCCATGAGACACAGGCCCGATGTGCTAGTTGTAGGAGAAATCCGTGGAAATGAATCCTATGTCCTGTTCCAGGCTATGGCAACAGGCCACGGAGGAATGAGCACAATGCATGCTGAAGATATTGATTCAGCTGTGAAGCGTCTCACTCAGAAGCCAATGAACATTGCACCAGCCTACATACCTTTGATGAACATTGTTCTATCTGTTCAACGAGTTCATCTTAAAGTGGACGGTGAGACCAAAGCGTTTCGACGAGTAATGGAAGTCAACGAAGTAGCCAACTACGAGGACTATAGACGAATCTTCAAATGGCAAGCCATGGACGACAACTATGTTTCTTCCTTCGCTGATGGAGTTATGCTACCATATATATCTGAGCGAACTGGCTTGACCGTGAAAGAGCTGGAAAAGGAAGTTGAACAACGCAAAAACGTTCTGCACTGGATGAGGCAGCAAAACATTCGAAGTTACAAGGATGTTGCAGCGATCATCGCTGAATATTACGCCAGACCAGCAGAATTCTATGGAAAAATCTCATTGGGAGATGAAGAATCGATTGCCATTGCTAAACACTCTTGAAGGTATTTCATTTCGGTTTTTTGGCAAAATAGCTCCTCGGTTCCTGAAGAGTGTCTTCGGGTTTGAAGGCTATCTTCAACGTGCGAACATGCGGATCTACGCAGAAACATATGTTTCGCTGATGTTCTTCATTGCATTTTGTACAATTCCAGTGAGTATTGCAGGGCTGATTCTATTCTCCATGTTTCAATTGCTTCCTCTGATTCTCCTGGTTCCCGCACCTTTCTTCGTGATGATTGTGTTCATCCTGGCCCCCATGTCCAAGGCTAGTGAAAGATCTTCGCGGCTCGAAAGAGAGATGCCTTTCGCCGCAACCTACGTTGCAGTAATGGCCTCGGGAGGAATTCCTCCCTACACGAGTTTCAAAAGGCTTGGAGAAGCAGACTTGCTTCCATCTATGAGTCGCGAAGCGAAAAATCTCATCAGAGACGTAGAAGTCTTCGGAGTTGATCCCTTATCTGCAATGCAGCAGTCAGCTAAACAAAACCCACTCGATATCTATCGAGAATTCGTTGGAGGCTATGCATCCACGGTAATCATCGGAGGAGACATTACCAGTTTCCTGGAGACAAAAGCTGCAGAGCTTTTTAAAACGAGGGCCGCGCGAGTTCGCGCAGCAGCAGAACGACTTGGTATGCTCTTGGAATCATTCATCATCATCATGGTGCTCATGTCTCTGTGCTTTTACATTCTATTCAGTGTGGAGTCAATCTACAGCACCGGAATGAGCTCATACTCAGGGATTATACTTTATACATACGTGTTTACCCCTCTGCTTTCATTTGTCTTCATATATCTCGCACATGGCATGCAACCAAAATCTCCAATCACTGATTGGAGACCGTACAAAGTCTTCGGAGTTTGCGCCGCCATAGGAGCTGTTGTCCTTGTAATCCTCACGAACTTCATGGGGCTAGCCCCAGTACCTTTTCTCGCTCCAATATCCGCCCTAATCGATATCCCCACAGCTGTTGCTATCTCGCTGATAATATCGTCTGCGCCGCCAGCAATTATACAGATCAAAGTTTCAGCAGAGAAGGCAAGCACTGAAAAAGGAGTCACCCTCTTTCTTCAAGACCTCACAGAAACCAGAAAGACCGGTCTCGCACCTGAAAAATGCATAGAATCTCTCTCCAATCGTGAATACGGAAGCTTCAGCAAGCATCTGAAGAAGATAACTGCTGAACTCTCCTGGGGGATTCCTCTCAGAAAGGTCTTCATGGATTTCATGAAACGAACAAAGAGCTGGGCAACTCAAATCGTCATGTTTCTTCTCGTTGAGACAGTTGACGTAGGCGGAGGCACAATTGCAATGATTGAGTCACTCGCGAAGTTCTGTACGACGACTCAAGAAGTTGAGAAAGAAAAGAAGATGGCAGTCAAACCCTATATCATGATGCCCTACTTTGCAGCGCTCATGCTAGTAGCCACAACAGTGATGATGCTGACATTCACCACAAAGACAGTGGGCCTTGCCGGTCCGAGTGCAGCAACTACTGGACCAGACGTCGCTGGCCTCATGGTGATATTCTCAACATCCGTGATAATCCATAGCTACTTGATTGGTCTTGTAGGCGGAAAAATCAGCGAAGAATCAGTAGCCGCAGGCTTCAAGCATTCAGCGCTCTTGACTTTGATTGCAATAATTGCTGCTAAAGTGGCTCCTTCCCTGATCAGCTTCTAGGAGGAAACTCGTGATTTGACTCGCAGTAGGCAAGGTGTCTCATATGCCATATCAGCAGTCATAATGACCGCAACTATCGTGGTACTGGTATTTATCACAAGCGTCTACACCTACCAAGTCTTGGAACAACAGAAAGGTGCAGCTGAGTTCCAGGTAGTTGAAAAGTCGATACTGGCGTTCGATGACGCGTTGGAAAACATTGCTTGGAAACCCCAAGGAGCCCGTTCCACACGTTTCGATATCAATTATGGTCAATTGGACTTAATTCAGGACATACCACTACTCATTCAAGTGACGGGCTACGACAATGCAAGTCGCAGCCTCACCACAGGGATAATGAGATACCGCACCCAGACAAGCTACATGAACTTTGGAGAGAACTACTCAAATTACATTCTGGGGGATGGTCAGATGATTTCCAGTGGCTCAGGAAGCTGTGGAAGCGTTCACGTGGAACAAAGCTCTGGATGGGTCAGCGTAACACTAGCATATGGAGTGCGAGCTATGGAAACCTCGACTTTCAACATTACTCAAGATGATCAACTTGTGACAGTCAGTTACGTCGACATTTGGATCATTCAGCTTGATACGAGTGGAGGGCCAACGGACATCGGAAGTTTTGATCTTAGAGCAAGAACTCTTGACGTAGTGACTCTTTCCTCATCCGTTTACTCAGTCGACCAGGATAACCGTCAATTCAGCATCAGTGTACGACTAGGAGACAATGATCCGGCTCAAGCATCGATTCAACTTGATGAAAGTGCTGATCGCGTCGTTTTCAACTACATAATCTCCACTATACGGGTGAGTATATGAGAGGAGATGCATCTTGGTAGCGCCGTTAATGAGTCATCTGATATGTTCAAGCGCTTTGATAGTTCTGATTTTTCTCATGCCTTTCTATTACTTTTACATCGTGGACAATTTGAATTCAGAGATAGCAGTAAGAGAGCTGAAAGAAATCGCAGACTACGTATCCAACTCATTTGGGAATCTCTACTTTCTGGCAAACTCGACTTCCAGTGAGGTTGAGCTGCAAAAAGATCTCAGTTTGCCCTCAAGCGTTCAGGGAGAGGCGTTCACAGTTGCGCTCTTGTATGACAACGTTACACTTTCAGGGCAGTCTGTGGAAGCACGTTTGCGTGATAGATCTAACGTTTATGCTGTTTCTTGGCTTCTGCCAGGTCTAAACGTAGATGTTCTGATCTCGTCAGTGCAGAGCGATGAAGGAGCAACGACTGCACTTTGTGTTAGCAACGCTACCGGAACGTGGGTGGGACTTGAAGGAGCGGAGTCCTATGCGTTTTAGAACGGAATACCTAACAAGATCGTCATCCGATCCTCTCACAGAAGATAGTCCTCTAGGGGGTGAGTGCATTTGGTAGGGGAGTTGTACGACTACGTCATCTCAATAGTGGTTGTGGGAATCATCTTCATCTCCGGCGTTCTGGCGGTTCCAGCAATAAGCTATCTAAATCTGCGTCACGTGGATGAACAACAACTTAGGAACACTGCACTCAATGTATTCAACACTATGCTTCTCAGCACTGGGTCTCCGAGAGCGTGGGGATCTGCATACCCATTCGAACAAGATGACGTTGAGTTTTTCGGACTCTCAAAGGCTGGTCAACCCTCGTTGTTTGTGCTCGACTTAGACAAGGTGCAAAGACTCGATGTTGAAAGTCCATGGAATCTAACCTACGAAAGAGTTAGAGAATTACTGGGTCTAAGTCAGTATGGCTTCAGTCTGAGTATTTTCAGACCCTTCCAAGTTGAGCCAGACATCACAATTGTTGGTACCCAAGTGTTTTTTGCAGTCAATGTATCTCGCAACGAAGACGGAAGACCTATTCCGAATGCACAAGTAAGCGTAACAATCCTGGCAACAGCAAAAAAAGCAAACACCGATGATCCATTGGCAATTGTCAACGATGCTCGGATCTTTCTCACAGACGCTCTAGGCAGATGCGAGGGAAATCAGACAATTGAGCTACCGCAGGACTACGAGATCAATCAGGCTGTCGGAGTGATGAAAATAACCGTTGCAGGCATATCAACACTGGTAACAGTGCAAGCAGGTGTAAACTTGCAGGACGTTATGAAGATTAGCACTTTCGGGGACACTGTTACCTTAACCTTTCGCGGGTGGACACAGGATTTGCCAGAAGGCGCGAGACGAATCAAGCAAATTGACGCATATGACTTTGATCAGCTAACTCGCGTTTGGGACGGAAGCGACGATCCGAGTGAAAACAAGATCAACCAGGGCGAAGGTGACTTTCAATTCTGGAACATGACCTTCCCTGGGCTTCAAGCTATGGATCATGCATTGTTGCTCTTTACAGTGTCACTTCCACTTCCTGGCGAGGGTACCACCCTTGTGATAATCACAGGACCGTTGGCATCTTGGGACTCAGAGAGAATTCTCCAATTTGGACAATCCGAGGAGGGTTCGACAACAGCATTAAAGCTCAGACGTTTTGTTGTTCTCTCTGGAATGACATATGTTGCAGAGCTGACACTATGGGAGGAAGGCTGATGAGGCAGAGAGAGAATTCAAAGGGGCAGATGCGGGTCATTGAAACTTTGCTTGCTTCTTTCATTTTCATTTCCGCCTTGACCTTCGTGAACTTGTTTGCAGCCTATCCAGCAAGCCCACAGTATGAAGTCTCAGACTTGGAAAGAATGGGACACGCCATGCTTCAAGACCTCGACGAAAAGAGAGTCCTAAGCGATTTTGTTTACGACAAAACAAAGTGGGAGGAACTTAAACTTTCAATGCTCATCTTCCTATCTCCTGACATTTACTTCAACCTAACCATCTACAACATAAATGGCTCGATTATTAACAATGAGACGCCATTGTTCTTCGGAGAAGAGGACGCATTTACCTCTCTGGATTCCATAACTTCCATTACCTACGTCATCTCAAGCCACGACGCACTATATGACCCGAGAATTCTAATTCTGCAGCTTGTAAGAGGATGAAAACCATGAGAATCGGTGAAAACAAGAAAGGGCAATTCATCATGATCGCAATAATGATCATAGCTATCATGATGGTTTCTTTAACAGTAACAATGTATAATGCCTCGACCTACTACAAATCTGAAAGGTGGGAGGAGTATATTACATTAGTTGATCATGTGAAACTCAACACAATCCGACTCTTAGAATCAAGCCTGAGTAACCACACAAGCAATGCGAATAACACATCTATTCTTCAAGCAAACCTTGTGAATTGGCAGAAAGATCTCAAAAAAGCCTATCCAGGTCTTGGAGTCGTTCTGACATATGAATTGCCCAATGGCTTCTACGAAGCCTTCAACATGAGTCTTCTCTACAATCAAGGACTAAACTTGAGCTGGAATCAACCAACTTCGATCTCAACCGTGCGCGCTACATTTACATTGAGTCTCGCATCAATAGGTTTGGAAGGATACAGATTCGAAGCTGCACCTTCTGTCATTCTTAAAATTCTGAATGTGACATCTACCGAGATGAATGTGGCTGTGAAAGGGGAAGATACCTTGCCCATTGCTGCGCTGAAAAAGGAGAACTTTAACGTAACGGGGGCCAACATCGTTAGCATAACCCCTCAATATGATGGCAATGACCTGCTGATCTACAAAATTCTATGTGACAAAACGATTCCGAACCCAGCTATTGTAGCAGTGACCGATCCACGTGGCATAAGGGCTGTTTCAGTGTTAGACTAATCTGAACGTGCCGTTTTCCGCACACAAGCTTGTTGGAAGAGTTCCGTCAAACTCTGAGCTTCAAAGAAGCTGACTCATAATCAACCAGACAATGTCTCCCAAAGTCAAAGCTAGGACCAAACCGATTGTTATGAAGATCAACATGGGTAAACCTGGAGTAGCCCAAACCATGTTTGAGATTCGTCCCTCTGTACGAGCCCGCATTATTTCCTCAACCATGCGCTCCCGATTCTCATCTTTCGGAAACAACAGAAGCCGCTTTCCTGTTGAGCCGTCAGCATTGTACAAGTCTTCAAGAGGATACGAGAAAGAATTCTCCAAAGCATCAACGGAAATCTTGTAGCCACATGACACAGCTAGAATCTTGCGTAGAAGACTCTCATTTTCATAGCCTTCAAAGAGACTCTGACGTGTTCTCAGCTTCCAAATGAGGTTGCGGAAAAGAGCGTAGAACAAGCTCAGAGCTGCCACAATCACACCGTTACTGAAAATCGTGATCGGAAAAACAAAGGAGACAAAGCCTGATAGGGGTGAGTAGAGATCCGGAGGCACGGGCAGAGCAAGCGCAATGCACATTAGAGCTTTAGCATCTGCCCCACCAAAAGCACCTACGTAGAAGAGAGCTACAGAAAAAACTGAGGTTAGGGCGAAGGATATGCCATAGTTTATGAAGGCGTTCGCAGTGGCATCCAGATTGGACAGCAATAGAAATCGTGAGAAGGGAGGATACAACAGAAACTGAGTTGATGTTATCAAAAGAGCAAGCGGTGCGAAGACCTTCCAGACAGTATTGCTGACCTCTCTGGACTTGAGGTCACTCCATGAGGAGTAGGTCAGGAAAGATAATGCCAGTGTAATCCGCACCCAGCTGAAGATTTGCTCCATGTTACTTTCATCCAACTCGAGCTTGACTACCCTTTGAAAAAAGTATTGACCTACTTTTAAACTTGTCAGGGAATCGAAAAGACTGAGCTTTATGGAGCATGTCCGCTTTGGAAAGAAAGCTCTGCTCCAGCTATAGGCACCACCTTGAAGTAGTACACCTCGCCACTTGTCCAGGATGCTGACAAAGCGTTTGGCCATTTCAGAACTATAATGACCGTCTGCTCTTTAGGCAAAGTTTTTCCATCGCCAATATCTGTGCTAGTGGTCACCTGTATTAGGTTTGAAGTATCTATGCCAGCATAAAGGCGGGCAATTGTAGCGTCACTTGTACCTATGTTTCTAACGGTTATGCTAGTAGTATAAGCAGTTGTGTTCCAGTAGATGTTTTCCATTGAAAGAATAGTTCCACCAGCCCCAGTCTGCGCACCCATAAAAGCCATTACCCAAGCGTAGGTCACGATTATTGCAGCCACAGCGATCACTATCAACAAAAGCGTTGCAAGGATTGGGGAAATTGCTCTTTTAGATTTCAGAACTCTCAGCAAACTTTTCCACCTTTCTTTACCATTACTTGCCGACGAATTTAAGATATATGAACCTGAAATCCAAATTGCGGATTACATCGCCGCCAAACAGCGCGGAGTCATCGGTCATCACTGAGCATTCTCAGAGATGATTTCATAGACAAAAGGCGGGCTGGTCGTGCGGGTTTCCAGCTCCGTCCCAAGAAGGGTTTCGAGAAATCCTCTATGCAGTTCTTCGTTGTTGATGAACGGGGACTTGACTATGATGTACTTGTCTTTTTGATAGAAGTCGCCAAAACCATGAATACGAAGACGTTTAAAGATCTCTGGCCATCGTGCTCTATCTGTGGCCGTGATATCAAGGGAGGCTTCAGTGCTTATTCGGGCAGCTTCTCCCGCATGTCGGCCTACTTGATAATGCTGCTCGAAAGGTATGTGCTGAAGCAGTGTGTTGATGAATTCGATTTTAATGAAGGCGATTCGACTGATGCCTGAATAGTATTCCCCAGGGTATTTCCAATCGTAGATGCTCATGCTTCTGTATACGTCGAGCATCTTAGACACAAGTTGTTTTATTCCTGCTTCTTTCCCATCTTTGACTAGTCTGTCAATGTATTCACGTTCGTCTTCCTCTAGGATAATTGTTGTACGCCTCACGCGTTCTCGTTTAGTTCGGGGCGGTTCAGCTCCAGCACCTTGCATATTTGATATATTTGGTAACATATCTTATATGTTTTGCTGTTTCTCACCAGTTTAGAAGTGAAGTCGTGGGCGTGGCAATGATGCAAACTAACTTCTCAACTGCGGATTCTACGATAAATAGCTGGTGTCAAATCTCGTGCAAAGCGATCTAAGAAATGTGTGCACGGATCCACAATTAAAAGGAAAGTTTATATAAATTGCATCTTACTTTCGGTAGTTAGCTTCAGCAGACTGGAGGGTCAAGATGTCAAAGGAGTTTCGTCACATAGCTCGTATAGGTGAAACAGACTTAGATGGAACTCTGAAGTTGACCCACGCCATA
>CAYFWV010000007.1:0-10445 GCA_964346975.1 uncultured Candidatus Bathyarchaeia archaeon
ACTCTGACGAGGGCTTCCCCAAAGGTAATCTGAGGCTTTTCTACATCCTCAACTCGAAGATCCTTGATTCCATAGAGCATGGCTGCTCTCATGAGCTCATTCCTCACTTACGACCACCACTTTGAGGCACTCTTTGTTTCTTGCCGCCGTCTGCAGGGCTTCGGCAGTTCTACTTAAAGGAAATCGGTGAGTGATTATTTTTTCCACGTCGATTTTCCTTGTCTGAATTAGCTTGAGTGCGATGCGAGTCTCGACGTGGGATGTGGAATAGGAGGGCACCATTCTGATCTCGGAGAAGAGCAGTTTGTTGGGGCTGAGGCGCATGAAATCCTGTGGTGGAGTTGGGGCGAAGACACTCAGGGTTCCTCCCTTTCTGCAGAGCTCAAGTCCAGCAAGATACCCGTTGATGTTTGGGGCTGTTATGAAAACTAGGTCAGCTCCTCGTCCGTCAGTCGCTTGCTTGACAAGATCGATGAGGCTTTCTTTTTCTGGGTTGATTGTCAGGTCTGCGCCGAGTCTTTCGGCAGCTTTCAGTCTGTAGTCGATGAAATCCGTGACGATGACTTGACAGACTCCAAGGATCTGCAGGAGCATTGTGGTCAGTATACCAGCTGGTCCTGCGCCCACGACTACAACTGAATCTGAGCACTGCAGATCACATCGATTCAAGGCCTTGATGCAGCATCCAAGCGGTTCAATCAAGGTGGCCTCTTCAAAGGAGATTCCATGGGGGATCTTCAGGGTGTCAGTCTTGAGGTTTGGGGCTGGAACTCTGAAGTACTGAGCAAAGCCACCAGGGTCCAAATGGGTCGCTGCAAACTGCTCGCACAAAGTGTAGGCTCCGTGTCTACAATAGTAGCAGGTTAGACAAGCAACGTGATGATGAACAAAGACGCGATCATCTTCCTCAAACCCTTCAACCTTGCTCCCCGTTTTTGCCACGATACCTGTGGGTTCGTGCCCTGAAACCATCGGTGCACGTGTTTCCTGATACCATTCCATCAAGTCTGAGCCACACACACCGCATGCTTTCATCTTCACGAGGATTTCCTGAGACCCAATCTTCGGGATCTGCACCTCCTCGACTAGAATGTTATCTAAACTGTAGTAGACGGCTGCTTTCATTGAATGGTCCCAGTGTCTTGAAAGAATGCTGCCACATAAAATTTTCCAAACCGTCTCCTCAATGATGTGGACTCCAATGGATGATCGGCTCTCGTTAAATGGGTATCGCGTACGTATCTCATGTCCAGTGTCTCAACTCGGCTTCGTGCTCGGTCTCAAGCTTTCTCGACGCCCTGTATCTCCGTCTTTATCTCTTTCAGGAACAGTGCTGCTGGTGCTCCATCGAGAATTCGGTGATCATATGCAAGAGTGAGGGTCATGATCGGCTTTGCAAGCATGGATCCTCCATCGACTACGGGTTTCTCTATGATTGTGCCTGCTGCGAGGATGGCGGCTTCAGGGGGATTGATTATGGGGATGAACAAGTTGACATCGTACATTCCGAGGTTTGTCACGGTGAAGGTTCCGTCTTCCAGCTGCTCTCTTGAGAGAGCGTCTTCTCTCGCTTTCCGTACAAGATCTGTCAACTCTGACGCGAGGTCCGCTAGCGTCTTATCCTGCGCCTTTTTGATCACGGGAACGACAAGTCCGCGGGGTGTGGAAACGGCGATGCCAACGTTGATGTCTGAGTATACCTTGATCTTTCCATCTACTAGAGAGGCATTGACTCTAGGGTGCTTGAGTAGTGCCTTGACGACAGCGTGGACAAGGATCGCCGTGTAGGAGGAGTTCGTTTGCTCTCTCAGCTTTGCTGCTTCTGTCATGTCAACATCCATGACAATGAAGCTGTGTGGCGCTGTCTGAAAACTAGCTGTCACGCGTTCAGCAGTTGTTTTCCTGATGCCTGCTAAGGGGATTTCCTCCGTCACGCGACGTTGCTCTGATCGGTGCAGGAATCTTTCAACATCTTCTTTGACTATCGTTCCTTCAGGCCCTGTTCCCGGTATCAAGGCAAGATCAACGTTGTGTTCTCTCGCGATTCTCTTCGCGGCTGGTGAAGCCACGACACGTGTTTTGATCTTAGGAGCAATCTCGTTGGGGGATGAGGGTGGTTTCTGAACTTCACGCTCAGCATTTGATTCTTGTTGGATCTCGAGGTCCGTGTCGGCTAGTTCCTCACCAGGTGCTGTCAACAGTCCAAGTGTGGTGCCGACTGGGAAGTCATTTCCTTCCTCTGCCAAGATTCTGCCCAACATTCCAGACGCTGGAGCTTCCACATCGTAGGTGACCTTGTCGGAAAGCACTTCCAATAATGGTTCGCCTTTTTCAACCTGTTCTCCCTCTTGCTTGAACCATTGAATTACGCTGCCTGTCTTCATTGTCAGGCTAAGTCTTGGCATCACTATTCTGGTGACCATGCTAGGTCATTCCTTTCTCCGGATTTTCTTGACAGCGGCTACTATTCGCTCTTCGCTTGGTATGATCTCTTTCTCTAGTGGTGGACTGAATGGTATTGGCGTGTCAGGTTTGGCGAGGCGCTGGATTGGTGCATCCAGGTAGTCGATTGCTTCCTCAGCAATCACAGCGGAAATCTCTGCGGTGACTCCAGCTGTCCTGCAGTCTTCACTCACGATAACTAGATGTCCTGTCTTCTTCACTGACTCAACTATTGTCTTCTTGTCGAGTGGAACCAGGGTTCGAGGGTCAACAATCTCCACACTCAACCCATTCTTCTCCAGTGTTTCTGCTGCGTTCAACGCCTTGTGGACCATGAACATAGTTGCAAGTACTGTCACGTCTTCACCCTCTCTCTTGACATCGGCAACTCCAAATGGGGTCGTGTATTCCTCCTCCGGTACTACGCCTTCAACGGAATAGAGGAGCTTGTGTTCACAGAACACAACAGGATTGTCGTTTCGTATTGCTGTCTTCAGCAGTCCTTTTGCATCGTGGGGAGTGGATGGGACTGCCACTAGCAGTCCTGGTGTGTGCATGAACCATGCTTCGAGACTCTGAGAGTGGTGCGTGGCAATGTTTACTCCGCCACCAAAAGGGGTTCGAATGACTAAAGGCACTGTGGTTTGACCACCAAACATGTAGCGCATTTTGGCTGCTTGATTCGCGATTTGATCCATGGCAAGTGCTGTCAGATCACCAAACATGATTTCTGCTACAGGACGCATGCCTGTTATTGAGGCGCCCACGGCTGCTCCGATGATTGCTGATTCACTGATGGGGGTGTCTCTGACGCGATCGTCTCCAAACTCTTCAGCCAGTCCTTTGGTAACCTTGAAGGCTCCGCTCCAGTATCGGCCTATGTCTTCCCCGAGGAGAAACACCATTGGATCTCGTCGCATTTCTTCCTGCAGGGCTTCGCGGAGTGCATCTCGATACGTAATTTTCCGCATGTTCCTTGAACTCTCCTTCAAGCGTAGATGTCCTCGTACGCCTCGTCCGCTGTAGGAAATGGGCTGTCAACGGCGAACTTGACTGCTTTTTCGACTGCAGTAGATGTTTCCCTCTCGATTTTCGTTGCCTCGACCTCGGACAGGATTCCATGATCCAAGAGGTGAGCCTTCATTCGTCGAATGGGATCTCTCATCAACCATTCGTCCACTTCCTCTTTCGGTCGATAGGTTGCTGGATCCCAGCGGGAATGACCTTTGTGTCTGTATGTTTTGCACTCGATGAGAGTCGGGCCTTCACCATTTCTTGCGCGTCTGCATGCTTCCGCAGTGGCTTCGTAGACATCGAGCACGTTGTTTCCATCCACACTGGTTCCTGGAATCCCATAGGCGGACGCTCTCTGCGCCACGTTTTCCAGCAGCATGACTTGCGTCTGCCGGGTTCCCATGGCATACAGGTTGTTTTCACACACAAACAGCACTGGCAGGTTCCAGACAGCCGCCATGTTGATTCCTTCGTGAAAGGTTCCTTGATTAGACGCACCATCACCGAAGAAGCAGGCAACAACTTGGTCAGTGCGCCGCAGTTTAATGGACAGTCCCGCTCCTGTGGCAATGGGGATGCCTGCGCCGACGACGGCCGTAGCTCCAAGCATTCCGATGCTGAAATCAGCTATGTGCATGGAGCCACCCTTTCCTTTGCAGTACCCTGTTCTTCTTCCTAAGATTTCAGCCATGGTCCGATCAAGACTGGCACCCTTTGCCAGGCAATGTCCGTGACCACGATGGGTGCTCACGATGTAGTCGTCTTTCCGCAGATTTGCGCAGGTTCCGACTGCGACTGCCTCTTCTCCGGCATAAAGATGAATGGTGCCGGGTACCAGATTCTGTCCATAGAGTTCGAAGACTTTGTTCTCAAAGAATCGGACTTTCAGCATGTCCCGATACATTTGGATTTTCTCGTCGTTGCTCAAAAGCATCGCTAAGGTCTTCTCCAACTGCTGTAGAGAAAATACTGTACTGAATATAAATACATGGGAAGGCGTGCGCATTGAGATATGCTTTTAAGATTTCACGATAGACTAGAGAATATACTTGAGATTATCGTGGAGTAGTTCGTGTGCCCTTTGACAAGCGAAGTGTTGTTGTTCCAAGCCCACGTCCAGTTGCAGCAGGAGAGATTCAGCTCATTAACCGGATCAAAGAGATGGAAGCACTCAGGGAAGCTACGAATCGAGCAATTAAGGGAGACGGTGGCATTGTGTTTCTTCATGGTGAAGCTGGGATTGGCAAGACAAGATTAGCTCGAGAGTTAGGTGCCTATGCTCGTTCTCAAGGGATGCAGGTCCTCTCTGGAAGGTGTCCCGCGCTATTTAGAATGGATGGAGTACCTCCTTACGTCCTCTGGGAAGAGGTGATCAAAGATTACCTGGAAACCTGCACTCCAGAGCAGCTTTTCAGGGTAATTGGCTCCTATCCAATCGAGGTTTCAAAGCTAGTTCCAGAACTCAGACAAAAGCTTGGAACTTTTCCCCAGTCGTTTCCCCTAAGCCCTGAGCACAGTCGTGACAGACTCTTCGAAGCAGTTACACAATTCATCACCAATATTTCGAGAGAAACACCGCTATTAGTCATCCTTGATGATCTACAGTGGACAGATGAGTCTTCACTCCTAATGCTGCAGTATTTGGCTCGTGGAGTCCACAAAGACGCCCTACTCCTCCTAGGCGCCTATCGGGACACGTACGTCGATGAGAAACATCCTCTATCCTCTGTCTTGACAGAACTAAACAGAGAACGTTTACTCCATACTGTTCCATTGAAGCGTATGTCATTTGAGGACGTTTCTGAAATGATCAAACGGATAATTGGGCAAGATGAGGTTCCGAAAGAGTTTTGTGATCTAATCTTCGAGAAGACCATGGGTAACCCCTTCTTTGTTGAAGAAGTGATAAGGTCACTGAAGGAAGAAGAAATCATCTTCCTTGAAGGAAGCAATTGGAGGATTAAGGAAGTTTCCGGGATCAAGTTTCCGAGAACTGTCAAGAATGTCATAAAGAAGAGAATAAGCCGGCTGGATGATGAATCTCTTCAGGTGATGACTATGGCTTCCTTTATCGGAAAGGATTTCACTCTTGACGCATTACGGAGCATCACAGGCACCAATGAAGACAGACTCTCTGAGACAATGGATAAACTGCTGCAGACAGGATTATTCAAACAAGGGGTCGTACGCGGAGAAGATGTTTGTTCCTTTGCCGACATCATAGTTAGAGATGTTGTGCACGAAGAAGTTGGCCATTTCAAACGTAAGAAACTTCATGGGGTTGTAGGACATGCCTTGGAGAAGTTATACGCGAAAGAAATTCAGGACCACCTGGGAGAATTGGCCCTTCACTTCCTCGAGAGTGGAGACAAAGAAAAAGCGCTTGACTATTTCTTGAAAGCGGGAGATAACGCTGCGAATATCTATGCCAATGCCGAAGCTGCTTCCTATTTCCAATCTGCCCTTCAACTGCTCGAAGAAACGGAAGATAAACTCGCACAGAGTGCGTATGTCCTTGAACGAATTGGGGACATAAAGAAGCTTGCTGGAGAATCTGACATCTGCATAAGCAATTGGAGTAAGGCGTTAGTATTAAGAAAGCAACTGAATGAGAACGAGAAGGTTTCTAGACTACATCGCAAAATGGCGAACCTGCTTTGGGATGCCATGGGGGAACCAAAGAAGGCCGAAGAACACCACGAGAAGGCTCTGCAAATTCTGGAAGCTGATCCAGCAAGTGTTGAGCTAGCAAGTCTCTACGAGGATAGGGCGCATATGTATTACCGTGTTGGAGATTTGAAGAAAGCTCTTTCGTCGGCTGAGAAAGCTCTTGAGCTTGCCAAAAAGCTGGATGCATCTGAAGTAATCGCAAGCTCGTACGCTAGCTTGGGAACGATTTTCGGCTTCATGGGTGACGGGAAGAAAGGCAGGGAATGCATGGAAAGAGCCCTGAAAACAGCCTTGGATAACGGTCACATGGAAACTGCATTGCGTATTTACACCAATCTCCCTGCTCTGCTTCTTGCATACACGCAGACAGAAGAAGAGTACGAATATGCTTTCCAGCTCTTCAAGCGGGGACTTGAACTGGCGAGAAAGGTTGGAGACATCTACTTTCAATCATGGATTCAAACTGGTCTAGCGGAAATTTATCTTGGAATGGGGAACATAGACAAGGCACTTCTCTTGGTAGAAGAATCAGCGGCATTTGATAGAAAAGCTGGTAACTTAACCCATCTCTCCCTGTCTCTTGGCATGCTTGGATACATCTCGCAGGTTTTGGGAGAGTGGGACAAGGCTGAACAACTCTATAATGAAGCTTTGAGGATTTCCCAAAGCCTAGAGGATTTCCAGTCAATCGGCACCAGTTACGGTTATCTCGGATGGCTCCATTTCGACAAGGGAGACTATGTTAAAGCAAGAGAATGTCTCGAAAAAGTAGAGAAAGGCCTCGAAAGAGTCGGCGTAAGACCTGAACTGACCTTTTCGCACTCAATTCTTATATGGACGTACATAGAGCTTGGTGAAATCAATGAAGCGAAGAACCTGCTTGACAGAATGCACAGGTACGCATCCGAAGTCGGGAGCCGGAGGCTCACTGCCTATGCGAATGCTCTGAGAGCAGTGCTCTTTCGTGCTCAGAAGAAATGGAAAGAAGCGTTTGACCATTTTCAAAAGAGTCTGCAGGAGTTCAAAGCATGGAATGGACCACGATGGGACGCCTACAATCTCGCTAGATGTCTCCTCTATGAATACGCTCGAGTCTACATGGAAAGGGACCAAGAAGGAGACAGAGAAGAAGCTCGGAACCTCCTTTGTCAAGCATTAGAAATCTTCCAGAAGGTAGGAGCCAAGAAAGACATAGAAAAGACAGAGTCAAAACTAGGCTACTTAGGACCTAAACCTCAAACCTTCAAACCTGAAGCTGCTGACCAGCTTGCTCTCCCCAGTCTCATTCCTTCTGGCGTTGAAGACCTTGATGACATGCTTCATGGCGGGATACCTCGAAACCATGCTGTCGTGTTGGCCTCACCTTCATGTGACGAAAGAGACTTGCTGATTAGAAGATTTCTTGAAGCAGGGGCAAAAGAAGGACATATCACATTTCACGTCATCACAAAGGCTAGTGGAACAGAGAAATTGGCGGAGGAATTTCCGTCAAACTTCTATCTCTTCGTCTGCAACCCTCAAGCAGATAAGATCATCAAAACTCTGCCCAACGTATCAAAGCTGAAAGGCGTTGAAAACCTCACTAACGTTAGCATAGCTTTAACCTCAGCGTTTCACGAATTGGACGCCGCTCCCAAATCCCCCCGAAGGATCTGCATAGAAATAATCTCAGATGTGCTACTACAGCATCACACCGTTCAAACGAGAAAATGGATAAATGCGCTGATTCCAGAGTTGAAGTCAAAAGGCTTCACAACTCTTGCCGTGTTGGACCCCGAGATTCACCCACAACACGAAGTCCGAGCGATTGTCGGCATATTCGAAGGAGAAATCAACATCTACGAAAAGGAAACCCCGGAAGGACTTCAGAAGCTCATCAAGATAAGGAAGATGGCGAATCAAGAGTATTCCGACAAGGAACTGCCTTTGAGAAAGGAAAAGCTGGTTTTTGATGAGAAATGAGTGGAGGCACTTCATCTTTGGAACGTGCTGACCCTGAACACTCAGAAAATCAATAGCTAAACCGAGAAAGAATTCCAACGAAGCAAGTGTTGACGCTACCCTTCCTTTCTATACAAGACTCCTCGTGTTTCTCATACGCATACTCGCGCGCTTTGAGTGCACACGTGAACTTGCTGGAAAAATAGACGGCTACGCTGTTGTTACATAGTGGTCTCTATTTCGCGAGCCCACTCAGTTCAGTATGAGCGGTGGTGCGGTCGCACCAGTTCCTCCAGTATGCTCAGCATCTTTGGCACTTGGGTCACTATGTCTGTGAAAGTGAGGATCCCAACAAGCTTCTCCCCTTCCAGGACCAGGAGTCTCTTGATTCCTTTCTTAGCCATAGCATTGGCGGCTTCGTCAATGCTGGTGTTGGCGTCGATGGAGACCACAGGACTTGTCATGACTTCTCTCGCGCGCAAGGTTTCTGGCGCGAGGCACGGCTCTACGATTCGTCGCAGAATGTCTCGTTCAGTAATTATGCCCACCGGGCGATCTCCCTTCACTACAATGATGGAACCTATGTCGAACTTGTTCATTGTGGCCACGACTTCTTTCACGAGTGTGTCTGGTCTAACAGCTTTGATCTTTTTTGACATGATGTCTCTAACGACCACTATTCCTGCCACTAGAATCAAACCTCTCAGCACTGGTAGGTTAAGTTGACCCAGGTCGCTTAAGTCTTTTGCAGCTGGTGCCGTCGGAATTCTATTCCGTTAATCACGCGGCTTTGTTTGGTATTTCATCAACTCATCTGTTCGAGTGGATCCGAACTCCTGCTGGATTATGGTGATGGCAGCCTGAGGAGAAATGATGCCTTTCTCTGTGATTATCAGATCAATATGATGGGGAGGAGTTATGTCAAACGCTGGATTCCGTACAATGAGGTGTGGCATTGCTGTCCGTTCCTTGTTCGAAATCACTTCTGATGTGTCACGCTCTTCGATGTGAACCAGCTGCCCAAGCATTGTTTCCGGGCTGAATTTGTAGGTTTCTGCAGCCACGAAGAAGAGAACTCGTGATTCATGCGCTGCCAAGGCTACCATGGATGTGCCAATTTTGTTTACGACAGCGCCATTTGCAGCTATTGTGTCCGCGCCCACGATGGCTTTATCCATCTTAGTCATGAAGGAATGTGCAGCACTGTCCACGATCAAGGATGTCGGGATCCCAGCCTGGCTCAATTCTTGAGCCGTGATCCGGCCTTGGTATCGTGGTCTGGTTTCACAGACAAAGACGTTGAAGGATTTGCCTTGCTTGAAGGCTGTGGTGAAGATGGCGGTGGCTGCTGCGCTGTTACAGTGAGTCATGATGGAGTCTCCATCTTCTATTCGCCGGGCACCGATTTCTCCGATTTGCCCAACCGCTTGGGCGGAGTTCTGAATGAAGGTGTTGCCTGTGTCGATGATGAGTTTCCTTAGGGCTTTGAGTTTCAAGTGCTGTTCGTGCCCCGTGTGCGCTCGGGACATCACGTAGCGTATGCTGTTTGGCAAGGACACGGCAGTAGGTCTAGTCCTCAAGAGAAGCTTCGTAGCAGATTCGAGATCAGCCAAGAGGTCTGAGGGTTTCTTTGCCTTGGAATTTCGGGCGGTCGTGACAAGCGCTTGAGCTGCATGCCTTGCGATGTTGCCTGCCCCTCGTATCTTCATCTCGGCTATGTCTCGTGCAATCTCCGAGACCTTCCTGTGGATGGTTGACATTTCTACTGGTCTCAGAATATCTTGACCAGCTGTGGACAAAAGCTTTGTGCGCTGGCTTGCTGAGCCTAGTGCCGAACAGAATCGGCTCGACGAGCATTATAGACTAAGCTGAGCAAGTTCTCATGTGGCTGCTAAAAAGAGTCTCTCCAGTACTATTACAGAAAATCATACGAGGACATTTTCAAGTTCCCGCAGTCGCTTCTCATGTTCACGTTGCATTTCGTTCCACCTGCACAGTTGCACTACTTCGTTGAAGCTGGCATAGTACCGTTTCTGATCGTGCAGTCCTCCCAGGACTGCATCCACGTACCATTCACCGCCAAGGTGAATTGTGCCACTCTCGATCCGATGCGTGAATCTCAGAACCTGAGCGTCAATTCGCTGACGTTTTGTTTTCGGATGGTAAAAGTCGACGACTCTGTCTCCAATTCTGATCCCGTTCTCAAAGTGCGGTATGACCTGGAAACTCCCTGGCTTCGGCATCTTGATTCGGTAGGAAGTTTCATGGTTGCAGTGGCGACAATGGAAACGAATGATTTTGTATGTCTTGTCGTGGCGAAACTCAACGTTACCATTGTTGCATTCGGGACAGCCAACTGAGGCAACCGTTTGCAAGGC
>CAYFWV010000008.1:0-8539 GCA_964346975.1 uncultured Candidatus Bathyarchaeia archaeon
AAACCCTAAATCCTTAAACATCTCTTTACCTGGATCGTTGAACCATCCGTACATCTCCTTCAAATCGAGTTCAAGACCTGTTTTTTTCATCATGTCTCTATACCTTTTTAACACCACAGCGTTCTTTGTTTTAATTACTACTTCTCGGTCAGAAAGACTGTCGATTTCCGTGTTGGACAACGGCTCCGTAACTTGATCATCTTTAAAGAAGCCCTCGACAAACATTTTGAAGGCTCTTCCTGGTGACAGCATTTTGATAGCCTTGAAGGCATAACCCAAGACTGATGGCAACATCTTTTTAGCAGCCTTCATCGAGTACTCTAAATACTCATCTGTAAGCCCCTTCTCCTTAACGAAAGCAATGGCTGTGACATCTGTAAGGACATATTGATCGTAGAGCTTGTCATACTTCTCTTCTAAAGACATCTCTTTAATCTCTAAACCTCTCACCTCCTTCACAATTTTATTCGGCATCATTGAAAGCGAAAAAGTCTCCAATCAATACCAATTCTAAACACATTTGGCTATTGAGAACTTAAGACTTTTTTAACTCTCATCATGTGTTCAGTATTCAAGTTGCCTTTACTAATACGCGCGCATGACTAGGTGTATGCAAACGTGAATCATTGCGACCCAGTTTCAGGAGCATAAAAACCCTGATAGAAGCAGGTTCTAGCGTCCCATACACAGAATGGAGATGTCACCTGACTTTTATCCTGCGCACTCCTCCTTTTTCCTGGAAAACAGTTCTATATGGGTTTAATATTCTCCAGATGCTAATATTCGGGGCAAGATGGGAAAGGAGGTGACATGATTTTGAGAATCTCACGCTTAACGTTTGTGAATTTCATCATAGCTATCGTTTTACTGTCCTCCCCCTTTGTCATTCAGCTAACATCGAGTGCTCCGTATGATCCTTGGGCAGACTTGGACGGGGATGGAGATGTGGACATCTTCGATGTCGTGGACATAGCTGGACGATATGACACGAAAGGAGACTCAACGAGGAATGTGAACGTGACAAATTGGCTTAAGGGAACAGACGTAACTGTATGGTATAGTCATGCGTTGGGAAGTGGAGCATCAGAATCAAGTGAACGATACCACGCTGATGGATTTCAACGTATGCACCTATTAATGTATGTAACTGGATTGAGTGATGCAGAACAAGCAACCATCGAACTCAGGGGATATATCTATGATATCAACTCCACCACAACTTCCATCTTTGTCACAGCCTATAGTCAAATTTTCACCATAGACAACTCCTATCTAGACTTAGTGCTCTATATCCCCTCTGAGGAGTTCCAATTCAGAGCTGTTGCAGAACCTGGAACGAATTGCTATGTCTATCTAAGCTTCTACCTAACACGATAATAGCATCAATAACCCCTTTCCTTTTTTTGACGTGCGCCTAGACAGGGTAGTAATAGCGGAAAACGGTGGGGAAATAGTTTTATTACGTCTTTGCGTATAGCGATACCTTGAAAGAAGGCTTGTTCATGGACTTGACGTCAATCTTGAAGATGGAGTACAGAGGGTTATTCTTTTTTGCCTTGTTCTACTTTGCCGCTGGTGTTCTGAATCTCCTGGTTCTCGCCGTTTTCGGCTTCGGTCTCTTTCACGTTGCTTTGATGGCTGTCTTGAGTTTTGTCGCGGCCTTCGGTCTGTATCGACTGCAACGCTGGACCTTGTGGCCCGTTCTCGCTTTGTTCTTTATAGGTACCACATACAGCACGCTCATGCTCAATGCATTTGTGACCAGTTATCAAGCCAGTTCCGATACGAGTCTTGCTTTTCCAATATTCGTGTACACTGCCTACTTGATTCTCACGTGGATAGGGACAGTCTACGTGAGTGTGAAGAGGAAAACCTTGAGGTAGTCTCTCACTTCACCAAGTCTTTGAACAAAAACACCGTCACTTCCTTGCCTGCTTCCACAAACTGTTCGTTTCTGTCCAGGGCAATGTAGCCATCTGCGTGTGCCAACGTTGTTATCGCTCCTGACTGGCCAGTGGCTGCAGGTGAGGCTGCAAGCTGATTATGATGATTCTTTGAAAGGGTGACTGGAATGAAGGTTTGTCGTCCTCGTGCAGCGAACATCTTCCTGGTGGTGCGAGCATTTACGGTGGAAAGAATTCTCTCCTTCTTGCCGACCAACTTTGAAAGGAAGGGGCTCACAAGTAAATGGAACATCATAAGTGATGAGGTAGGGTTTCCTGGAAGAGAAAAAATCAGCTTGTTCCCGATGAGCGCGACTGCAACTGGCTTACCGGGCTTGACAGCAACACCGTGAATGAGCAAGCCAGGTTTTCCAAGAGTATTGATGATTGACGGAACATAGTCTTTGGGTCCCACGGAGACTCCGCCGGAAGTTATGACCAAATCTGTCTTGCAGATCGCTTCTTTCAGCGTCAACTTGAGCGATTCGACGTCGTCGTCGGCTACATTTCCAAAGCACACAGGAGTTCCGCCTAACTCTGTGACTGCTGCAGTCAAGGTGAAGGTGTTTATGTCAAATATTTGCCCCGGAAGCAGGGGCTTTCCCGGTGACACTATCTCCGCTCCAGTGGAGATTACACCTACTTCGGGTTTCTTGAATACCCTCACACTGGGGAATCCCAAGGCAGCTGCAGCACCTAGCTCGCGGGAAGACAAGACTGTGCCACGGCTCAGGACGGTGTCATTCCGGCGAATGTCCGAGCCTTTCTTCATCACGTTTCCACCCCTTGCAACAGCCTTGTAAACGTTGATCTCCTCAGCATCTCTCATCGTATCTTCCATCATGACAACAGCGTTGCTGCCAGCGGGTAGAGGTGCTCCAGTCACTATTTCAACGGCGCTGCCGTTTTTCAAAGTCAAGTTGAGAATTGTCCCTACTTCAGCTTTTCCAGTCAGCTGTAGTTTCACGGGTTTGTTCTCTTCCGCTTGGAAGGTATCTTCATCTATGACGGCGTACCCATCTACAGTTGACCTGTCAAATGGCGGGACCTCAATCGGAGAGATCAGGTCTTCTGCCAGAACCCTGCCCACTGCTTTCGTCAATAGCACCGTTTCTGCTTCAAGGGGCTTGAGAGACGCAGATTCTTCAATCATCTGCATCGCGTCATCCAGACTCAGTAGTTTCTTGAACATTCTTCCCAACTCAGCCAAGGGAGTCAAACATGTGAACTTCAACCAACTCGTCTTCTTTCAGCCCTTCTCGGTCTTCAGGAATTACTACATAGCCATTGGAACTCGTCATTGTTGTGAGTATTCCTGAGCCTTTGACGCGAGTTGGTTCTGCCCAATACTCACCTTTGTTCTCATACGTTCTCACCCGCAGGAAGACCCTTCTTCCCAGCACTCCAGTGACTCTTCGCAGGAGTCTGGCTCTTATTGTGTGTCGAGCTTCTTTGCAGCCTAGCAATGTTTGGAGGAGTGGGCGACCGAACACCTCAAAACCAATCATGGCGGCAACAGGATTGCCAGAGCACGCGATAATCGGCTTTCCTCTGTGAACAGCCAAAGCTGTGGGCATTCCGGGACGCATTGCTATTCCGTGGGCAACTACACTTTGGTTCTCTATCTTCTCCAGAACTTCTGGCACTAGGTCATGAAAGCCAACGCTGGTTCCGCCAGTAGTGATGAGCAGGTCAGCGTTTCGTGTTCCTTCGAGTATCTTGTCTTCTATCTCTTTTTCATCATCTTTTGCAATGCCTACCGAGAAAGCTTCAGCTCCAAGTTCTGCGCACATGCCCGACAATATGATGCTGTTGACCTCAATTATGTTGCGTGAATGTAACTCATTTTCCAAAGCAACCAACTCGTTGCCAGTTGGCAAGATGGCCACTTTTGGTCTCCTCACCACCTCGATTTCTCTGATTCCCAATCCAGCTATCAAGCCAAGATGGTGTGGCTTCAGCTTCGTTCCCACCTTCAAAGCAATCTGCCCTTTTGTCACATCTTCACCTTTCCTTGAGAAGTTTGCACCTGGCGCCAGAGGAGCAAAGACACTGATTTCCCGCTCGGTTCTCTTGGCGTGTTCCAGCATCAATACTGCATCCGCAGACTTGGGGAGAGGACTTCCAGTCCAAATCTGCTTCGCTTCCCCTTCTGCAAGGTGGTCTCTCGTGACGAGTTTCAGTATCTTAGGCTCGGATTCTGATGCATCATTTGTGTCAGCTGCTCTTAATGCATAGCCATCTACTGCTGACCGGTCGAAAAGAGGCGAATCTCGTGTAGCTATTATGTTCTCAGCTGCAATTCTCTCCAAAGCCCTTTGGACAGGAAGGCGATTCCCGCTTAGTCTTCTGGGCTGAAGTCTCGCCAAGAACGTGTCCAAAGCTTCATGTACCGGCATGAGTCTTTGGAATCCTTGGAGCCTAACCAATGGGAGAACACCACTTCTCAGCAAGAGTGGTATCGTAAAAAGCTATCGCACATTCAAATGGCTGCTGACTACCGTGAGGAGGAACGAGTTCTGACGTAATGTCGATAGAATATCGCAACGGCTGCTGCTGACCACGCTGCAGTGTTTTGAGCCACAAGAAATTTCGCAATTGGACTAAGGGAGGCCAAACCCGTTGATAATGGGCTGAAGAACGCGATAAGAGTGGTGCGAAATCCTGGCGCCACCGCTATCAACGCATTATGCGCCGCTGCGGCTATCGCGCCTATGGGAGGTAGTGCACTTGAGATTCCTTGGGCTGCTCTGATGGTGGATGTCACGAAGCCTAGAAAGACAGGATTCCCTTGAAAGAAACCTGCAGTTGTTGATGGAACCAGTTTCGGATAGGCTGCGGCTGTGACAAGAAGGACGAGGATACTGAATGTGGCTATGATTGCCAAAGCGTAGCCAATCACAGGCCCAGCCGAGTCTACTCTGTCCATAACTTGCCTAATCCCCCACGTCTTCCTGATCTTGATCCGAATTCTTCTAGAGGTTTGGCCAAGCCTCCTTGAGAATCGTCGCACAGAGTCTAGACGAAATCTTCTTCGAATAGTCTTCCGACCTTGCTGCTTTCTCGCCGTTTCAGATCTCCGCTTCATTCTCACTGTGCTTGTTGTTAGATGCATAAAACTCGCCGTGAGTGTAACAACCACGGCAGTTGGAACAAAAACATAGAGGGGACTGACCACGACACTCATGAAGGCTAGCCCGCCAGGATCCTTGATCCCGGTTGACGCTGCAAAGGAAACAGCGATGTACTCCAGCAGAGCGACAATCACAGCAAAGAGTAAAGTGGCTAGAAGATTTTTTGTGCTACTCCATCGCAAAACTGAACTTGCTTGCGGCCTCGTAGTCATCCGGCTTCTCACTTCATACTGGTTTCGTTTGTAGTAGGAAGGCGCCAAATATCAACTTTACCTATACTTGCGGTGCCGGAATCTTGGAGGATGAGAACTTTCCATAACGTTTAAATGCCGTCGATGTCAAACGGACTATTTCTCTCAACAAGAGGTAGACGTGACAACTATGACCGAAAAAAAGGTGACAGTTGAGGAATTACTGGAAAAAGCAAAACGACCCGCCAAACTAGCTCTAGCATATCACCGTTTCTACGAGGGCAAGGCTCAAATCATGCCCAAATGCGCCATCAGAAGCCCAGCTGACTTCGCAATCTGGTATACTCCGGGAGTGGCCGCGAGCTGCCGAAAAATCAAAGAAGACCCTTCGGAAGTCTGGAGCCAGACCAACCGTGCAAACTACGTGGCTGTGGTCTCAGACGGCACTCGGGTTCTAGGTCTCGGAGACATTGGCCCAGAAGCAGCGATGCCAGTCATGGAAGGTAAAGCCCTGCTTTTCAAGTACCTAGGAGGAGTTGACGCTTTCCCTATTTGCTTGAACACGAAAGATCCCGAGGAAATAGTTCACGCATGTGAGTTGATAGAACCAACTTTCGGAGGCATAAACCTGGAGGACATCAGCAAGCCCAAGTGCTTCTACGTGCTTGACAAAACCCGTGAAAAACTCAACATACCGGTTTGGCATGACGACCAACAAGGAACTGCAACAGTCATACTGGCGGGTTTGATCAACGCCTTAAAGATCGTTGGCAAGAAGCCGTCTGAAGCCAAAATTACGTTAGTTGGAGTGGGAGCCGCAAATACAAGAACCGCATACGTTCTCTTCAAGGCCGGATTCAAACCAGGAAACATAATCCTCGCAGACACGAGAGGCATTCTCTACGCTGGAAGACCTGACCTGGAAAGAGTCAGACAGGAAAACCCATGGAAGTATGAGCTAGCCCAAAAAACCAATTCTGAAGGTGCAACCGGAGACGTCGAAGCAGCTCTCAAGGGCTCAGATGCTGTCGTAGCTGCGAGCAAACCTGGCCCCGGCACAATCAGAAAAGAATGGGTGAGTCAAATGGCTACCAACAGTATCGTATTCGCGTGCGCTAATCCAATTCCAGAGATCTGGCCGTGGGAAGCCAAAGAGGCAGGAGCAAAAATAGTAGGCACAGGCCGAAGTGACTTTGATAACCAGATCAACAACAGTCTTGGATTCCCTGCCATTTTCAGAGGCGTACTTGACGTCAAAGCCAAAACAGTGACTGATGACATGTGTGTGGCAGCTGCAAATGAACTGGCTCGTTTCGCAGAAGAGCGCGGCATCACAGAAACCGACATCGTTCCTCGCATGGATGAATGGGAAGTGTATCCCCGTGAAGCAGTCGCTTGCGCCTTGCAGAGCATAAAAGAAGGTGTTGCCCGCATCAAGCCGACAAAGCAGGAGCTCTGGGACAGAGCGTATGCTATCATCAGAAACGCCATGAACTCAACACAACTCTTGATGAAACATGGATTGATCAAGTCGCCACCACCAGAGAAGGACGTGCTGGACGCAGGTTCCTAGCGCCCTCTCTTTTTCTTGTGAATTCCATACCTTCTCGTTCCAGACCAAGCCTGCATTAGAAAAATTTATATTCCAAGTCTGTTTTTCATGTTCCGCATAACCAAAAAGGTGAGATAGAGATTTGTCACAAGCGGAATTATCAGGAACTCCTGTCCTAATTCTCCGTGAAGGTTCTTCAAGGTCGAAAGGAAGAGAGGCTCAGCACGCTAACATTATGGCAGCAAAGATAGTTGCAGAAGCAGTAAAGTCCTCACTAGGCCCGAAAGGCATGGACAAAATGCTAGTCGACAGCTTCGGTGACGTCACTATAACTAGTGATGGTCGAACAATACTTGATGAAATGGACATCCAGCACCCTGCAGCGAAAATGATGGTGGAAGTAGCCAAGACTCAGGACAATGAAGTAGGAGACGGAACGACAACCGCCGTAGTTGTATCAGGTGAACTTCTGTCCAAAGCAGAAGATCTCATAAACAAGAATGTTCACCCAACCATAATCATTGACGGATACAAGAAGGCAGCTGAGAAAGCACTTGAGACATTGGAAAAGATTTCAATTGAAGTTCCCCCAACAGACAAGACGTTCCTTAAGAAAATCGCCATGACTTCCATGGCCAGCAAACTAGTGTCTGAGAACCGTGATTATCTAGCAGATCTGGCTGTACAGGCTGTTCTTTCAGTAGCGGAAAAGACTGGAGCCGCCTACAAAGTGGATCTGGACGATGTGAAGATTCAGAAGAAACCTGGAGAATCAGTTCGGGACACAAAACTCGTAAATGGCATCGTTGTGGACAAGGAAATCGTGCACCCAGGAATGCCGAAGAGAGTTGAGAACGCCAAAATAGCTTTGATTGACACCGCGTTGGAAATCGAGAAAACTGAATTTGATGCAAAAATCAACATAGAAAGCCCTGAGCAGATGGAAGCGTTTCTCAAACAAGAGGAGAATATGCTCAGAGACATGGTGGAGAAGATAGCGAAGATCGGTGCTGACGTGGTGATATGCCAGAAAGGAATGGATGATCTGGCTCAGCATTTCATGGCACGAAAGAATATTGTAGCCGTTCGACGAGTCAAGAAGTCGGACATGGAAGGGTTGACCAAAGCCACAGGCGGAAAAATCGTGACAAACCTGGATGGCATGACCAAGAAAGATCTCGGTTACGCTGCATTGGTAGAAGAACGCAAAATCGGTGACGACAAGATGACCTTCATCGAAGGCTGCAAGGATCCCCACTCAGTCACGCTTCTCATTCGTGGCGGAACCGAACGGATCGTGGACGAAGCAGAACGTTCAATTCATGATGCTCTCTGCGTCATAAGGGATGTAGTTGAAGAGCCAAAGATCGTCGGAGGCGGAGGAGCACCCGAGCTTGAAGTAGGACGCATCTTGAAGAACTATGCAGAAACTCTGCCTGGAAGAGAACAACTGGCAGTCATGCTCTTTGCGGAGGCACTGGAAGCAGTTCCGCTAACCTTGGCCGAAAATGGCGGCCTCGATCCGATAGACATAATATCCGAGTTGCGAGCTGCACACGAAAAGAAGCAGGTATGGGTGGGCGTGGATGTTTTCAATGCGAAAGTAGGCGACATGAAAAAGGCAGATGTATTTGAGCCACTGACCGTTAAGAAGCAGATTGTCAAATCCTCAACTGAAGCAGCCACGATGATCCTGAAGAGCGACGACATCATTGCAGG
>CAYFWV010000009.1:0-5220 GCA_964346975.1 uncultured Candidatus Bathyarchaeia archaeon
AAGCTCCTCATCTTTTCTTTCGGACAATCGACTATGCTCCTGCATCATGCATTTGTCCATTATTACAGTTAGTCCCGCTTTTCTTGCTTTCTGTGCTATGTCTCTGTTGGTGATCCCAAGTTGCATCCAGATTACGTGTGGTTTCTGATATTGCTTGTATAGTTGAATGACCTGCTGCCATATTGAGGAGACATCTTCAGAGGGTCTGAAGATGGCTACAATTTCAATCTTCTCTTGTTTCTCAGGCGGTATGTCTAGAAGACTCGGGTAGACTGCTGTTCCAAGAATCTTGTCAGCTGTCGGGTTGACTGGTATGATCTCGTACCCATTGTCTCGCAGGTAATTCGCTACTTCATGACTCGCTTTGCCAGGATCTTTCGAGAGGCCTACAACCGCGATAGTCCTGTAATTTCTTAGGGTGGCAACGATTTCTTCTTCAGTCAGTTCATCACACCCCGTGCCCCCAAAACATAGACAGACAGTGTTTATGCTAGTGAAAAATCTCAGCAACTTCCGGTCTGGGAGACAAGCCTCCATCTTCTCGTTCCATGATCTCTCTGGCTGCAACCACGCCTGAAACGGAGGCTTGTACTAATCCTCGAGTCAGCCCTGCGCCATCTCCAATGGTGAACAAGTTTTGGATAGGCGTTTCGAAGAATCTGTTCATTGCCAGTCTGGAAGAGTAGAATTTCACCTCAACTCCATACAGTAGCGTGTCAGTTGAGGCGAGCCCAGGTGCAATCTTGTCCATGGCTTCAAGCATCTCTCGTATATCAGACAGATATCGGTAAGGCAGGACAAAGCTCAAGTCTCCGGGAGTTGCGCTCTTCAGGGTTGGTATCACGGTGCTTCGGCTAATCCTGTCTTCAGTTGATCTACGCCCTGCCTCCAAATCCCCTAGCCTCTGAACTATAATGCCTCCACTCAGCAGATTGGTTAGCCTGGCAATGTATTTTCCATAGGCAATCGGCTCCTTGAAGGGTTCCGTGAAAGATGTGCTCACCAGGATGGCGAAATTGGTGTTGCTGGTCTTTCGCTCTGCATAGCTTTGCCCATTCACGGTCAGGACACCGTTATAGGATTCTGTGATAACCTCACCATATGGGGCAACACAGAAGGTTCTAACATGATCGTCAAAAAACTTGGAGTAGTAGATAAGTTTCGGTTCATAGAGAACTCTGGTCAGTTCTTCAAGAATTGGAGCTTGAACTTCCACTCTGACGCCTACATCCACCGGATTGTTCAGTGTCTTCAGACCCAAGGCTTGGGCTTCACACTTTAACCATTCAGCTCCGCTGCGTCCAGGTGCAGCAATAACGTATTTAGCGAGAAGTTTGTCACCATTGACTGTTTCCACTCCCTTGACCTTTTGATCGGATACAATGAGCCCTTTAACTTCAGTTCTGGTTTTCACCTTTACTTTTCCATTGAGAAAGCTCCTCATTTTTCGGAGAGTGCCTGCGCACTTTTCTGTCCCCATGTGTCGAACTCGCTGTCTAATGAGCTTTAGACCGGCAAGCGATGCCTTTCGTTCGATTTCCTCGATTTTGGTTTCGTCGTCTCCATAAACGTTGTTTTGAGCGCCGAATCTTGTGTAGATCTTGTCCACATGATTTACTAGTAATTCAAGCTCTTCAACGGATAGGTATTTCCTTAGCCATCCGCCAACCTCGGTAGATAGAGTCAGTTTCCCGTCGCTGAAGGCTCCGGCTCCCCCCCACCCGTGAAGCACATTGCATGGATCACAGTTTAGGCAGCCGAGTCCTCGACTTGCGGGACATCGCCGCTTGTCAATGTATGCGCCTTTGTCTAGAATCAAGGTGTTTAACGAAGTCTTTTCCGCAAGCTCGATGGCTGAGAAGATGCCTGCTGGACCAGCTCCGACAATTATTACATCATATTTCAAGAGGCATCCTCCGGAAACCCTAGTCAGAATGTCCTCACAGTAATATATCTTTAGCGTATCGTCCGCGCACAGACTTTGCAAGATCGAGACTCTTGCCTAGCCATACGCCATCATTGTTGGCTATCAGGCTTCATCGTTCATGCTCTTGCATTCCACTAGTCTTTGATAGCTTCCAGAAGACTCATGACATTCCAGAGCTTTACTCGGGTGTATGGTGGCATGTTGGGATCTTGCAGAATGTCATCGAGGACTGAAATAGCGTTCGAAGCTCTTACTGCTGGAGTCAATCCACTTGTCTGCAGCGTTTGCAATGACTCTTTTGCTGCTCTCCTAATGTTGCGCGGGGTCGTCGTGTCTTCAGAAACCTGACCTAGCACCATGACAGCCTGTTCCATTCTTTCTTCATATTCCTTGGATTTCTTCTTACTCACCATTTTTGACGCGCCTCCAAACGGGAAAACTGAGAGCAAGCCTCAAATTTATTAGGCAATACTATTACTTGCTTGAGGTTTTAAAGTTGTCTAAAGATTCCAAGGTTATTCAACACATGGCAAACATGCTGAAACAGGGGGCAACACTTACAGAGATCGTGTGCCCAGCTTGCGCCTCTCCCATCTTCAGACTGAAAAGTGGAGAGCTGTGGTGTGCCAAGTGCAAGAAGCGTGTCCTCATGTTGAAGGAAGGCGAAGCTGGAGAAAGTAGAAACCAAACTCAAATGATGAATCTTGAAAACACTGTGCTGAAGAAGATGCAGGTCATTGAGGAGAAGTTGAAGAGTGAAGAAGATGCAGAGAGACTGGAGAAACTTACCTCAGCTCTAGCTTCTCTTCTAGACACCCTTGAGAGACTAAGGAAAATCAGGAGAACATAGGTTGGAAAGGTGCTAGGACAGTTCGAAAACTTCTCACAGAATGTTCATGGGATAGCCTTTCTCACATTCAAAGCTTCACTGCAGCAGATTCAACTAGCAGTCGCCCACGCTTTTCATCGACTCAATCAACGCAAGTATGGACTTGGCGAACTCACAGGTTCTCATATTTGGGCAAACGCAGACTGCGAAGTCAGTTTTGAAGTGGGCATCGGAGAAGCCGCCGCCTTCACTTTTCTCGACAGGGAGGAACTGGCTTTGCTAGATGCTGAGATTACAGAGAAACGATTAACCGTTCTAGACTTTCTATGTATCCTCAAGTACTATGTTTCCAAGGATAGACGCGGAAAAGGGCCTTTGAAATTCGACTATTATATGCTGAGATTTGGGTTTGACGTCAACTCTGTGGAGCTTTCAGTTTTTCACGAACGTGGGCCTCGCCATGTACATGCTGAGGAAGTGATCAGTTTTGTAATCGACTACATTGGAAAAGAAGCGACCAAAGAGTGGGATCTCTCTCTGACAACAGAACGAATACAAACTTAATGTTTTCTCAGAAAGCTGAGGACCAGATCTTCAACGTCTTGGGCAACTTTGGATTTTTCAGCGTTTCCATCAACCATCACGAGCTGTCCTTCCGCAGCCAAACTGAGATAGCGTTCCCTGACCTTCTTCTGAATCTGCAGCGTTTCCATGATGGATTTCTTCCTCTTGATCCGATCAATCACAACTTCCGGCGGAACATCAATGTATACCGCAAGATCCGGTTGGATCGCATGTTTATTGATTTCTCGAACCCACTCCAACATTGTGCTGTCTGCTCCCTGATAGGAGATTGAAGAGTAAAGGTACCGATCACAGACGACGATCTTTCCCTCATTCAACAGAGGTTTGACCTCTCTTTCCATGTGGTCAACTCGATCCGCAGCGAAAAGGACGGCCTCTAGAACTCTAGGAAGCCGTCGACCACCCTGAAGAATAGATTCCCTGACAATTCTGCCTATAGCGCCTTTGCTAGGTTCAGCAGTATAGACAACGGTGTACCCACGCTTCTTCAAACTCTCGACAAGATGATGGGCGGCGGTAGTCTTTCCACTACCATCGATCCCTTCGAGGCATATGAAAACGCCACAGTCTTTTCGCAGCATTGCTGCTCGCCTTCTTGCACAAACAATCATGGGACTGATTGTTTAAATAGTGATGTCGAAGATAAAAGTTGGAGCTTCGATTCCAATGGGTCAGAACTGGGGCGAAATAAAAGACCCTGTCCATGGCTATGTATACGTTACTAAAATAGAGAAAGATATAGTGGATTCCTTTCCAGTGCAGCGTCTTCATAGGCTTCGGCAGTTGGCTGGAGCCGAATATGTCTATCCAGGGGCGAATCACACACGATTTGAACACTCAATCGGTACCCTGTACCTCGCTCAGCAGCTGGTCAGGAACCCGAACATCCTTCAACATCTATCAACAGAAGAAACAGCTATAATTCGCCTAGCAGCCCTAGTTCACGATGTGGGCCATGGACCATTCTCACATGTTTTTGAGCATTTGCTCGAAAAATACCTGAACAAGAATCATGAGCAGATGACACTCTGGATTGTTCAGAAATCCGAACTATGCGAAATAATCCGAGGAGAAGGATTCAGTGCTGAGGAAATAGCGAAATTAGCTGTCGGATCATTACGACAGAAGGGAAGGGCCTACTTGGATCAGATCATCCAGAGTGCCATAGATGTTGACAAACTTGACTTCGTCTTGAGAGACACTTACCATACTGGAGCGAAATATGGCAACGTGGATGTCCACCGCTTGATACAAATGTTGGATGTTGTAAGCGAGAACCTCGCAGTCAACGTCGGCGCACTTTCAGCCTTAGAATCTTTCATTCTGGCTCGAATAGAGTCTTTCAGAAGCATCTATTTCCACAGAGTCAGCAGAGCTGCGCAGATAATGCTCGCCACAGCCATGGAAAAGGCAAAAGATGCATTGGGATTGGTTGACTACAAAACGCCCGAAGAATACTTGGCCCTAAATGACTATACTGTATGGACAATGCTGAAACTTTGCGAGGAATCAAGAACCATCATGGAGAATCTTGAACGACGAAGGTTACTTAAATGCTCATATGATCAGACCTTTCACCTTCAAGATAAAGCCATCTCGAAGCTTTTCAGCACCGAGGAAATCCGCAATGAAATGAGAGATCAAATTGCACAGAAAGCCTGTGTGGACCCGGAAGTTGTGGTGATAGATGTACCCACGGTGCCTTCTGTGCCTTACCATCATTCAGTGCTTCTGGCACCGATGGAGATTCCAGTCTTCTCAAGGACAAAAGAGGGTGAGAGACTTGCTCAACCGCTCTCTGAGGTTTCTCGAATATTCGAAGCCCTGAGAGGTTTCATAAATGTGGTTCGCGTGTACACTGAAGAGAAGTACCGGGATA
>CAYFWV010000010.1:0-3821 GCA_964346975.1 uncultured Candidatus Bathyarchaeia archaeon
CTCCATTCTATGGACAGAAAGAAGAGATTCATTGAGAGAGGGCGTAGAAGCGGTTTGCTGTCAATGACTGAAGCGAAGGAATTGATGTGAGAGAGACACTAGTGTCTATTTTCAGCCGAGTAATCCCTTTGTGTGGTTTTATTGTGTTCTGACGTAAGGGCTAGGCTTTCATCTACTCCTTTTCCTAGTAACTTGCTCAGGAGCTTCTTCCAAGTAGCTTTTCTCCATAATCTCTCCATTGTGTTTTCACAGGTGAACCCAAGCTTTCGATATCTGAGACTCCCACGAAATCTCAGAGGCTTACTGATGTAATGAATGTTCTATCCTAGAAGTTGAACAGGTCAACTCATCTGTGCTAGTTTTCGTCTGTTGTGGCTATTTGTTCGCAGGTTTTTGTTGGTGGGATTTTTGGGTGTGTTGAAATCGGAGAGGTAAAATACAGTGGACGTACTAGTCTAACTGGTTGCTGTGAGTCTCAGGAGATGTCGCAAAGACTTTGCTCTTCTTGTTATTCTAGTAGGGCTGATACTTCTCGCATTCCTATCATTATTTGAATACATAGTGACTCGGCAACTAGGCTATGTTCTTGGTGCAGTGTTACTTGGACTAGTGATTGTTGTGTATGGCTTAGTTGGGTACTATTTTGATGTGTTTGGCACAGAACGAGAGCTCTGGACCACAATCATTGAATATTGGACAAGAAAGAAATCCAAACAAACTGCAGACTCTGACAACCCCGACCTTTAGCTCGGTGTGCCAGCTGTTCGGTTTATGCAGATGGCTTAGTCTTCTGAATAAATGAATAAACGAATCCACTAGCTCAGGTTGAACAGTTCACCTCATCAGATGAAGCGGACTTTGCCAGTTTCTTCTCTTCGCTGACTCGGAACTGTTCACGCACTGGAGAGTGCAGTGGGCTTTACGAGGTCTTCCTGTTGGGTTCCTGCATAACACATAATTGACTCCAAAGTGCAGTATGTTTGGGGAAAGATTTGAGGAGAGGAGTTTCTTGTTGCTTGATACTTCTGTTATGCTCAATGTCACTGCTGGCAATGACTGAAAAGGGCTGGGCATATACAGTAGTTCGATTTGCCCCAGCGACCGTAGTTCTAGGACCTGACTCCTGCATAGGAGAAATCTTCACAGTGACAGTTAGAATCGACAATGTTGAAGACCTGTATGGAATATTATTGGAGATAGAATGGAACACGACCTATCTCGAATACGTAGCACATGTAGTGAAAATCCCTGTTGAGACTTACTCTGATGGAGTTCTCCATGAACCGCTCATGCGGGTGACTGATGTATTCGACCCCATCATAGGGAGCTACCTTCTCGCTGTGACCAGTCTGGCTCCTGCTCCATCATTCTCTGGTAGTGGCATTGTCTTTGAGATTGATTTTGCAGTCAAGTATCAACCGCTGAATCCTGAACCGAATGCCATCATTCCAGTTGCATTCATCGAACACGTACTTCTTTCAACGGCAGGTCAGATTTATCACGCCGTAGAAGACTGCAGCGTAACGATTCTCTCCTTCCATCCCGCTGATTTCAACAACGATATGATAATCGACATCTACGACATTGTGATAGCAGCAATTGCCTATGGCTCTACCCCAATAGACCCCAACTGGAATCCAGACTGCGACCTAGCAGAACTCTACGGAATAATTGACATCTTCGACCTCGTCACAGTAGCCAGCCACTACGGACAACAATACATTCCCTAGCCTAATGGAACGGGGGTCCCTGATAGAATGGATTCTGGTGCTTTGGAACTCGTGAATTCTTTTTAGTAGGACTTGTCGTATAACAGGAACTGACGTAGACGGCTCAGCAAGAGAGACAAGGATGGGATGGGAGTTATCTAAGTTTCTAATGAAAACTTTGGCCAAGCTTTCCAGAAAACCAATGGTGAAGGTTGCACCTAAGAAGTTAGAGGGCTGCATCGTAGATGTTGGTGCTGGTGGAGAAGGTGTGATAGCCAAAACATGTGGAAGAAATACAGTGGGTGTGGACATAAACAGACGAGAAATCATCGAAGCGAAATCGCGGGGTTCTCATGCTCAATGGGTGTTGAGCGATGCTTGTTCTATGCCCTTCAGGGATGACAGTTTTGATGTAGCTACATTTTTCTTTTCCCTCATGTATATCAAGACACCTGATCGAAAGAGAGCAGTGTTCATTGAGGCTAGAAGAGTCCTCAAATCAGATGGACAACTCTGTTTATGGGACGCAGTAATTCGTGAAAAACCAGACTTGAGTGTTGTCTTTGTGGACGTCAATCTACCTGATGGAGAAGAGATTTTCACAGGGTACGGTGTGAGAGGAGACACCAAAGAGCAAGATCGGATGCTTGTCAACAAGTTGGCTCTTGAAGCAGGGTTCAAAATTTCTCGTGATGAATCTCACGAGAATTTAATTGAAGTCTGTTTTCGTTGAGTGGTGCTCTGAGTAATGCAGAGCAGTTCACCAGGCAAAGTGCCGCGCGCAGAGTATTCTGGGACTCCTCGAGTTGGCAGCCGACGACGATCCTCATGGATTCATCAGGCTTTCTCTCAGGCTTCATGGCTTGAAGGAAGGATCTAATTGATTTGCGGCAGAATCTCTTTCAGGGTTCTGATGGTCTTTAGCCCACTCTGTGGGGTCTCGGTTCTATCAACTAGCAGTGCATGCAAGCCTGCATTCTCTGCACCGCGATAGTCAGCTTCCACATGATCTCCCACGAACATTGCTTCTTCAGACCGCACATTCAATTTGCTGATCGCATATGTGAAAATACCTCTGTCAGGCTTAACTTTCTGGATCGTGTCTACTCCAACTATGACGTCAAAGGAGGCCTTCTCCAGATTTACCTCTGCAAGAATGAAGTGAATCTCCTCTTCATAGGCAGTGCTTATCAGTCCTAGCTTCAACCCTCTTTGCTGAAGTTCCAAGAGAACATTCTCTACTTCTGGGTAAAGCGTAAAGTTCACAAAATCAAACCACTTGGACTGAACGATTCTGGCAACCTCTACATTCTCTGCGATGCCAAGGTGTTTCAAGACCAGAGCATCCCACTGGTGCCAATACTGCTCACATTTCATCTTGCCAAAAGATGCCAGGAGGCCAGTATCCTTGGCTTCCTCCTCGGCATTCAAGAATGCACTCTTTGTCTCATCTAATGATCTGGAGACGCCCAACGAGAGCAGGATCCTCTGAAAGACCTCTCCTGCATGCGCAACGTCATATTTGACGAGTGTACCTCCCAAATCAAACAGCACTGCCTTGATCGCCATGACGAATCACTTCTTCTATAGTGGACATCTGTTTATGGCTTGCGCTCGCAACTGCGAGTCTTGCTTCTCCACACGCAGTGACTGCAATCATCACGAGTGGCACCAAGAATCTTGTTCAAGTAGGGGAAGGCTGCGGTTCACCTTGTGCACTTATGACGAGGAAGGCCGAAGTCACTCGCTTAGTGAGAGTTTCGTGAACCGCAAGCACATTAAAGTTCGCCATCTCGACTCTTAGGGGCTGTGAGGAAACGAAGCTAGAGAAAGGGGAGAGTTAGATGAAGCTTCGCAGAAGATGTCACCTTAGGAGTGACGTGAATTTTCCCTGGTCTCTTCGGTGTCATGGTTGGGAGGGGGAGGTGAAAACACTTATCCCCTCAGGAAAGGAGGTGATATCTCCCAACCGGAAACTACTAGAGAATAGGATAGAGGTATTTAAGCGCTGGGTTCTTCCTCGCACGTGTTCATTCCTCGGATGTTGCGCGTTTTCTTCTGGTGAGGGGAGCTATTGAGCAAGCTGACTTTACAGGCCTGAGCAGATTGGAC
>CAYFWV010000011.1:0-27629 GCA_964346975.1 uncultured Candidatus Bathyarchaeia archaeon
CATAGTCGATTGTCCGAAAGAAAAGATGAGGAGCTTGAAGCTATTCGAACCAAAAAGCTAGGCCGAATGTTGGAAAGAGCGGATATCCGCGAGAAATCACCGACGCCACTTTTGCTGACAGACTCCAATTTCGATGAAAATATAAAGAAACACTCGCTGATGCTTGTTGACTGCTGGGCACCCTGGTGTGGTCCCTGCCGGATGATCGCTCCGATAATCGACGAGCTAGCGAGAGAATATATTGGCCAAGTTGTATTTGGGAAACTCAATGCTGATGAAAACCCTGAGACCGCCAAACGATACCATATTATGGGGATACCTACACTCTTGGTCATGAAAAACGGAATCGAAGTGGATCGCATCGTTGGAGCAGCACCCAAGCTCCAAATTGAAAACATACTGAAAAAACACATGTAGGTGTGATTGCTACATGGACATTTCGGAAAAGAGAATCATTGGATCACTCATTTTGCTTGCAGGGCTGACCTTTCTCTCGGTAGGACTGTATACTGGTGACTTGGACAGAGTAGTTGAACTGATGAAGAGCATATTTGAGCCTGCAATTGCAGGCTTGCCCTAAGCGACACGGACTACGATAAAAGGCTGACTTCACACAAGAGAACTCTGTTTGTCAGGTTGAGAACGGGTCTGGTGTTGCTTGCATGCAAGACCTATGGAGACTTGTTGGTTTTCTCATACATCTTCTCGAAAGTCCAACGAATGCTGGATTTCAGCTCCCGGGATCTCTCAGGAGTAAGGTTCTTGATCTCGATTCCGCGAATTTCCTCATTCTCCAATTCTAGTTGATACGTGAAAACCCTGTCAGATGCAAGCCTCCCTCTTCTCGCTTCCTCCTGATCTTTCTCTTGCATCTTGTTTAGCACTCGCTCAACCAAGAACTGTTGAAAAGGTGGGGTTTCTATGCTGAATGTCCTGTCAGAGGGGATCGTCACGTGCATAGAGTCTTCGCGAATCAACAACTGAGCAATGATGTCTCCGCCAGTGGTCTTGAGAGGAACAATGTTATCGATTTCCGAAGTTGCTGTTGTTCCCTGTTCCTCTGCCTGCATGGACGTTGCGATCTTCGCCTTCTTGAATCCTTTTTCCAGTAGAGTCGCATTGACAAAATCCAGTAGAACTGCTAGATCGGTCAAATCAGTCTTGGTTTTTTGGATCTTCGTTTCGAGAAGTGTTTTGAGTGCGGCAAGTTTCTTCAAATTCTCACTCTTGTCCAGTTTCGTTTCACTTGCCATCAGTTCTCACAAGTGAAGAATAACAGCTACCCTGCTTAAGAAGACTTGCTACCTGGCTGAACTCTCACCCTACTGAAGCTTTTTGAAGCTTTGATTTGAAGGTTTTTGGATCTTTGCTAGTTGGTTCATAGAGACTCTTGGTCTCTACTCCATAGGTTTCTTTCAGGAACTTCTCGAATTGTTTGATTCCTGGACTCTCTGTTCGATTTAACCCCAGACAAAATGGTTCGCCTCTGTAGATGCTGCTCAGATCATACAGGGCGTTGTTCTTGATTAGCTCCGAGTTCTGAGTCAAAGTCTCTACAAGCTTCTCTGGAGGAGGTTGCTGAAAGATCCAAGCTGTGTATGACACTTCTATTGGGCGATACGACTTTCCTTCGCGGATTGTTCTCCTCCGGCTTGAAGCGATTCTTTCGAAAGTTGAGGGGTGGGTTCCCACTGCTCCGATAAAATTATGATACTGGCTTTGTATCTCTATTATGTCCTCGCTTTCAGAAGTCTTCCATCCTCTGCTGCTGCAAGCTTCCTTGAATCGTTCAAGAAGCTCCCAGACTTTCGGAAACCTTTGAGGACGAGCCATTCTGATCATCCCAGTCTTTTGTTCTAGAACACTATTCCAGTTCTCTGCGGCGGATTTAAAGCTATTTGACATTTATTCCGCAAAGTTGTAGGGAAAACAGTATAGATTTTGAAGAATTGTAGAAAGGAATTTTAGTTTTCCTACAAATTTCCGACATAGAAGTTCATCGCCATGCACTTATGCTACACAATCAAGAAGAAGACATCAAGCCTTTTCACCATCTGAGATGGCAAAGAATAAATCATAGACAGGTGCAGATTACGGAAACTGAGAGAATTCTAGAAGGCTCAATCTATGAAGGCGAAGGAAGGGCTGGTTTCTCTTGATGACTTGGATTGGCGAATACTAAGAATCTTACAAGCCAATGGAAAAGAAACTTTCACCGAGATTGGTCGTCAGCTGAACGTTGCCCACTCGACAGTTTATGATCACATAAAGAAGATGGAGAGTCATGGTGTGATCAAGAAATACACAGCAGTCATTGATTTTGGGAAGTGTGGAGTGAAGTTTCTCAGTGCTATTCTTGCAATCTACACTGATCCGAAGAAGAGTGAAGACGTTGCGGCACAGCTGGCAGAGCATAAACAGGTGTCCGAGGTCTATATTTCCCTATCAGAGGAAATACTCATCAACGCAAAAGTCACTGCACGAGATCAAGAAGAGTTGCACGCATTCATCGCAAAATTCGTTGCTCCAATGTCAGGCGTTTTACGTGTCAGAACCTCCATCGTGACTAGGAAGCTCAAAGAAGAGAGTTTTCCACTATGAAGGAATCATGCCCGTCTACGCCAGAGCTGCGATTGGAATGTGTGCATGGTAATTGCTGAGGGGATCAGTGGCAGAGTTGGAACGCCGATTCGTTAGGGAAAAGGAGGCAAGAAGCCTAATCCTAGAGCTCCAGAAGAAGCTACGAATCAGTCTGCAGCGGATGCCAGCCCTGAATGGATCTATTGAACGTGCCAAGGTCAACAGTGTAGAGATATTCTTGATCAACAAGAAACCTCTTTTTGCGAGGATCTGCAACGAATTGTTCCCAACTCTGGTCACTATGTCCTTGCTTTCTGACTTGCCAAAGGCAACTGTTAACATGGGGGCAGTGCCATACGTATGCAACGGGGCAGATGTTATGGCTCCTGGGTTGACTGGGTTCGAGGGAGATTTCGAGAAGGGAGATGTGGTGGTCGTACTGGACGAACGACACCAGAAACCTATTGCAATTACTCTGGCTCTTCACAACAAGAAAGAAGCGGGAAGACTGCAACGTGGCAAAGTCCTGAAAACTGTTCACTATGTTGGTGACAAGGTTTGGAAGGCAACTATGCAATTGGGGAAGTAGGGTGCAAATCGCTCGCTCATGCTGTACATTAGACTATGTGGCCTTGGTTGGCTGAACTGAGGGAGTCCCGTTCATTCCACTTGCGCATTCACTCTGTACGAAGAGACATGATTCCGTAGAACAGCTTCTTCAGACTCGGATTCTTTATCTGCCCTTCGACATTTATCCAAAAGGATGCAAGCTTTTCCGTATCATATCCTTTCCTCTCGTATTCAAGACATTGCAGTACCATCTCTAATTTGTCGATATCCTCAGCTACCACTGCTTCGGGGCTTTCCTGATTATTGAACTCTTTCCAAACAGACAGGTAATCTGCTTTTAGGGGAGCGGGCAAGTGAGATAGGAGCTCAATGATCGCCTTCTTCTCTACAGCAAGTACGTTGTCGATTCCAAGTTCTTGCTTGCTGGAATGGTCAAGATCTCCAGTGATGCTTTCCTGAACATCATGCAGAAGGAGCATTCTGATCAGTTTCTCTGTATCAAGCTTTAGCATGTCACCTATGCACATGCCCAATAGTGCACATCTGAAGGTATGATCTGCAACCGACTCTGGCGAGTCTACTCCGACCTGTGAAATCCACCCTGACCTCGGCATCAGCTTCAACTTCCCTACTCTGAGGAAAAACTGAACCAGACCGTCGTCACTCACTTTTTCCACAATCATCTTCATCATGCTAGACCTAATAGGAGTATCGACAAATGCCAGGCATTGTCGGTCCACAATCTGTAGTATATGCTACTGTCACTGTGTGGCAAAGCAGGAATTGCCTGCTCTGGGAATTCTAAGACGTACAAGACGTAATATTGTAATAATGCTTGATCAAACAGGAACGTTGTGCAGTCTGATGAAATGCCTGTGCATACATATTTCGAATAAGTATCTTCAATCCTTCATTGAGCTTCATAAGGTAGTTAAATCTGAAACTCTATTCCACGCTAAGAAACCATGGGGGAATAGAAGGCAAGATGGCGATAGAAAAAGATGTGTCTCCTCAGAAACGAAGGCAACTTCAAGGTAAACTTATGGAAGCGTTGAAGCTGGAAATTCGACCGCTTTCAACAGAAATGCAGCAAATTCTCTGCGATGACCTGGTGACAGCTTTGCAAAATAGGTTAATTGTGTTTGCCAGAGTGAAGCCCGAGAATCGCTAGTCATGGGGAGAAACACTGATTCTGAATACATAAATAATTTATATCTAGATCACGGACACATCGGCAAAGAGGTTTAAACATGCGACGCTCTAAACTTGAAATGTACATTGATATTCTGAAAGTTCTCTCCCAGCGTGGCCCTCTCAAGCTAACTCACATCATGTATAAGGCTAACGTCAATTGCAGTGTTCTGAAGCAATACCTGGATTTCTTGATGCAGCAGAATCTTGTAGAAGAACGGACAGTTGGAAAGAAGCGTGTAGTATACGCTATAACTGAGCGAGGAATCACAGTTCTGAAGTACTTCCGTGAATTGAAGACTATTCTTCCATTGGTGGAAGAAGCGCGTAGGTTGCCAGCAACTCTCTAAAATCTCTTTCTACCCTTTTCTTGTGCCTCTTCTCCTATCGGCTTGTCAGTTCTTCAGCTGCAAACGTGGTTTGTCTGAATCCCGAAATTCGATGCCAAGAATCTGTAACATTATGTCGTAAGATTTAATAGACTCAGCCCTCCTGAGTAGTGTAGATGTGTCTCTCACATTTTCTGGTGTAGATGGTATGACAAGTGGAAAGCCGCTGGGAAGAAACCCTACATTGCTTTTGGAGAAGATCAAAGAGAACTTGGAGAAACTCAATGACAAGATGGAGGTTTTCATAGAACTTCAGAAGCAGGAGAGAAAGCAAGATTTCATTGTCCAGGACTTGCCTGAGGCCCTCGACGTAATGACTCTGCTATCCTTGCCTGACCATCTGCGGAAGACTGCGGTGACAATCTGCAAACTTGGACATGCCACAGCAGAGGAAGTCGCCGAGCAAACGAAGCGTGCCCGCGCTGTTGAGAGCGGTTACCTCAATCAGCTTGTCCTGATGAGCTACCTGAAAAAAGAGAGGAAAGGACGCAAGGCCTACTTTTTCGTTGAGAAGTAGAGGGAGTGAAGTTGAGCAAAATAGTTGTGATTCACAGTTACAAGGGCGGCACCGGAAAAACGCTTCTATCAGTAAATCTTGCTGCCACCTATGCTAACCGAGGGAAGAAAGTCTGCTTGCTTGATTTGGACTTTCGAGCTCCCAGTCTTCAATCAATCTTCAGACTTGAGCCATCTGAGTACTGGTTGAATGACTACTTGAATGGTGCCTGTGACATCGAAAAGGTTCTCGTTGACTACACTCCACAGTGCAACTGCAGTGGTGAGTTCATGGTGGGATTGGCCAATCCTGCTACTGAAGCTTTGCGAGACATGTCTGCAAAAGATCGGAAGTGGGAAATGAGGGCGCTAGGAAGACTTCTCTCTCTAAAAAACACAGTCCTCAACGATATGGAAGTCGACTATCTTCTGTATGATACAAGCCCCGGATTGCAGTATTCTTCAATCAATGCAATAGTGAGCGCAGATGTTGTGATTGTTGTGAGCACAATCGACACTTCCGATATTGAAGGAACCAAGAGGATGACAACAGAGCTGTATGATCTCTTTGAGAAGAAGAGTGCGATTCTCATGAATAAGGTGCCTATCGAGTTCCTTTCATCGACGATAGAGAAGGAGACAGTAAACAAACGCTTTGAAAGCATGCACACCATTCCTGTCCTGAAGGTGATACCCTGCTACTGTGACGTGCTAAGAGCAGGAGGAACAAAGATCTTCACCAGAGACTATCCTGATCACGCTTTCACGAAGCATGTGGAAGACATAGCTCTGAGAATCGAAGACTTCTAGTGAACCCGCGTTTCTCTACTGCGGCCCACGCGCCGCACATTCAAACTTGGGTGCAGAGCTTCGATCCATCGATTTCTGACATATGTCAATTTTCGAAATAAGCGCTTTATTAATATATACGATATACTCAGGTTTAGGCGAGTCATATGAAAGACTCAAAGAGCAGGCCTACAGTTGATCTGCTTGATCTTTCACAGAAGGACCGAATGCGCCTTTGCAGAGAAATTCGAACGGCGATTCAACACAAAATTGTTCAGGAAAAAGGTTGATCCAAGACAGCTTCAAGAACTCATACAAAGGCAGCAGCAGTTCTCAAAGATTCGTGAGTCGGTTCTAGGATTCTGAGAATGCGAGATTCCAGATGCACATGTTAGATTCAATTTCCATACCAGAGTCAGCTTTCTTGCTTCATCTGCCCTCTGTCTTGGCTAGAGCAGGGCAAAAGCAACAATGAGTGGAGCGAAGACTGATGCGACTAGCGACATTACTGTAATCATTGTGTTTAGAGAAGGCCCGGCTGTGTCTTTGAAAGGATCGCCGACAGTGTCCCCAACAACTGCAGCTTTGTGAGCATCTGATCCTTTGCCTCCAAGCTCTCCTGCTTCGATGTACTTCTTCGCATTGTCCCAAAGACCTCCAGAGTTTGCCATAAGCAAGGCGAAGATTAGACCCGAAAAGATGCTGCCTCCCAAATACCCTCCAAGGGCTTGAATCCCGCCGAACTCATAGACAGGAGATCCAATGAGTCCAGCGATCAACTGCCCAACAAAACCCACTGCCAACGTGACTACAATGATGATGATGCTTGGAGGGAGCAATTCTCTTAGCGCTCCTTTTGCAGCGATATCTACGCATTTGGCGTAGTCTGGTTTTACTCCTTCTTTGCCCTCTTTGAGACCTGGGATTTCCCTGAACTGTCTTCGAATCTCCTCTATCATCCTAAAAGCGTTCTTTCCAACACCGAGCATCACCATCGCTGAGAAAAGAGCTGGCATCGCGATACCAATTAGTGCTCCAGTAAGGACGAATGGGTTCATCAGGTCAAAAATGACTATACCAGCTTGCTTCTGGATAATTTCCTGGTAGGCGGCAAGCAATGCTATCACCGTAAGGCCTGCCGCACCTATCGCAAACCCCTTTGTTATGGCTTTTGCGGTGTTGCCCGCCGCGTCAAGGCGATCGGCAATATCGATGACCTCTTCACCCATTCCAGCTTGTTCTGCGATTCCTTTAGAGTTGTCAACTATTGGACCATAGGCGTCTCCAGCCACAATCATGCCCACTATAGATAGCATTCCCACGGCACTCATGCCAACTCCATATACTCCAAATCCAGGACCGATTCCAAGTTCACAGACGAAATATGCCACAGAAGATGCGATCCCAATGCCCAAGAGAGGTGGAAACATGCTTATCAACCCATAAGAGAAGCCAGTGATTATGTTGACTGCAGCGCCTGTCTGAGACGACTCAGCCGTTCGTCTTGCTGGACCTCGATCAATGGAAGTGTAGAAGTCAGTAGTCACGCCAATTATTACACCCGCCACGAGCCCCACTGTGAGAGCACCCCAAATTGCGAGAGGGTACCTAAGATAATAAGTGACCAAGAAGGTCAGCACAATCAAGATCACACACGTGATGTAGGTTCCCCAGTTCAAAGCCTTTCCAGGGTTGCCTCCTTTTCCAACTCTAACCAACGCTACTCCGATAATTGAAGCAATTATGCCCAATCCTGCAAAGACAAGTGGCAGACCAGTATAGGTCTGTCCGGTTCCTAGACTGCTCCCGAGAATCATCACCGCCACGATGCTAGCTACATAGGAGTCAAAAAGATCAGCACCCATTCCTGCCACGTCACCTACGTTGTCACCAACATTGTCAGCGATCACAGCGGGATTTCGTGGATCATCCTCAGGCATATCCATCTCCACTTTTCCGACCAGGTCAGCCCCGACATCTGCGGTCTTTGTGTAGATTCCGCCTCCAGCCTTTGCAAACAGAGCCATGGCACTAGCGCCGAAACTGAAACCCAGGACCAGTTCAGGTCTCCCTGTCAGAAAGTAGATCACTGATACTCCAAGCAGAGCTAGCCCTACCACAGACAATCCCATGACAGCACCTCCCCTGAAGGCTATTGGGAAAGCCTTGTTCAGCCCTTCACGAGCTGCATATGCTGTTCTCCCATTTGCTCTCAGGGCGACTTCCATACCGAGGAAACCAGCAATCGCTGAACAAACAGATCCGAATATATAGGCTGGACCCATTTCAACACCTAGAACGATTGCGAGTATCGCAGCCATAACAACGACGAAAACAGCCAAGGCAGTGTATTCTCTTTTTAGGAACGCCCTAGCGCCCTCTCTGATAGCAGCTGAAATTTCCTGCATCAACGGGGTTCCACTGTCCTTGCGATTCACATAAAAGAAGAGATAGACTGCGAAGATCATAGATCCGAAAGCTGCGATTGGGGCGATAAGAGTCCATTCCATTCGTTCCAATCAACCTTTACGATAGTTTCAACACTGTAACATGATCAGGCTATTAATTCTTTCGAAAAACCTTATATTCCAAAGCCTAGACACCTAGAGCCTTCAAAACCTTTGTGAGGCCGTCGATTTGAATGAAAAACTCGCAAACCCAGCGCCTTTGGGACTGATGGGCTTTGGTATGACCACTGTACTTCTGAATCTTCACAATGCGGGATTCTACCCGTTAGACAGCATGATTTTAGCCATGGGCTTGGCCTACGGCGGTCTGGCGCAGGTAATTGCAGGCTTATTGGAATATCGTAGGGGTAACACGTTTGCCACAACTGCGTTCTGTTCCTATGGTTTGTTCTGGTGGTCCCTAGCAGCGTTGCTTCTGATGCCCAGTTTCACTTTCCTCGATGCTGAACCTTCTTCAATGATCTCCATGGCCGCGTACTTCTTCATGTGGGGGCTGTTCACAACTGTGATGTTCTTTGGGACACTGAAAGCAAATCGTGCTCTGCAATTTGTCTTCTCAAGTCTAGCTCTCTTGTTCTTCTTGTTGACAGCACGAGAGCTAACACAAAATGCGTTCATTGGGACCATAGCAGGATATGAAGGCATAGTCTGCGGTCTTAGCGCAGTCTACCTGGCACTGGCAGAAGTTATGAATGAAGTTCACGGAAGGCAAATCCTGCCCATAGGATCAGTCAGTGGTTCGTAGGTTCAGCCAACAGGAGAATTGGACCCACATCTTTTTTTGAAGATATCTTCTAAAGACTCGCAGCATCAAAGGAAAAGATTTTATCTCAGAAAGTTGCTCTTCATAAAGCTCTAAAAGAGTTGCAACCTTATGTCAAAAACAGTCAGGTGGATTAAGGAAGATCCAAATAACAGATTCATATTTTGGCCAACCGAGGAAATGAAGAAGAGAGCATGGATAAGTGATGAGTCAGTATACACCGAGGCAGCGAAAGATCCTGTAGCCTTCTGGGCTGCCAGGGCAAAGGAAGGTTTGGAATGGTTCGAGCCATGGACCGAAGATTATCAATGGACCCCCCCATACTACAAGTGGTTCGTTAATGGCAAAATTAACGCGTCACACAATGCCCTAGACCGTCACGTGAAGACTTGGCGCAAGAATAAGGCTGCAATAATTTGGGAACCAGAACCAGTTGATGAACCCGCTAGAGTACTCACCTACAACGACGTGTACAGGGAAGTCAACAAGTTTGCCAATGTCCTGAAGAGCTTGGGTGTAAGAAAGGGTGATCGTGTAGGCATCTACTTGCCAATGATTCCAGAGGTCCAGATAGCGATGTTGGCCTGTGCCCGCATTGGGGCAATTCATAGCGTTGTGTTTTCCGCCTTCAGTGGAGAGTCCCTGAAAAGCCGAATGGAAGACGCAGAAGCTAAGGTTCTAGTAACATCAGATGGGTATTATCGAAGAGGAAAAATCGTCAATCTCAAAGAAAGCGCAGATATAGGTGTAAAAGACACAAAAATCGAAAATGTTGTTGTAGTGAAACGCGCAAAAAACGACGTTGGCATGGTTGAAGGTAGAGACTTCTGGTGGCACGAGTTAATGGAGAAAGCACCACTCTACTGTGAACCAGAACCAATGGACAGTGAAGACATGCTTTTCACCCTCTACACAAGTGGCACCACTGGAAAACCAAAAGGCATAGTGCATCATACTGGTGGGTATCTAACTGTCGCCTTGTGGACATCTAAGTGGGACTTCGATCTTCACGACGAAGACATTTTCTGGTGTACGGCTGACATCGGATGGATCACTGGACATACCTACGCTTGCTACGGACCGCTCCTGAATGGAGCTACAATTCTGGTCTATGAAGGAGCTCTGAATTTTCCTGAAGTTGACAGATGGTGGGAAATCGTAGAGAAATATGGAGTCACGGTCTTCTACACCGCTCCGACAGCAATACGAATGATATTGAGATGGGGTGAGGAGTGGCCTAAGAAGCATGATCTCAGCAGCATACGACTGCTCGGCACAGTAGGTGAACCAATCAACCAAGATGCATGGATGTGGTATTTCAACCACATAGGTGGAGGAAGATGCCCTGTCATTGATACTTGGTGGCAAACTGAAACCGGAGCAACATTGATCAATGCCCTACCAGGAATCGGCCCATTTATCCCTACAGTTGCTGGCAGAAGTTTCCCCGGAGTGACTCACACAATATTGGATGAAACCGGGCAACCAGTGAAGATCGGTGAGGGTGGATACTTGGTCCAGAAGAGCCCGTTCGCGCCAGGTATGCTGCGTGGAGTCTTCAAAGATCCTGAAAGATACAAGACGCAATATTGGAGCGTCTACGGTGACGAAACCTACTATACAAGTGATGGTGCAATCCAATGGGACAGGATGGGCAACATCCGCCTAACTGGAAGAGTAGATGATGTGATGAAAGTTGCAGGCCACAGGCTTTCAACGGCAGAAGTAGAGAATGCGCTGACACAACATCCATCAGTCGCCGAATGCGCAGTGGTTGCTGCCCCACACGATGTTAAAGGTGAGGTTCCAGTTGCCTTCGTCGTCTTGAAACAGGAAGCTGTTGCCTCCGCAGAGCTCGAGAAGGAACTGGTGCAGGAAGTAGTGAAAGTCATCGGGCCAACAGCCAGACCGGAAAAGATTGTGATAACAGACGCGCTGCCGAAGACGAGAAGCGGAAAGATCATGCGAAGAATTCTGAAAGCCCTAGTTAAGGGCCAGAAAGTTGGCGACGTGACCACTCTTATGAATCCGGAAACTGTTGAAGACCTGAAACAGAAAATCGGATACACCGAATGATGCAAAACAGTTTCCCCACCCTCCTTGTAACCCTCCTCTGTATTCATCGTTTCTTTCTACCGATACCTGCTGGTGCTCGGATGTTTGAGGTGTCACCTCATCGCTAGGATCAAGATTGTGATATGGACTGATTTGAAGGACTAACAGTTTTGTATTTCCATGTCCTGCTTACAACGGAATGCGATCTGAAGTGCAAATACTGCTTTGAAGAATCCTGCCTGGATATCGGCTCAGACTTCGACTTTGCTGTGGAACACCTACCCGCCAGAATCAACTACAGCCTTGAGGATCTAGCTGCTTTCTGCAAGAAGGACCCAGACTGCACTATCACGCTGTACGGTGGCGAACCAATGCTCTGTCTCGATGGAATCAAGGAAATCATGGATAATGTACCTGCGAATCATTTCCTACTGCAGACCAACGGTTTGCACCTCCACGAGCTTAGCGCAAGCTACACAAACAGAATCCACACAATCCTCGTCTCGATCGATGGAGGAAGGGAATTGACAGATCATTACAGAGGGATTGGAGTCTATCACAGAGTTGTCGAAAACCTTGCTTCAATCAGAAGAAACGGTTTTCACGGAGAAATTATCGCTCGTATGACTATTATGGAAGAAACCAATATTGAGCGTGAAGTGAAATGGTTGCTCTCTAATGGAGATTTTAGCTTTACTTCGATTCACTGGCAGCTGAACGCTGGGTTTTGGGGAAATGATTTTCCCAGAAGGCCTTTCGAATCATGGGTTCGCGACGACTATAATCCGGGAATCCAGAGACTCGTGAAGTTTTGGGTTGAGACCATGGAACAGGCTGGAAAAGTGCTTCGGCTCTATCCTTTTCTGGGGGTGATGCACTCGTTGCTGCACGGCGAGAGAGACAGCTCTCTCAGATGTGGATCTGGCTGGATCAACTACGCAATATTGACCAACGGGTCTATTGCACCGTGCCCCATTATGGGCGGTATGACGGACTACTGTCTCGGAAGCATTTTGGACTCGGATCCTTTGGAACTGAAGAAAATTCTTGTGTCTCAGCCATGCATTGAATGCGAAACTGTTGGCGTCTGTGGTGGACGTTGCCTCTACGCGAACATCACGAAACGCTGGAGCGATCAAGCTTACTCAACAGTGTGTTGCACTGTGAGAAATCTCATCTCATCTCTGAAAAGAGAAAGGGACCGAGTTGAAGCCTTGATCTCACGAGGAAAGATAAAGCTGTCTGATTTCAATTACATGAAGTTCAACGGGTGCGAGATCATACCCTAGCTCTGTGGAAAAAAAAGGCTGCGGCTCAGGCTCCCATTCAAAAAGCGTCAGGAAAGGAGAAAGGAGAATGCTGCCCTTACCGCAACTCCAAATATGGATATTTATTCTATAACTAAGTTCTATATATAAGATTTTGTAGGACTCTTCAGCTGACCCTACAAGCCTAGCGACCACATTTTCGGGAAGTCGCAGGCCCGTGCATTTTGTAGAAGACTATTATAGCAGGAATTTTAACGGTGGTAGATGGTGAGGCAATCTGCTCAGGCTGAAGAACCCCCAGAAAGTGTACGAAATCGGCAAGGCGAAAATTGGCGGTCAACCTGGAGAACTGCCAACGGTTCTAGTTGGAAATGTATTCTATAAAGGAATGCCTGAAGTGATCAACCATCGAAACGGAACCTTTGACAAGAATGCAGTAGCAAACTGGCTGGATATTTCACGGATGCTGTCAGAGAGGAGCGGAGTACCTCACGTACTGGACATCATGGCAATGTATCCTGAAGCTGTGAAGGAATACATCATGTTCATCTCGGAAACCACAGATAGTACTTTCATGATTGACGGAGCAAACCCGGAAACTCGAATCGCAGCTCTTGACTTGATCAGGGAGATCGGTCTTCAGGAACGCGTAATACTCAACGGAATTGACACGAAAACCGAGCCTGAAGAACTGGAAGCCATCCAGGATTCGAAGGTTGAAGCCGCAATAGTAATTGCCTATAGCGAAACTGATTACTCCCCAGAAGGTAGACTCAGCGTTCTTGAGGGATCCAACGATCATGAGGGATTGCTTAAGGTTGCTGAAAGAGCTGGGATAGAGAAGATTCTGGTTGATACGGTGGTCTTTGATGTGCCAAGCATTTCCTATGCTGCAGAGGCCATCAAGCTTGTCAAAAACCAACTTGGCTTGCCTGCGGGTTGTTCACCAGCCAACGCCACCTACCTATGGAAATTCAAACTCAAAGATTCAATGATGCGCGAAAGCTTTGCTGCCTCAAACGTGTCTGCTCACACAATCGCTCAGTGTTCAGGAGCAGATTTCCTCATTTACGGACCTATCAAACAGGTGAAGAACATGATTCCAGCAACTGCGATAAATGACGCCATAATCGCATACTTTGCTCAGAGGCAATGGGGCGTAAAACCGATGAGTAGGAATCATCCGCTCTACAAGATCTTCTAGGCAAGAAGAGCCTTCACTTTTCTCAGACAATCTTGGGCATCTACTGCATAGGCATCGAGCCCATACTTGTCCCGGACTTCTTCCGACGCAGCATTTCCCCCTATGACCACCTTTATCTTGTTTCTCAAGTTCTCCCCGTTCAAAAGATCCACCAGATCCTTCAAGAAACGTGTCGTTTCTTCCATAGAAATCGAGACTGCAATTATCTCGGCAGCTTCACTGCGTGCAGCCGTCACAAAATCCTCAGGTGCAACATTCACGCCCAGATTCCTGACGAGAAAGCCCGCCGATTGGAGAGTTGCTGCAACGATATCTTTACCCAGTCCCTGAACATTTCCTTTCAAAGAGCCAATGACCACCCTTCCCTTCACCATCGATGGTTCAACCTCCAAGTAGGGTTCCAGAACTTTGAAAGATGCCCGCATCGCAGAAGCTGCTGAGGCCACATCGACAACGAAGTACTCTTTTCGCTCATAACGTTCATCTACAGTTTTCATAGCTTCTACAAGCTTGTTCACTGCCTTATTTGCTGAAATTCCCTTGTCGATGAGAAGCTCGGCAATTCGCTTGGCTTTCTTGGAATTCCCGACGACAACCGAATCTTTGAGCTCTTCCAGCATCCTTGTACTCAACTTCACCCCTCGATATCTGTCATTTATCAGACATCTGTGCCACGGCTGCAGAGTCCAAGACTTGTGTGCCGCGACTACAGATGTGCAGAAGCTCTCGCTGCGGTTTCACCCAGAGAATTTTTTCACCCGACGCAGTGTGACTTCTTCACTAGCCTGTCTATGGAGTCTTCCACAATCCGTGAAGGTTACAGTATTCTCTCGCTTTGATGGTTTTAGCCGCGGTCTCGAATGCTGCTTCTGGCTTCTCTCCCGGTTTCAGGAATTTCCTGCAGATCTTACCATCTGCAACTAGCTCTATCCACTCGATATGATGTTGTCCTTCCATAGGATGTGGAATGCTGCCAACCTTAACCTTGACTTTGTCTCCAACCCGTTCAATCACTGGAACATGCTTCTCAGAGCCAACGTCCTCACTTTTCTCTTTCAGCAATCGCATGGGTTGGCCGCAGCAGACAAGCTGCCCCGCTCCGCTGTGCAAAACCTGCACGATGTTTCCGCAAACTTCACATTTATACACTTCCATCAATTCAGTCATCTTCTCACCTCACTACATTCCTTCAAGTAGACTGGAGAAGAAGTCGTGATGTTCTTCTTCTTCCTCAAGGATTTCCTTGAAAAGCGTTGAGGTCGTAATGTCGCCCTCTTGTCTAGCTTTCGTCACGATTCCCTTGTAGAGCACAACCGCCCCCTCCTCATCCTTCTTGTCTTGCTCAAGCATTTCCTTCAAGGTCTGCTTGACAAAAATGGGATTTGGTTTCGTTGTTGGATTTCCTCCAAGGTAAGACAATCGCTCAGCAATCGCCTCCGCATGTTTCATCTCAGCAATCGCTATCTTTCGTAATTCATCTTTCACTGCGAATCCTTTCACTCCTTTCCAAAGGACGTGTTGCCACATGTATTGAATCGAGACCTGCAATTCGCGTGCAATTGCCTTGTTTAGCGAATCCTTCAATTCAGTTGATATATCCATTGTGCATTCCTCGAAACTATTTTGTCAGTTTACCCTATTTAATCTAATTGTCAGGTCCACCCTTCTCCCGTTTCCTTACAGATCTGCTGGGAATAGAACATTACCGTGGGTTTTGCGCGCGCGCTAGACTGGATTTCGCGTTGGCTCCACTTGTGGGTACTGTTGCAGTCCTTTCCGTTGTTCCCGCTGTAACTCCCGTTGGCACCCCTGTCACCTTGGACGGGAGCGGAAGCTTCCATCCGAAGGTCAGATCATCTCCTATGAATGGGATCTGGACAACGACGGTGAATGGGATGATGCTCTCGGACCAACATTCTCATGTTCCTATGAGCACCCGGGAACATTCCGCGTGGATCTGAAAGTGACCGACAGTAACGATCTTGTTGATACTGACGAACAGGAAATCATTGTAACGCCGCTGAATTCCATACCTGAGCTTCCGTGGGGCAGCATTCTGGCTTCCACAACCATAATCCTCGCGATAGTCAGCTACTTGACAATCCCAAGATTCCGCAAGCACGTGGGAACATCCTAGTTCTATCTCAGAGACATGACTCCCCACTGATGAACTTCGCAGCACCACATCTTGATCCAGCAAACTTGGTGGCTGCGTGAGCATGTCCAAACATGTGAGTTGCATGCGACCTCGAAAATCCTGAGATCAAGCTACTATTGAAGTACCCAACGTCTTTGACAGTGAGCCTGCAGGTATTCTTGGGTTGCGTGGTTAGTCCATGAGAAGACACCACGGCCCACGTTGGCACAATACTCGTGATAGAATTCGAGCATCTTCTGAAGGACAGGCTCTCGTGTCAAACTTGACGCTGCACTATCCAAGTAAATGATACCTTGCTCAAGAATTGGAAAGTCTCTCCTAAGCTCTCGAGTATTCAACTAGCATCTATCAGAGCGCCCCTACATTAGATAGAAGACGCAATAAGCCTTTGTGAGGCAAAACACGGGCATCTAGTTTTCTTCCAAAGCTGGGAAGTCACCACATAGATCTAGAATTTTACTAGTAACAATAATCGATAAGCTATTCCACCAATGAAGATAGCGAGAGCAATCTCGAGAATTGTTATGTACATCGCCTTCTTCCATCCGATTTCTTTAGTCAAAGCTCCTATAGTTGATATGCATGGAATGTATAGCATTGCCACCAGAGTTAGGACTATCATCTGTGTCGGTGTCAGAGCCGCAGCGAAGTTCGCTGTGCCCAACAGAGTTGCCAGCATTATCAACGTCAGCTCCTTTCTGAGAACACCGAAGACCAAAGTGATTCCTGCAATCGCTGGCAACCCCAACCAACCCACAGTCACTGGGCTGAGTATATCTGCAATTGGCTCCAAGAATCCAAGAACCTGGGCGACTTTTATCAAGAAGCTCCCAGCCACAATCAGTGGAAAGGCCATTTTTATGAATTCGTCCAACCTGAACCAGGTTTGCTTCCCCACTGTTGCGAGGTGCGGCACTCTGTAATCATTGATCTCCATGATCAAACCCGTTGGTTCTCCGGGCAGAATCCCATAGGCGATTCTCCCCAGTATAAAGACAATTGCCAAATCTAGAGCATAAAGGAGTAGGGCATATTCGACTCCTACAAAAGCTCCAACCAACCCGAGGATAATGACTGACGTTGCAGCACAAGGAATCAAGGTCACTGTGAAGACTGCTAGAAGTCTCTCTCTTTCAGTCTCCATAACTCTGCACCCAAGGCAACCTGGGACATTACAGCCAAAACCGAGCATCATTGGGATAAATGCTTTTCCGTGTAACCCGATCTTGTGCATCAAGTTATCCATTAGAAAGGCGATTCTGCTTAGATATCCCGAGTCCTCCAAGAAATAAAGCACCAAGTAAAACGGGAACAGGTACGGCAACGTGATGATCGTTGCAGCTATGAATCCCTCCGCAATCCCACCCCATATCAGTTCTTTTGCGATTCCAATGCCGAGCAGACTCTCAAAGACCGGCTCAAGAGAATAGAAGAAGTCGCCGAGAATTCCAGACAATAGATCCCCGAAGGAAAAAATCCCCAAGAACAATGAAAGAATCACTACAATCATAATTGGGTAGCCCAGTGTCTTGCTAGTCGTAAGGGAGTGCAATGATTCTGATAGCTGAGGTTTTATAGGCGGTACAATTTCCTGAACCTCTCGAGTAATGCAACCAGCAGTCTCGTAACGGGCAGATGTGATCACAGTAGAGCATGAATGCCCGTGAATCTTCTCGATTTCAGTGGCTAACTCTTTTGCCCTCGATAAAACGTCTGCATCTTGGCCACCTACTCGGCTCTGAATCTGTCGGTCACCCTCTAAAAGCTTGATCGCAGTCCATCTTGGTGGATAAGGGAGAACCAATTCTCCAATGATCTTACTTAGCTTGCTGATTCTCTCTTCGACCTCACTACTGTACTGAATGTCGATGGGAGTGAAGTCTTTGTTCTCGACGAACCTGACAGCTGCCTCTAGTAACTCATAGATACCTCGATGGCTAGGTGCCACTGTGGGAACTACAGGTACACCTAGGATCCTGGACAATCGCTCTTGATCAATCTTGATTCCTCTCTTCGCAGCGATGTCCATCTGATTCAACGCAAGAATCATCGGAGTATGAAGTTCAATCAGCTGAAGTGTGAATGACAGGTTCCTTTCCAACACGGAGGCGTCCACTACGTTGATGACTAGATCAGGATTCTCGACGGCGATGTATTCTCTGGAAATGAGTTCCTCTATTGAGAAGGTCGACAAGGAGTAGATCCCAGGCAGATCGATAATATCTATTGTATAACCTTCAAAATGCAGGGTTCCCTCAGCCTTCTCGACTGTCTTTCCAGGCCAGTTCCCAATATGTTGATGCATCCCAGTGAGATGGTTAAATATTACGGATTTTCCCACATTGGCATTACCGGCAAGGGCCATGGTGATTTTCTTGGTGGTCACCTCTCCACCCTCACCAAGATTCTTTCAGCCATTCCTCGACCCAAGGCTAGCCTGGATCCTCTGACTAGTATTTCAACTGGGCCATGGAAAGGTGCAGATTTGACCATTGTAACAGGTGTTCCAGGGGTAAGCCCAAGGTCTTCCAGTCTCTTCTGGAATCCCCATCTTTGGTGATGGCGACCACGGGTGTCACTTGCTTTGATAGACACTATGATGCAATGTTCACCGTTTCGCAAGCGGGGCAATGGCAGGTCCAGCTCTCTAATCTCCACTTGGGTTTTTCAACTGTGTATTGACAAAACCTATAAATAAGGATTTAGATTAACATAAGAATGTTAGTTGAACCTAAATCAAGGAAGCATCCATGTCAAAAAGAGCAGATCTGTTCTCGTTGAGTGGCAGCGAAGAGAGGTATGTCGAGGTGATTCACAGTCTCATCAAGGAACATGGATATGCAAGACCGGCTGACATAGCCACGACACTTAACGTTAAACCACCAAGTGTAACAAGCATGCTACAGAGGCTGGATGGTGAGAAGTTCGCAAAGTACACTCGATACCGAGGCGTCATACTAACGAAAAAGGGACAGCTGCTCGCGGAAGCCTTGGAGAAACGCCATCAAACACTAAGAAGTTTCCTAGAACTGATAGGAGTGAGTGAAGGAAACGCTGAGAAGGACGCATGTGAGATAGAGCACAAAATAAACTTGGAAACCGTGCAGAAGCTGGCAAAGTTCGTGGATTTCATCCAATCAGCACCAGAAACACCTACATTTCTCAGGCATTTCGAATACTTCTCCAAAGTAGGAAAGCGACCAATAGACTGCAAGATGACAGCGCCGGAAAGAACCAATGACGCTGATAACTAGACGCACGCAAGCCAGTTGCAGCATGTGTAGTTCTCTAGATTGCAGGTCCTCTTCCAGTCCAATCTGGCACTCTTGCGCGTTGGACGGAATCAGCTCTTGGGATGTATGGTTTGATGTCGACAATCGGTGAGCCCTCGAAGGCGTCAAGGCCTCTGACTCTGAGCCTACATCCTCTGATATCTGTCAACTCCACCACACACAGACCTACTGGGTTCGGTCTAGACGGGCTCCTGCATGCAAAAACACCGGTTTCCACATTCACTGCATGTCTTTTGGGATAGACCACTAGTGTCTTCCTCTCGTTTTCGCTATCGCGTAAATGCAACCAATATAGTATGATCAGATGAGAGAATGCTTCGATCCCTCTGAGTCCACCACAGAATTCTGGGAGGATATCAATTTCTGCGCCATCTTCCTCAACTCTGATCACATTCCCGATGGTCAATAGCTTATTGTTCATTCCTATCACGTTTCAAGTAACCTTCAGCTGTTCTATGAAGATTATTCATTGGCTGTCTAATTAGCGTGAATGTAAAGCAGAGTCACGCAACTCATAAGGACTTCACGCATTTGAGAGAAGAGTGACTTGCTGAATCGTCGTGCGTGGAAACGCAAATAAGCAACCAAGAACCGAGTCAAGACGGTGAAGGGCGAGTGAAGATTGCAGTTTCTGGAAAAGGCGGTGTTGGCAAGACACTGGTTGCTGGTGGGCTTGCCTGTTCCTTTGCCAAGAAGTTGACAACTATCGCCATAGATGCGGACCCATCGCCTAACCTTGCGCTAACCTTAGGTCTTTCTCCAATGGAAGCAAGGAAGATCGTTCCCATATCCGAGAACAAAAGATTGATCGATTCGAAGACGGATACGGGATTTTCCGGTGTATACAAGCTCTCATTCAAAGTTGATGACATTGTGAAAGATTTCTCGGTGGAAACTCCTTGCGGAGCAAATTTGATTGTGATGGGAACAGTCAAAGCCATGGATTCAGGGTGCACCTGCGGAGCAAATGCCGTTGTGAGAGGCCTGCTTCGCCACCTGATTGTAGAACGTGATGAGGTGGTTCTGGTTGACATGGAAGCAGGCGTGGAGCATCTGGGCAGAGGAACAGCCAAGTCCGTAGACATCATGCTGATAATAGCTGATTCCAGCATAAAGTCCCTTGAGATCGCCAGGCGAATCCATGAGCTCGCCACGGATGCAGGCATACAAAAGGTTTTCTTGGTAGGAAACAAGGTCGCAGATGAAATGCAGAAGGATGCAATTGAGGGCTTCGCAGAGAAGAACCAGTTGAAGCTACTAGATCTAATTCCTTTCGACAAGAACGTCTTGAAAGCAGAGATGCAAGCGGAGACCCCTCTTAAGAACCCGGATTCATCTTCAATAAGAAGAATCAAGAAGATAGGCGCCCTACTAGCGGCGCAGACACATTAGGCACACGAGTGCGTGGCGCTCGCAAAGTATAAGAATCGGAACCCGAAATCGCACTAGTGGCAATCATGAGAAAAATCGTCTCAATGGGTAGAGGAGGAAGTGGCAAAACAACTTTCGTAGCCCTCATGGCGAAGTACTTCATCGAAAAAGGCTGCACACCGCTGCTTCTTGTTGATGTAGATCCAGACCAAAACCTAGGCGAAATGATCGGAGTCGACCTCAGGGAAGAAGGAAAAAAGACGATATCTGAGCTGCTAATGGAAACCTTTCTAGAAAGAGGAGGCACAACTATAGGCGTGCCTCCATCACAGAGGATTGAAAGCAGCATCTGGGAGAAAGGACTCTATGAAGGTGAAAACTTTGACCTGATAGCAATCGGGACGAAATTCATTGAAGGATGCTATTGCCTGCCCGATGCTGCCCTAAAAAAAGCCTTAGAAGGCTTGACCAAAACATACCAATACGTCTTGGTTGATGCTCCCGGTGGGCTGGAGCACCTGAACAGGAGGGTGACATCTCAAGTCGATGACATATTCGACATAATAGATCCCTCCCAGAAATCCTTCAAGCACGTTGAAAGAGCCTACAGAGTAGCAAGTGAAGTCAACATTGACTTCAAGAACTTCTACGTCGTCGCTGGAAACAGAGTTCCAGAGAACCTAGAGGGAAAGGTGCAAGAACGCATAAGACTCAAGTATCTGGGGAAAATCGCCTATGACAAAGAAATCGAAAACTATGCTATCATCGGAAAACCTCTGCTCGATCTGCCATCAACATCAGTCGCTTTCAAATCTGTCAAGAACCTCATGGCAAAGGCAGGATACTAGACTAGCAAGCAATGAACAAGATCGTTACATATCTGCGTGAACCTACACATCCTTGCTCCTGCAGGATCACCCAGAAAGGTTAATTAGGAATTTTGATGTTTGAGTAGACTCTATATATTGTATATAGGAGCCTTGTATTTTGGCTAAGAAAGACATTCTTATGAAAGGTGACGAACTGAAAACAGACGTAGCTGTACTAGAAGATTTCGAGCTCTCAGTGGGCAAGATGCTCAAAGAAGCTTGGACTGAACCTGAAGGGCCAACTCCATTCCCCTCAATAACTGACCTCAGGGAGTGGGATCTCAAGCTTCTCCAGAGATACAAACCCTTCTATCTACCCTTCTGTGACGTTTGCTGTCTTTGCACTTTTGGAAAGTGTGACCTGTCAGAAAACAAACGAGGCGCTTGCGGTCTAAACATGGCAGCTCAGCAATCAAGGATCGTTCTTCTTGCAGCCTGTATTGGAGCAGCTACTCACATCGCTCATGCTCGGCATCTCATCGAGCATCTTATCGAGAAGCACGGCCGGAACAGCCCTCTGGACGCGGGAGGATTGAACATCGATATAGAAGCACCTGTGACTCGTCTAGTCTGCGGAATAAAACCTGAGAGACTGAGGGATTTCGAAGATGCATTGGACTATTGCGAAAGGCAGGTCACTCAACTGCTTGCCGCTACCCACACAGGACAGGAGGGAAGCAACTTGGATTTTGAGTCCAAAGTCTTGCATGCTGGAATGGCTGATCAAGTCGGGATGGAAGTGGCAGATCTAGCACAGATCTCGATCTATGGCTATCCCAAAGCTGATCCAGAGGCACCTTTGACGGATCTTGGATTTGGCGTAGCAGATATCTCCAAACCTACAATACTGGTCATTGGTCACAATGTTCCATCCTCTGTCGGCATAATCGACTACCTGACTGAGAAGGGATTGCAGGGAAAGGTTGAGGTTGTCGGTATCTGTTGCACGGCTCATGATATCACCAGGTACAGTTCTATGGCAAAAGTCATTGGTCCCATATCCTGGCAACTGCGCTACATTAGAAGCGGCCTAGCAGATCTTGTAGTTGTCGATGAACAATGCATTCGGGCAGATGCACTGATTGAAGCTCAGCAGGTCAAGGCACCTGTTATAGCCTCGAGTCCAGCAAACTGTCTGGGATTGAAGGATAGGACCGGAAGTCCATCTGAGGAGATAGTTGCAGACTTGACAGAAGGAAAGGCTCCCGGCTTTCTGATTCTAGACTCGAATAAGGTTGGAGAAGTAGCGGTTGAGACAGTTCTATCCATAGCTCCAAAGAGGAAGAAACTCAAGATCATTCCTGAGATCGAAGAGATAGTTCAGTCAGCTCAGAAGTGCACCGGATGCAACGAGTGTATGCGTGCCTGTCCAAACAATCAACCGATTCCTGAAGCCATCAAAGCAGCTCAAAAGGGAGACCTGAATCCACTAGCCCGAATTCTTGACGAATGCATAGGATGCGCCAGGTGCGACAGTGCCTGCCCGAATGATCTGCCCCTACACAGCTACCTAGTGAAAGCTGGGGAGGGGAAACTTTGGGAAGAGAAGTTCAAGATGCGGGTAGGAAGGGGAGGCATACAAGACGTTGAAATAAGAGAAGTTGGAGGACCAATAGTTCTAGGAGAAATTCCAGGAGTCGTAGCAATCGTAGGTTGCGCTAACTATCCCCACAGCGGCAAAGAAGTTGCAGAGATCGCTGAGGAGTTTGCCAAACGCCGGTTCATCGTCGTGACCTCAGGATGTGCAGCCATGTCCATAGGCATGACTAAGGATGAAGAGGGAAAGACCCTCTACGAGAAGTATCCTGGGATCTTTGACGCCGGAGGAATAATAAACGTCGGTTCTTGCGTCGCTAACTCACACATCGCTGGAGCCGCAATCAAGATCGCGAACATCTTCGCTAAGAGAAAGCTGCGATCAAACTACGAGGAAATCGCAGATTATATCCTGAATAGGGTAGGAGCCGTTGGAATCGCGTGGGGAGCCTATTCTCAAAAAGCTGCGTCAATCGCCTCCGGGTTCTGGAGACTTGGAGTACCAGTGATTGTGGGTCCGCACGGATCAAAATATCGAAGAATGCTCCTCGGACGAAAAGACAAGAAAGAAGACTGGTATGTATATGATGCAAGGACTGGAGACAAAGTCTACACAGGGCCGGCTCCTGAACACTTGTTCACGACAGCAGAAACCAAAGAAGAAGTTATGGTGTTAGCAGCCAAGCTCTGTATGAGACCGAACGACACAACCAAAGGGCGCGCAGTCAAGCTAACCCACTACATTGATCTAAGCAAGAGGCTCTATGGTGTGATGCCCGATGACATCCACCTCTTTGTCAGAAACCAGGCTGACATCCCAATTACCATGAAGACCGAGATCCTAAAGTTCTTGGAAGCGAAGGCCTGGCAAGAGATGAGGATTCCCGATCCAACACTTCTTCCTAGACTTATCAGAAAGAGGAAGAGTGACTAACATGGGTGCACGAGCTGAGCCGTGGCAGAGAGCTGAGGTTGCTGGACCAAAAAAAGCCTTGCTGATTTTGAAACCGGAGGTTGTTACAGCAATGATCGGCAGAGCCAAAAGACCTATCCTCATCGTTGGCCATCATGCAGCAGAGGAATACTCCGACGATGTCAAGATGATTGATTACGCAATCAGAATGAGCAAGTCTGCGAAGATCCCCATTGTGGCTACAGCACACATGACAAAAGAGTTTCTCAAGAGAGACTTCCAACCTGCAGCTTGGATGCCCGCAATGGACATCGGCAGTAGACTGGAAGATCCAGAATGGAAGGGCTTGGACGGAAACGGGCAGTATGACCTCGCATTCTTCATGGGACTTCCCTACTACATGCAGTTTGTCATATTATCTGGTCTGAAGCACTTCACAGACCTCAAAACTATAAGTCTGGACAGATACTATAACCCCCATGCTTCATGGTCATTTCCAAACCTTTCAGTCAAAGAATGGAATGAGAGTCTTGATCTAATCATCGGAAAACTAGGAGGAGAGTGAAAAAAAACGTCAATGTTTGAAGACATGCCGGTCGAAGTCGGCGTCATCTATGAAGGCGAACGTATAAGGAAGAAAGACATGCAGATCGAACTTGGCGGACCCAAGCAGGAACAAAAATTCGAGTTGGCTCGAGTGAGAAAGCCAGAGGAAATCGAAGATGGAAAAGTCACTGTAATTGGTCCCGACCTGCAAGACATGAGCGAGGGATCCAGCACCCCTCTTGGCATCCTCATCGAAGTTGCAGGTGAGCAGCTGGAGGCAGAGCTTGAAGGTGTTATAGAACGACGAATTCATGAATACTCCAACTTCGTCGAAGGCTTCATGCATCTGAACCAGCGATACGACATCTGGCTGAGACTGAGCAAGAAATCCTTCCAAAAGGGACTAAACTCACTGAAATACGTTGGCACAATTCTGCAACGCCTATTCAAGAGCGAACTTCCGATAATTGACAAGATACAGGTAACCTTCATCACTGACCCAATGAAGATCGAAGAACCATGGAAAGAGGCCTTGGGCATTTATGAAGCTCGAGACGCAAGAGCTCGTGGACTCAAAGATCAGGAAGTGGACAAGTTCTATGGCTGCACTCTGTGTCAATCCTTCGCACCAACACATGTGTGTGTAATCACCCCACAGCGATACTCGAATTGTGGCTCCATTAGCTGGTTTGACGGACGAGCATCTGCCAGAATAGATCCGAAAGGACCTGTTTTCGAAATCGATAAGGGTGAAATGCTAGATGCAGAGAAAGGAGAATTCTCAGGGATCAATGAGACCGTCAAGAAGAAATCTCTCGGAGAAGTCACGAAAGTCTGGCTTTACTCCGCCTTCGGTAACCCCCACACATCATGTGGATGCTTTGAAGGCACGGCATTCTACATCCCCGAGGTTGACGGGTTCGGAATAGTCGATCGCGGATTCAGAGACGTCACAGTCAACGGACTTGCCTTCTCCACAATAGCAGACTCGACGGCAGGAGGCAGACAAATAGATGGCTTCCATGGAATATCCATCGAGTACATGAGGTCGCCGAAGTTCCTCAGCGCTGATGGCGGATGGAATCGAATCGTGTGGATGCCGGCATCAGTCAAAGACCGAGTCCTCGACTTCATTCCAAAAGAAGTGGCGGACAAAATTGCTACAGAAAACGATGTCAAGACCATTGACGAACTAAAGACTTTCCTGAAGGAACATGACCATCCCATTGTCAAGACATGGAAAGAGAAACCTGTTTCCGAAGCAATGGCTCCAGAGGTTGCACGGAAGATTCCAGACGAAACACCATTCGCTACGGTGTCGACTCTACCAATCAGCGCCGGCGGATACAAGATAATCCTCAAGGACGCCAAGATCTATGCAAAGAAAGTCATCATACGATCCACCAAGGGTGAAAAGATTGGTGAAAAACGAACCTGAAGAGGATCTCCAGAAACTACTTGCCCTGCTCTCTCGATTTCGAGAAATAGAACTACATGATGTAGAGATGGAAATCGGAGATCTCGAGCTTTGGCTACAATCAGGAATAGCTGGATCACGTGCTTTCCCTCTAGAAAGAGCTGCAAAACGGCAGGTCAGACCCACAGAGATCCTGCAAGCCAGTTTCAAACCACCAATCGAAGAGTACCCTGGACAAGTCGTTGAAGTAACCTTGGGCGCCACGAAGGCCAAGGGCGGAACCCGCAGCCGATCCATCACGATTGGCGGAGAGAAAGCTCCAGCCTTCTATCTTTTTGAAACATCGACACCCCACCCGCCGATCATCTCTCTTGACGTCTTCGACACACCTATTCCCCTGGCAAAACCCGTAAAGAGCCACGTGGTAGAAGTGCTGGATGATCCAGTAGCGTGGGCTAAGCTTGCGGTAGACAAGTATGGCGCAGATATGGTGACACTACACTTGATAAGTGTAGATCCACTGGTGAAGGACACGTCACCAAAGGAAGCTTCAAAGACTGTGGAGGACGTGCTGCAAGCAGTAAAGGTGCCACTGATAATTGGAGGCTGCGGCGATCCCAAAAAGGATCTCGAAGTCTTCGAAAGAGTGGCTGAAGTGGGAGCAGGTGAACGGTTCATGCTCAGCTCAGTTACCCAAGACATGGACATCGAAAGAACCTGTGCTGCAGCCAAGAAGCATGGGCATGTAGTACTGTCTTTCACACCTATGGATCTCAATCAGGCCAGACAACTTAACCGTCGGCTCTACGACTTCTTACCCAAAGAACGTATTATCATGGACACGACAACAGCAGCTCTTGGATACGGGTTAGACTACGCGTTCACAATAATGGAGCGTGCCCGATTGGCTGCGCTAATGGGCGATCCTGAACTACAACATCCCATGTCCTCAGGCACAACCAACGCTTGGGCTGCAAGAGAAGCATGGAAAAAAATGGATCCACAATGGGGTCCACGAGAATTCCGAGGACCCATCTGGGAGACTGTAACCGCTCTCACTCTCCTGCTGGCTGGAGTAGATCTATTCATGATGATGCATCCAGCAGCCGTAAAAACTCTGAAGGCCATAATATCGGAACTCACCAACAGGAAACCAGCTGATCCGGATCGGATAGCAGGCTGGGTAAGCGCTAGGATCTAGGGAGGTGGAATGAGTGTCTGAGAACACTGAAAAGACCCGAATGAAGCAAGTAAGCCCCATCGACGTCTACAATCTCCTTCCGAAAACCAACTGTAAAGAATGCGGGGAAGAAAACTGCATGGCCTATGCCACCAAACTTGTGAACCGAGAAGTATCTCTTGAAAAGTGTGCACCTCTCCTGAAGCAGGAAAACGAGAAGGCTTTCAATCAGCTATGGGAAATGCTCAAACCCGCAATCAGAGAAGTAACGATTGGGCCGGAAGAACACCCGGTAAAAGTGGGCGGCAAATACGTCATGTACCGCCATGAATTCACTTTCACGAATCCCACAGTAATCGCAATAGACGTCACTGACGAGATGACAGATGAGGAACTGGTGAAAGCTGTAAAGAAAACGGAAGACTTCCGTTACGAATACATAGGTCAAACACTAACCCTGAACGCAGTCGCAGTGCGATCTACTTCTCAAGACCCAGAAAAATTCAAGGCCACCGTCAAAAAGATCACAGAAACAACCACGTTGCCACTCATACTATGCTCCTTCGACTCCAAA
>CAYFWV010000012.1:0-11626 GCA_964346975.1 uncultured Candidatus Bathyarchaeia archaeon
AGGGTGCTGAAATTGAAGGGGAACGGCGGTGGTTGCCTTGCCACTCTTCGTTCGATCTTTGCGATTCTGCCAGTGGTTCCTTCACATGCTTCGATGATTGCCTCTGTTTCTTGCTTTCTGAGAACTCGCTTCTGTTTGTATACAGCTTCGTACAACTCACTCCTGAGTTCCACCTGAGCCTTGATGCTCCAATAGGGTGAAGGAACATAGCATGCAATTGCTTCTTCTTTGGCAACAAGGAACCGCAGTGTAGGCCCTTGCACTCTACCGGTACTCAGCTGAGTGTATGTGCCTTTTACCTTCTTGATCGCTGAAGTCAACGCTCTGGAGAGGTTCACGCCATAGAGCCAGTCAATCTCATGCCGGATCTTTCCTGCTTCAATCAAGCCAAGTTCTAGCTTCGGCAGCAGATTCGTGTATGCTTCCTCCAGTTCAGCCTTGGTCAATGTCGAATACTTCATTCGTCTTGCATCGTCAGCTTTGCCACAAGCATATCTCAGAATATTGTAGCCGATCAGGCTTCCTTCAATGTCATAATCACAGGCGTCTATGAAGAGATCGGCCTCTGATGCTAGATGAGCAATTGTCTCTATCCAAGCCTTACTCCAGTGTGCCTTCTTCTCAATCAGGTATCTGGGCTGCCAACTGAGATCAAAAATTGGATAGCGGCTCTTAGTTCCTTTCAATTGTGCCACGGTGTAGAGATGGCCTAAGGCAGGGACAACTAGGATCTTTCGTTCCCGTTCCACCTCAAAATACGAGACTCGTCCTCTGCTATGACGCTTAGGTGTGCCGTTCTGGTTGAGAGCTTCCGCAATGCGCTCGGCAGCCGCAGGTTTTTCAGCAATGATCAGAGTGCATCCTTGCAAGAGACGCCCTCAGAATGTGAAAACCAGAAGCCTCAAGTATTTTGCTCTTTCCACAGCTTCTTTGACTCCGCGTCCACCTGCCCAACAGAGAATCATTGAATGCTCACACCAATTCAGCTGCACATGAGAAGACATAAATAGTCTGCTCCAGTTTTTTTTCAGATGTTGCATTGGTACTGGGGGATTAATGTTTTTGCCTCAAAGGGTTTTTTGTCAAAGTTGCTCAGAGGTCTTGTATGAAGGGGCTGACCTCAAGCCACCAGATGAGATCATACAGAACTATGATGGGAAATGCCCCAAGTGCGGTAGAAAACTCTCCAGCATACCGATAGATGTTGACGTCGAAGCAGCGAAATAGGACAGTGGGTGGTGTAACAGCTTGCCTCCAGCGGGAAAGAAGACGCATCTCTACAAGTTTCATCAAGAACATGGGAATGTGAGTTCATTCGCTGGCTTTGAGATGCCAATGTGGTTCAAGGGAATAATCCCTGAACACATGGCTGTCAGAAAGAGTGTTGGCATTTTCGACGTGTCTCACATGGGAAGAGTCGTAGTCTCAGGAAGAGAAGCATTGCCCTTCCTAAACTATGTAACCACTAATGATGTGTCAAGACTGGAAGATCTTGATGCTCAGTATTCCGTTATGTGCAACGAGAAGGGTGGAGTAAAGGATGACTTCGTTCTGTCACGACATCAGAGCAGTCGCTACTTCATGGTATACAATGCCTCGAACAGAAGTAAGAATTACGATTGGCTCACTCAGCAAGCAGGTCGCTTCAAAGTGAAGCTAGAAGAGGTTTCGGATAACATCGCTATGTTTGCAGTTCAAGGACCGAAGGCTTTGGCAACTCTCGAAGAGATCACGGACATAAGTGTGAGTGAGATTCAACGATTTAAATGCGGTTGGGTGAAGGTTGCTGGAGAGAAAGCCTTCGTATCAAGAACAGGCTACACTGGTGAAGACGGTTTCGAAGTTTTCATCTGGGAGACCCCTGTTGAGAAGCCAGCCAAGGCGATCAAAGCGTGGGAGGCAATACTGGAAGCTGGAAGCAGATTCAAGATAGAACCGTGCGGTTTGGGTGCCAGAGACACATTGCGTCTTGAAGCGGGCATGTGCCTTTACGGCAACGATCTGAGTGAAGACATCACACCCTTGGAAGCTAGACTAGGGTTCGTGGTTAAGTTGGCAAAGGAAGAGTTCATTGGAAGAGATGCTTTGTCAAGGCAGAAGGCTGAGGGAACCGCGAAGCGCAGGATTGGGCTCAAAATGGTTGAAGGTGGAATCCCGCGTCAAAACCACGACGTGCTGAGGAACGGAGAGAAAATAGGACAAGTCACTAGCGGCACCTTCTCGCCACTGCTAAAGCGTGGCATTGCCATGGCGTATGTGACAACTCAGGAAGCCTCTCTAGACGCAACTGTACACGTCAAGATAAGAAACAAGGAAACTCCCGCAACCATCGTCAGGTTTCCCTTCTACGACACCACCAAGTATGGGTACTCAAGAGACGGCCACTCTTGACAAAGAACCGCACACGAATATTGCGCACGCAACCGTAAGGGAAATAAAAGAGTTGTATCAACTACCTTGAGCAAAGGAAGACATGAAGCTTGGACATTCGGAACCTGATATCACGTGAGAAGGTCGTTGATGCGCTACATGTTTTGTCAAGCTTGCGAATCTCTGTTTCTCGGTCCACACTACTCACCATTTCCGCTCTCATCCTCATCTTTTTCATTGCCTTTTTCATCAGATTGCTCCCCATCCGATGGGGACTTGAGCTATCGGAATTTGATCCATACTTTCAATTTCGTTTTACAGAAAAGATAGTGAACGATGGATACTTCGACTGGGCTAACTGGAATGACTCGCAACGTTGGTATCCAATTGGTTATGAGATTAATATCGGCACCAAAGCATTTCCAGGCCTGCCCCTGACTGCTGCAACTCTATACAACATCCTTTCTGGTCTCGGCGTCCCCATCTCCCTCTACAATCTTTGCGTTCTGTTTCCCGCCGTTTTTGGAGCATTAGCTTGCGTGGCCGCATTCTTCCTTGGAAAAGACGTAGCCGGCAAAACTGCTGGCCTTTTGTCCGCGTTTTTTCTCGCACTGACCCCATCCCACATATCAAGAACCTCTGCAGGATTCTTCGACGATGAAACGGTTGGAATCGGAGCCATACTGCTGTTTGCATTTCTTTTTCTGAGAGCACTCGATCAAGACCGCCCTCAGAAGCACGCAACAATATACGCGATCACTGCGGGATTGACACTTGGGTACATAACTGCCTCCTGGGGAGCGGCGCTCTATCCTATAGCGATGGCCACCGTCTTCGTGTTTGTCTTGATTGTCCTGCGCCGTTATTCAAGGCGACTCTTAACTTCCTACAGTCTAACATTTGGCCTCGGCTTGTTCCTAGCCATCAATGTCCCAAAACTATCCCTGAAATATCTAACAAGCTGGGCAATCTTGCCGATCGCAGGCGTCTTCGTTTTGCTGTGTCTTAGCGAGGCAGTGAAAGTCATGAAGACCGCAAAGTGGAAGCTAGTCTTAGTTGTGAGTGTCCTAGGAATTATTCTCGTGGGATTTCTGGCGTTGTCATATTTTGGATACATTGGGTCAATTGCAGGGAAATTTACATCAGTCATAGACCCAACCCAGCGAGGATCTTCTGAAATCTATCAATCAGTTCAGGAGCACAGACTCACAGCTTGGGGTTCAATCTACTATGACTTCGGCGTCGGCGTCTTCTTCTTTGCACTAGGCCTATTCTTCGCTGCGCGAGATCTAACCAACAGAAACCTGTTCATCGTAGTGTTCGGGATAACCGCACTCTACTTCGCATCTTCTATGGTGCGACTCACAATCTTGCTGGCGCCTGTATTCTGCATTTTGATGGCTGTTGGAATTGTGAGCCTGCTCAGACCATTTGTGACCCTAATGAAAGAGGCACCCAAGCTCGTCACCGGCAGAAAGTACGTAACAGGACGCGTTGGAAAGGAATTCAGTGGTTTGATTCTTATCCTCGTCTTTGGCCTATTAACTCTGACGTATGCATTTCCTTCACCGAGAATGTACAACAATGCAAACTCACCAGCTACAATCCTAGCAGCAAGCGTCCCAATCAAGCCAGCTGATCCAGTGATTGAGTGGACGGAGATGCTAAGTTGGATGCAGCTCAATCTTCCCAATGAAGCCACAATCGTCAGTTGGTGGGACTATGGATATTGGATCACAGTGAAGGGAAACCGGACTTCACTAGCGGACAACGCCACCTTTAACACAACACACATAGGATCCATAGGGCAGGTTTTCATGTCCAATGAGACTGAGGCGCTAAGAATCCTGCAACAGCAATTCGACGGACCAAACGGCCCTCCCACACACATTCTTGTTTTCACATCTTTCACCAGTCTAGGGGGCGACCAAGGCTATGGTGACGAAGGAAAATGGAGATGGATGGCAAGAATCGCGAATCAGACTGTGGCTCCTGGATTCTACAAGGAATGGGGAGATCGTGAACAATACAACACATTCGGCGAAGTTCAGGAGAATCAATGGATTTGGAATGAATTGGGCAAGAACACAACAATCTACAAGTTGATGCAAGTGGGAAAGGAGCAAAGGGTGCCTTCAGGATCGGCGCCTACGTTGGAACATTTCAAGCCTGCTCACTTCTCCCCAGGAAACCCTATCGCAGCTATTGGAACAGCTGGGGATCAGACAGTGTACCTTCATGCACTGGTGTGTCTATACGAAATCGACTACACTTAGCTAGCGTGGCGAGAGAGCTTGTTTCCCAAAGCAGTCGATCAACACAAGCCAGACAAACCTCTTGTTCCAAATGGGCTTGGAGTAATCTACGTCTTGTGTAGCTCAGTCTATCTGTTTCTGCTCTACTATTATGGCAATGAGTTTCAGGCACCTAGCCTAGCTGTAGCTCTACCTTTGGCGGGCTGCATTCTGTTCGGAGGGTTCATGGGACTGATAGATGATTGGATGGATCTGAGATGGAGATACAAAGCATTTATTCCAATATTCGCAGCTTTGCCACTGGCTGTACTAAGGGAAGGGAATCCTGTGATGGCAACGTACATCTTTGGAAAAGTAGATTTCAGCCGATACGTTTTCAATGGGTTTCCCATAGGGGAAGTCTTCTTCTACTTCATCGTAATTCCACTGATCATAACAATTGCAACAAACGCCGTAAACCAGCTAGGTGGCCTCAACGGATTGGAAACAATCTGCCCTTCCATAGTGATAATTGGGATGATCCTTACAACCAATACCCTTGCACTTCCACTGCTTCTCTTTCCACTGATTGTTTATCTTCTCTTGGCAGTCTTCAACTTCCACGGCAAAGTATTCGTCGGAAACACGGGCTCCTTTGCGGTCGGTATCACAGCGGCCTCCTACGCCATACTAGCTAACAATGAACAGACACTGCTGATCTCCATTCTACCTTTCATCTTCAACTCTGCCCTAATACTTCTCAACGTTTTTCTCTTTGACAGAACAGCTCGCCTCATACTGAAAGACAACAAGCTATATTCCGAAAATCGGCGAAGTCTACTCACATTAATTGCTTACTATAAGCCGTTGACTGAGCGAAAACTCGTCTTGTTCGTAGCAACCTTAGTTGGAGTTTCAACTTTGGCAGCAGTATTAGTGGGATTTGCTTGACGAAAAGAATCCTAGTAACTGGCGCAGGTGGACCTGCAGGTGTGAATTTCACCTTATCACTCAAGCTCGCCAGCGAAAAGATGGTTCTAGTAGGCACCGAAGCGAATGAATACTACTCCACACTCGCCGCAACCGATGAAGTGTATGTAGTTCCAGAAGCTGAAGCTCCTGAATATGTAGAGAAGATAAACGAGGTTGTAAAGGAAAAAAACATTCAGCTTGTCCACCCACAGCCTGATGTTGAAGTGCTAGCCATCTCTGAGAATCGAGAGAGAATCCAAGCCGAAACCTTCCTTCCTTCAAAGGAAACAGTGCGGATTTGCCAAGACAAACTCAGTTCAGCTGAACAGTGGAGAAGAAGAGGAGTACCAGTAGCAAGAACATTAGAGCTAGATGGAAGGGATGATGTAGAAAAAGCCTTTACAGAGCTGGGATCACCCCTCTGGGTACGAGCTAGAAGAGGAGCTGGAGGAAGAGGCAGCACTCCCGCAGACAATCCGGAAACAGCACTTTCATGGATCAGGTACTGGAAATCTCGCCAACCTACTTGGGAATTCATAGCTCAAGAGCACTTGCATGGAAGAAACATTGGGTTCCATAGCATTTGGAAAGAAGGTGAACTTGTAACTTCGATGGCTAGAGAGCGCCTGCAATACATCTATCCCAATCTTGCTCCGTCCGGGATAACTGGCACACCATCAGTGCAACGAACAATCCACGATGCAGGAGTGAATGAGATTGCCTCCGAAGCAGTTCTCGCCATTGATTCTGGTTTCACCGGAATTGCCTGTGTAGACCTCAAAGAGAATAGAGATTCCATACCCTACGTAACGGAAATCAACTCAGGAAGAATGTTCACAACCTCCTTTTTCTTCTCATACGCAAGCAAGAAACTTCTAAACAACCACACCGCAAACTTCCCTTACCTATACGTTAGCCTTGCATTCAAAGAACACCTGCCTTCATTGCCAAAATACAACGTTCTACCAGAAAACCTGTATTGGATACGACACATCGATGCCCCTGCAAAACTGCTTCAAGATGGAAAAACAGTAGGGACAATGTACAAATGACTGACGGTGTCATCTTTGACCTGGAAGGAACCCTGGTGAGACTCCCCATAGATTACGAGGCACTTCACAACAAGATCAAGAGGGAGCTGCACCTCACAAAAGTACGCCCGCTAACTGAAACTGTGAAGACTCTGGACAACCAATCGCGAGACAGGCTCTTCAAGCTATGGGAACAGGCTGAAATGCAAGCGCTGCCCAATAGCAGCAGCAACGAGGAGGGCATGGAATTACTGAGAACACACTCCGACAAACCAATGGCGTTGGTCACAATGCAAGGCAGAACTGTGGTAAAAAAGATACTTGACTACTATCGCCTGCCTTTTCGAATAACTATCACCAGAGAAGATACAATTGATAGAAGAGCACAGATCGAGAAAGCCATAAGTGAATTAAACCTAGAGCCTAAGGATGTACTAGTGATAGGAGATCGGAAGCGTGATCAAACCTCTGCCGAGCTGGCAGGTTGCAGTTTCCTCATGGTGAGAGCTTGAAGATCTGGTATGATGCTTGCACAGGAAAGCACGTTAGATATGGCTTCGAAGTGCTGCAAAGACTCCAAGCACTTGGACACGAAGTCATCCTGACAACACGAAAACATCCTGACACGCTTTCCTTGCTCAACTTTCTCGGTGCAGACTTCAAAGTTGTGGGAAAGTACACTCCATTTTCACCACGTTTAAGACTAGAGGAAAGCCTGAAACGCCAGTTAGCATTCTCAAGCATGTTCAATAGCAGCCATCCGAACTTCGCCGTCTCGCACGGGTCTATCGACTTGTGCCGAGTTGCCTATGGGCTTGGCATTAATACCATATCAACTGCTGATGCTCCTCACGCTGAGGCAGCAAACAAACTAGCATTGCCGCTGGTGAATACCCTCATCGCTTCCAAAGCGATCCCTGTTCAAGAGTACAAGCGATTTGGGGTTGATAAGATCCTTCAGTTCGATGGAGTGGATGAGGTGGCTTGGATACATGACCGTAAGCCAGAAGTTAACAACGAGGAACAGCCGCTCATCATCATTAGACAGATGGAAACAAAGGCGTCATATGCCAAGGACATACCTGATTTTACTGAACAGATCGCACATGAACTAGTCGCCCTCGGAAAGGTTATATTCATCCCGAGGTATGAAAGACACAGAAGAGCCGCCTTTTCTGTCCCTTCAAAGTTTGTAGACACTGTCGAACTCACAGCAAAGGCGGATCTTGTGGTAAGTGTTGGTGGCACTATCTCCAGAGAAGCAGCTCTTCAGGGAACGCCAAGCATTGTTATTCAGACATTCGGCAGATCCTATGTGAACGATTACCTTTCCAATCTAGGGTTTCCGTTATTCACTGTCGAAGCAGAAGAAGTTCGACAAGTAGCAGACAAAAGGCTAGGTCAGAAACAGGATGTCAAAGAGAAACTGAAACAGCTCGAAAACCCCGTCGATTACATTGAGAGAATCATTCAGAATGCGGTATGACCCGCGCACGCACACTATCTCCTGGACTGGGACTCTAGTCAAATCAATTTTCCACAACATCTAAATAAGAAGGCCACAAGCACATCCTACAATGGAGGACTTGAAGGATTGTCACTAATGGTGGAGAGGGTTTTGGTTGTCGGACTAGGAGAGATCGGTGCTCCTCTCTTGGAAATCGTGAAAGGAGTTTTCAACGCAGAGGGACTGGATGTACATCCAAGAGAGATCAGCGGCCCCGTTGATGTATTGCACATATGTTTTCCATACACGCCGACTTTTGTTGAAACCACAACCAACTATGTCAAGGAATTTGATCCTAAACTGACGATTATTGAAAGCACGGTTCTCCCTTTCACCACCAACAAGGTGTACGAAGAAACTCTGAAACCCATTTGCCACAGCCCTGTTAGAGGCAGAGAAGCAGATGGATTCAAGTGGAGCTACTTCACCTACACCAAGTTCATTGGACCAGTTAAACCGGAATTCGGAGAAATTGCTGAGGAATACTACAAGACTCTCGGTTTCAAGACGTATAAGTGCAATTCGCCACTCGAGACAGAGTTCATGAAAATTCTCAATACAACATATTATGGACTAATGATAGCATGGTTCCAAGAGATCCATAGAATTTGCAGGAAGTTCAATATCAGCGAAGAGCAAGTAACAGACTTCCTTAGATCAAATCAGAAAGATTCCGGGGGGAAACATCTGCGACCTGTATTCTATCCGGGGATAATAAAGGGACACTGTGTAATACCAAACGCGTTACTCTTGAATCAAGTCTTCCCCACGCCCTTCGTTGATGCACTTTTGGAATCAAATGCAAAACGAACTAAAGAGGCAGCAACTGAATGAACTTTTGTACTCTCGTTTTGGAGAAGCTTCCATGCGGATAGTGATGATAAATGATTGCGCCTACATTGGCGAAACCCTTACTGAATACTTCCCTCAAGAAGTGCAGACCACTCACCTCAGAAGGAGCAGAGGATTGCTTGACAAGACATACAGAAGTGTTCTCAGAATCCGACAAGCAGAAGGAGACTTGTACCACTGCCACTATCTGCTTCAAGACTGCTGGTTGGCTCTGAAGTTTCACAAACGGCCGATTCTGGGGCACGCTCATGGCACAGATGTCAGAGAAAGCATCAAACACCCCGTTTGGGGCCGAATGGTAAAGTATAATCTGAGAAAGTGTAACAAGATCATTGTAAGTACACCCAACTTGCTCGAAAGAGCAATGGAGTTTAACAAGAATTCCGAATATATACCCAATCCAGTCAACCGAAAAATCTTCCACCCAGAAACGAAACCACACACAACAGAACCAAAAACCGCAAAACGGAGAGTGCTAATCGCGTCTGCATGTGACTGGAGAGTCAGAGGCACAGATAAGATAATCAGAGCGGTAAAAATGATCCGCGAGCCCATAGAAGTGAAGCTGATTGAAGTTGGAGTTGACTATTCCAAAACCATAGCCCTCGCAAACTCGCTTGATCTAAAACTAGATCTACTACCTCCTGTTCCTCATTCAGAGATGCCTAAATACTACTGGGATGCTGATATTATTGTCGCGTCAATAGGCATTGGAGGAACTCTGGGAATGACTGCACTTGAAGCCATTGCTTGTGGAAAGCCTGTGATCACGAATGTTTCTTCAACCTATCCAGTATATGACACATTTCCGATACATGACGTCTCGACATCTGAGCAGATAGCGGAAACCATACACTCAAGCAGAGATGGCAGATTATGGCGAGCAGAGAATGATTATCTTGAAAGCTTCCACAACCCAGAAGTGATCACGGGGAGATTCATGCGAATCTATGATGATCTGATTGGAGAGAAGAGTGATGATTGATTTCCGAGTCAGATTGAGAACCCCAGAAGCTTTAAAAGCGTGGGTTCCAAAACCCATACCTCAGTTCGAGAGATACATTGACTTCTACAAGATGGAGCCTAGGTTGACACTTCAGACTCCCGAAGAAACAATAGAGGAGATGAAAGCAGTTGGTATATCAAAAGCCGTCTTATGCTCAGGGAGTGCTGAAGGTAACCAATTCATCGAGCAAATGTGCAAGGAACACAGTGATGTCTTCATTGGTGTGGCAGGAGCGAAGCTTGAAGAAGGGACCATGAGTGCATACAGAGAGTTGAAGAAACGTTTGAGAGATGAGTGGACGGGTTTCAATTTTGGGGGGTTATTCCAGAATCCGCCTATGGCGATAGATGATAAAAGACTGTATCCGCTGTATGCTCTTTGTTCAGATCATCAAGCATGCGCAATTGTACATTCTTCACTTCACTACTTCTCGGGAGCCCAACTTCAGCTAAACCATCCATTTAGAGTGGACAATGTTGCAGTTGACTTCCCGGATCTCAAGCTGGTGATGTCCCACGCGGGGAATGGCTTCGGAGACCTCCCGCTCGTACTTGCCCAAAGACACAAAAACGTCTACCTGGAAGTTAGTGCGTTGCGACCGAAGCACCTCTCCGAATCCTATGTTAATGCAATGAACAAGTACCTCAGTCACAAGTTCATTTTCGGAAGTGATTATCCACTCCTTCCTTTTTCAATAGCACAGGAGTGGAAACAATACGTCAAGGAAGCACATCACAGTGATTTCTTCACAAACAATGCTGCACATGTACTAGCTAACAGCTGATGATTACATGAATGCTCAAGAGCTTGCTGCATTTATTCAGGGTGAGATAATTGGTGATCCCGGAAGGGAAATTGAACAACCAGCATACGTGCATACTGCTGGAAAGCACGACTTGGCATACTGTTTTTTGAAGAATGATGACAAAGATCTCGAAGTGATACGGAAATCAAGAGCAGGAATACTGTTATGCTCGCTAGGCCTTAAAGCCAAGCTTGCTGGAATCCAGACAAGCTCCACAATAATCCTTAGCAAGACTCCAAAATACGACTTCGCCAGGATTCTTCAGAAATTCTTCGTTTCTGAAACTCCAAGCGTTTCTCCGTATGCACGCATCGCCCCAAACGTTACACTGGGAACAGGTGTTGACATTCATCCAAACGTGACAGTATATGACAATGTACAGATTGGGAATAATGTCATTGTGAGAGCTAACGCTGTTCTGGGCTCAGAGGGACTAGATTACGGGGCAAACGATGAAGGCGAACTAGAAAGGGTGCCTCACCTGAGCAAGCTAAGAATTGGAGACAATGTCGATATCGGGAGTAACACCACAGTCCAGAGGGGCATACTTAGACCCACAGTTATTGGAAGTGGAAGTAAGATCGGACCAAACTGTAATATTGGACATGAAGTGGTCATTGGCAGAAATTGCATTGTCACAGGGATGACCATTGTTGCGGGAGCCACGGAAATTGGAGATAACACATTCATCGCACCACATTCGACAATTAAGAACAGCATTAGAATTGGCAAGAACGTGTTTGTGGGAATTGGGAGCTTGGTCATGAACAATGTTCCTGACAACTCCACTATCGTGGGAAGGCCAGCTGTCGATCTGGAAGTATTCAGAGCCACTCGAAAGAGATTGAA
>CAYFWV010000013.1:0-29466 GCA_964346975.1 uncultured Candidatus Bathyarchaeia archaeon
CTTCGATGTAGAGACCCAACAGGTTTCCGGACACAAGATTGTTGACCAAAGCGTTGCTGCTACTTGCAGCACCTAGGATAATTGCAGTATTAAAATTGTTCATGAACACACTGTTCAGGATGCTGCAATCAGATGAGTTGCGGATGACCACACCGTAATTGCATCTGGTTGCAGCAACATTCTTCAACGTCACATTAGTCGTCTGCCACACCAATATCCCGTAGCCCATCATGAAGGCGGTTGCAGTGTTCTGTACAGTGAGATTTTCCAGAGAAACGTCGGAAGCGTTGACATTTATGATGGGCAGAAACGGTTGTCCGCCTCCATCGATGATCGTGATAGATGGATCTTGTCCGACTAGCGATATGGCTTTTGTCACATTTATGTGCTCACGATAGACTCCGCCGAAGACGAACACAGTGTCACCAACCATGGCGTGCTCGATGCCGCTCGATATATTCTGATAAGGATTCACAACAGATCCATCCCAGGGTCCTGATATATTATCATCATCTACAAAGATCGTCTGAGTTTCAGCAACCACAAACCGAAGCATGTGACCAGAGGTCACCATAGAAATTGCGAGAAAGGCCACCAAGACCCCATAAAGAGTTTCACGTCTCAACTCGTCTGCTTCCTTTCCGACACTCGGCTACACGAATACTCTGTCATCCACTATAAAAGCAATCTTCTTAGACACATCTGGTTTCCATTCTAGATCTTCCAAGCAGATGCCTGTCACCACCGATCAGCCTAGAAGATTATCACATAAATCCTTAATACCAACTCATGCCTTCAATTTGTGTGAGAAAGGGGATCAACAATGGAGAATAAGACACTCCTAGGTGCAATATTAGCATATGTTCTGTTCAGCGTTCTCGTTTGTGGGTGTCATCTCCCAACGGTAACCGCCTCAGAGCCTAGAACCGTTGAATGGACTCGAGTCTATGGAGGAGGCAGTTTGGATGTAGCTCACGCAGTAATTCAGACAAGCGATGGAGGGTTCCTGTTGATGGGAGGCACAGAGTCTTTCGGAGCCGGCGCCCGTGATTTCTGGTTGGTGAAGACTGATGGAGACGGGAATATGGAGTGGAATCAAACCTATGGTGGCCCACGTGCTGACAATGGTTTCTCTGTGGTGGAGACTAGTGATGGAGGGTATGCGTTAGCTGGGTTCACACGATCGTTTGGAGCGGGTGGTCAGGATGGTTGGTTGGTGAAGACTGATGGAGACGGGAATATGGAGTGGAATCAAACCTATGGTGGTCCCAATAATGACAACCTTTTCTGTGTGGTGGAGACTAGTGATGGAGGGTATGCGTTAGCTGGGTTCACTCTGTCATACGGAGCAGTCGGTCAGGACTTTTGGCTAGTCAAAACGGATTCTTCTGGAAATCGCGAGTGGCATAAAAAGTATGGTGGATCAAGTATCGACATTGCCCGATCTGTGGTGACGGCGGATGATGGAGGGTATCTGTTAGGTGGCTCCACTGAGTCGTTCAGTGCTGGCGCTGATGACTTCTGGTTGGTTAAGGTTGATTCTTCTGGAGGTCACGAGTGGAATAGAACCTATGGGGGTTCCAATTCTGATTATGCCTTTTCGACTGTTGGAACCAGTGATGGAGGGTATGCGATAGCAGGTCGTACAAGATCCTTCGGATCAGGAGGTGCAGACTTCTGGTTGGTTAAGGTTGATTCTTCTGGTGGTCACGAGTGGAACCAAACCTATGGTGGAACTGGCAACGACCCCGCCCACACAATGGTGGAGGCGAGTCTAGCTGGAACGGTTGACGGAGGATATGTTTTAGCCGGTTTCACAGTATCGTTTGGAGCGGGTGGTCAGGATGGTTGGTTGGTGAAGACTGATGGAGACGGGAATATGGAGTGGAATCAAACCTATGGCGGCACTTATGACGATGTTATAAACTCGGTAGCAGAGACGAGCGACAAAGAATATGTTTTAGCCGGTTTCACAGCATCGTTTGGATCTGGTGCTCAAGACTTCTGGTTGGTCAAACTGGCACCTCCACCAGAATACACCATTGAAATAGACAGTTCACCTGATTCTGTGACCTTCACGGTAAACAACGTATCGCACGTTACACCGTGGACTGGAAGCTATGAAGAAGATTCGTCTGTCATATTGGAGATGCCTGAAATCCATACGTCTGGCTCTTCCAGATACTATTGGAACAAGTGGAGTGATGAAGATGCTAGTCGTTCACGAGAAATCGTAATGAGCAGCAATATATCATTAGAGGCTCAGTATACAGGGCCGTACTATGAACTGGCTATCGATTCTCTGCCGACTTTTGGGGTATCGTTCACAATTAATGGACTTCCTAAGACAACACCGTTGTTGGAATGGATGCTCGAAGGCTCCTATACAGTTGTATTACCTGAAACGTATGGTGAATACAGTTGGTCCCACTGGCTTGAAGACGGAGACACGAATAGGCTCAAGGTGATCGAGTTGGTCGACACTGCAACTTATACAGCCATTTTTAAACCTACAATAGTAGTTGGAGGAAGCGCTGTCAGCATAGAGTCCGAGCGAACAACATCGTGGGCAGCTACAGTCTTAACACTGTTTTCTGCCGTGTTGACGTCAAAGATCTGCATCAGACGATGGGCTGCGAGAGAACCGTCTTTCTCAAATAGGTGCTCACGTGAGAGAGTCCGTTGAAGTTTAGCACGTGGAGTTGCGCAATTATGAGAAAACCGCTTCTACTGTTTTTGGTAATCGCTTTCCTCATTTTGATTGCTGATGGGTTGATTATACATGGGGAAAATGTTGGAGTTGACTCCTCTCACGTATCTGGAACCTCTAGCACATATCTGAGTTCGTGGTCACCTCTCCCTTTGGACGGGTACACACTTTTCGCCCCGATGCAGTCAAACATAACCTATCTAATTGACAACAGCGGAGAAATCATCCACACGTGGGAGAGCGATTACATCCCGGCTCTAGGTGCATATCTCCTCCCAGGGAATGGAAGTATTATTCGGACAGAGAAGCAGCCTTGGGGTAGTAATCCTACTTTCGAGGCAGGTGGCGGCGCCGGCGGCATTGTTCAGATAATCGACTGGAATTGGACCGTTATCTGGAATTTCGAATATTCAAGCAGCCAGCACCTGTCGCATCATGACGTGGAGGTATTGCCAAATGGAAACGTGCTTGTTATTGCTTGGGAGTATAAGACAGGTGAAGCAGCAATCGCTGCAGGTCGTAACCCCGCCTTGCTGCTTGATGGAGAACTGTGGCCTGACCACATCATTGAAGTTGAACCTGCTGGAGTGTTCGGTGGTAACATAGTTTGGGAATGGCATGTTTGGGATCATCTGATCCAAGACTATGATCCAACCAAGGATAATTACGGGATTGTGGCGAATCACCCTGAATTAATAGATCTCAATTTTGAAGTTGGACGGTCCAAAGCTGACTGGAACCACATTAATTCAATCGACTACAATGAAGAGCTTGATCAGATCTTGCTCTGTGTTCATGGTTTCAATGAGGTCTGGGTAATCGATCACAGCACTACAACAGAAGAAGCTGCGAGTCATACTGGTGGCAACAGCGGCAAGGGCGGAGACATTCTATACAGATGGGGGAATCCTCAGACATACCGTGCCGGGGATCCAAGTGACCAAAAGTTCTTTGCCCAACATGACGCGACATGGATTCAGCCAGATTACCCTGGAGCAGGAAACATACTAGTGTTCAACAATGGTCTAAACCGTCCAGAAGGGGCATATTCCTCTGTCGATGAGATCATACCTCCCTTGATTGACAATGGCACCTATTTCTTGAGTCCTGGTTTCGCCTACGGACCGGAAGAAGCGACATGGATATATACAGCTGCCGAACCAACAGACTTCTACTCTCAAAGCATATCTGGAGCCCAGAGACTCTCTAATGGAAATACACTGATTTGTGATGGAGGAGGAACTTTCTTCGAAGTAACCTCAGAAAAAGAGACGGTTTGGGAATACGTCAACCCTTTTCCAGAGCAGTGGAGCAACAACGTCTTCAAAGTCCGTCGCTACAGCCGTGATTTTCCAGGACTACTAAATCTGATTCGTCCAAACGACGTAGCTATCGCCAATATTACGATACTTAATAGCACGGTAATTCAGGGACAAGAAGCCACTATGGAAATATCAGTTGAGAATCACGGCTACTACACTGAATCTTTTGATGTAACAATCTACGCTAGTACAACCCAGATCGGTCAAGTTCCTATTACTAATCTAGAGCAAGGCGAGATTCACCTTCTCAGCTTTGCGTGGAATACTAGCGGATTCACCGCAGGTAACCACACTATAACTGTCGAAGCAGATGTCGTTACCAACGAAACTGACACTTCAGACAACCTCCTAGTGGACGGTATAATCGAAGTGAGAGCGCTTCACGACTTGGCAGTTGTAAACATCGCAACAAAGAGGACAATAGTTGGACAGAACTATTCCGTAGTCATAAACGCCACTATCCGGAACCAAGGCATTTACACTGAAACATTCAACGTGACACTCTACACCAACACAACAATCACTGAAACGCTCTCCAACATAACCCTTCCCAATGGCAACAGAACGACCATCACATTTACCTGGAATACTGAAAATCAAACTAAAGGAAACTATGCCCTTCGCATCTACGCTCACCCAGTCTCAGGGGAAACCGACACGGAAAACAATAGCCTCCTCACATGGATTCTGGTAACACTAGCTGGTGATGTTGACGGAAACAGAGCAGTAAACATCTTTGACATAGTAATGATAGCCGGAGCATATGGGACAGAAGAAGGAAATCCAAACTACAACCCCTGCTACGACATAAATGGAGACAAGCAGATTGACATCTTCGATGTAGTTGCTGCAGCAAGAAACTACGGAGAAAGCTGGTAGCTAGGGAAACCAGTGCCTGAACATGGCTTTTTCAATCACAATTCAATGGCGTTTGGAGAATGTGTTCTTCGGTGTAGGTGCGAAAACTGCCTAGACAATCAGATAGACAAGCTTAAAAAGTGAAAGCTTAATGCATAGGTATACAAGGTGAAAAATATGTTGAAGCGAACATGTAGCAGTATTCTTCTCACACTACTCCTAAACATGTGTATAGCTGGACTTGCAGTCTCATCCGTGAATCAAGCAACATCTTCCTCTCCAACTCCAACACAGGCCGCAACTAGAATTTACATCGATCCTAGCAATGGCACAGCTAACGTTGGTGAAGAGTACACAGTCAGTATTCGAGTTGAGAGTGTGACCAATCTGAACGGGTTCTCGCTCGTCTTCAGATGGGGGACCGCTGTTTTAAAGTACCTCAGCCACGTGACAACAGTGCCGATATCTACTTATCCAAACGGCATCCTCTACGCTCCAGAGGTGAAGATCGCAGACAGAGCTGATGACAAGGCTGGCCTACTGGAACTGGCCTACACAACACTGAGTTTGAACACCTTTAACGGCAGCGGCACAATCTTCAACATGACCTTCCAAGTCATAGGAGATGGAGAATGCAACCTCTATCTGAACTCAACAAGTCTGGCAGATCGAAACGCGCGAGACATCGCTCATGAAGTTCAGAACGCCTATTTCTATAGGCCTGGACTCAGCCAAGTGCCTGTAGGAGACTTCTATATCAGGCCTAGGCCTGCAGTTTTTAACAGATCAACAATTTTCAACGCCTCTGCCAGCTACGATCCTGACCCGACCGAAGCAATTTCCTTGTATATTTGGAATTTCGGAGATGGTACCATCGAGAACACTTCAGATCCCGTGATTATTCACAACTATACAGACACGGGCGTCTACGTTGCCGAGCTTTCTGTGTTGGATGATCAAGGGGATGGCTCCCAAAGCATATTTATCCAAAAGATGATCGAAGTGATTGAACCAAACCCCATAGCTAAATTCACAACTTGGCCTGGAGAAAAGTCTGGGACTCCTCCTGGCCCAGCTGTTCCGAATAGGGAAGTAGTCTTTAACGCCTCTGCCAGCTTTGATCCTGACCTTGATGGAGAAGTTGTGAAGTACATCTGGGATTTCGGTGACGGAAACAAAACAGAGACGGAAAATCCCACAATCACCCACACATATGCGTCAATGCCTCTCATGAGCCCCCCTTATCTCTACCTCGTCACGCTCATAGTGGAAGACATTGAGGGGCTTTTGAGCATAAACACAACCAAGAACGTGTACATTGTGGAAATCCGTGACCTAGAATTGACGGGCATTGACGTTGCCAGTCGCGAAGTCACGCAAGGACAAGACGACATAGTGAGCGTCACGGTAGCCAACAATGGTCATGCTAGTGAAACCTTCGATCTCGCGGGCTACTACAATCTAACTGCAACTGAGTGGGTCAATTTCGCCTCGACGACTGAAGGCGGGCTGGTCGGACAAAACTGGACAATGCAAGGTGAAGTTGCTCCAATAACTTGGGAACTATCCAGAGTGCCAAGTGTTGAGAATGAAGCCAATCACATTATACGAAAATTGGTCTCAGGATCTTTGGATCCGAATCAAGACACACAGGTGAACGTAGGCACGAACATTGGGTATTGGACAATCAATCCAGGCCAGGTGAACTCTCTGAACAGTTCATCTACGCTTGTGTCAGGCACGCCCCTTGACACAGGCGGGTGGATAGTGGAGAAGTACGATAACTCAAAGAATATTAATGGCATATTCGCTGCAGGACAATGGCATTTTACCGCCAAATTATTTGCAACTGAGAACAACGTCATCAACGCAACAGTTTGGGTGAGACTCCTCAAGAGCAGCTACGCGGATCCTCAAGCCGACGGAGCGCAGATAACCATAATCAAAGACTGGACTTCAATCATTCCAGCTACTGTTCTCACCAACGTGGCCACAAAATACAGTGGATCCGTTGATGTTCCGTCAGTAACCTTTTCCAATGAATATCTCTACATTGAATATCAGCTTGAGGTAACACAAAACTCAGCCATTAGCCCCGACACTGATGTTGTCTTGGTTTTGGGGGGACTGCCCGCCAGTGTTAGATCTCGAATCTGGCCGACAACTTTCACACCGCAGAAACACTATAATCTCGTATGGAACACGGGAAACACGCCACCAGGTAACTATGTGATCTTAGTGAACGCTAGTGCGATCCCACATGAAGCAAGCATTGCCAACAACAACATCACAAGTGACTCAGTGACGATAAATGTGGAGCTTGTACCGCTTGATGTAACTGTGGATGTTGGAACCATCCACTTCAGAGGGGAGATTGCAGAATACTATGTCTTGGTCTCACGAGCAGGGCGACGTGTGAACGCCACTCTTCAAGCACACCTCTTTTTCAACGGAATCCAACTGACAAGTTTCGTAGCGGAAGACTTCATGCCAGTGACTCAGGGAGTATACCTTTTAGGTTACAATATACCTGCAGATGCGACTGCTGGAATCTACACACTGGTTGTCGATGCGGATCACCTGGTGGCTGGAACAGCAGTTAGTCTAGCTGGGACAAGTCTCAAGAGTTTTCTGATAAGTCACACTCTGCAAGGCTGGAATGCGACGCTCACCCAAATTGATGGGGAGATCGCAACAATCACCACCAGCATCGGGGAGATAAGTGCGAACCTAACGGAGATCCAAGCAAGACTGACAGATATTCAAGGATCAGTGGCTACAATCAGCTCCACGATGGGGACATTCGAAACTGAGTTGACGACTATTGACGCAGAAGTCGTGGAAATCTTGGGCGACACTGCAAACATAAAAACTACATTAGGAAACTTGACCACAAGACTTGGTGACATCCAAACAGCCACAACAATTGGTACAGGTGCTGCAGCAGTTTTAGCTGCCATAGCTGCAATCGCAGCGGTCCTTGTGCTACTGCGCAGAAAGTAAACTCTCCTCCTCTTCTCTCTTTTTTTCTGTGCTCTCAGAACTTGAATATACTAACCATCCTCCATGAAGATGAGTAGAGAATCTTCAAGAAGACTTCAGGAGCAACAAACAGGGCACAGGCAAAGCTGATCCTAAAACGGGATTTATAGCCTAGCTCGCCAATTCATACAGTGGTGACGAGCGCTTTTGAAACGAAGTCCAGAGCTGAACAAGCGCAAGGAAAGAAGACTCACCACCTTGATGTTCACGATCTTGGGTTGGCTAGGGAGTGCCGACCTGTTGCTTTTGAGTTTGTATCTGCTTGCAACAACCTTAGCCTTGTCACCATTCCCTAGTATGGGATCGCTGGTGCTGCAAGGCTACATCGGAGCCGGATTGTTGATTGTCGCAGCTATCGCAGCTGCCATCGGGAGTTATTCAATGTACAAGGAGAGAAGAGGCAAAGGAGGCATAACTAGTTTTCTCGCAGGATCAGTTATGCCGATTCCAATCTGCTACTTCTTCTCTTTTGTCTCAAAACCTGCACTGTTAGAATGGCTCGGACCTCTCGTGTGGATTCTCCTAACTCCAACCATCATGAGCGGAGCTTTCAGCGTTCTGCTTTCGTATCAAATGTCGTCTTAAAGTGCCCACAGCAGTTGCTTAGAGCATCACACTGCGAGGAAGAACCTTATGATTGGTCGATGGAAAAAACTCGGGAGGAGTTGTGGATCAGAGGCTAGCGGCGGCGGCGTCTGATGTAGAAGATCGCTACACCAATGATTGCGATTAGTATTACACCCAGCACAATGAGGTCATAGGGGATGCCTGGGGTCCTTTTCGTCACTTCGAAAGTGAATTCCGTCTGATATGCTGCGGACAAAGGTCTAGACTCAGAGTATGTTACTCCAAAACTGTCCCGGACTGAAAGGACCAGACGGTAGGTTCCATTCTTCGCTCTTGGCAGAATTTCAGTGGTAAAAGCGATCCCATCGCCTGAATCTCTAGGAGCTGTTTCGTCAGGGCCCCAAAGCTCCCAAGTGAAGTTTGAAATCTGACCGTTTGGATCAAGGTGGCTGCTTCCGGAAGCGTCGAACGTGACTGTTGAACCGGTTTGCACAGACGTTGGGCCGCTGACAACTAGTTGTGGCTTGTCAATGACTCTCAACGACTTCTCACCAGTGTCCTGAAACTTCTCACCTTCATGAAGCACATCTAAAACTTCTGAAAAGACATAGGTTCCGATACCCAAGTCTGCTGCCTCTAAACCGTAAGAGAAGAATTCGCTCTCTCCGAGATCTAGCGTCCAATTTTTCCATTCAGCGTTTTGAAGCGGTTCATCATCAAGGTACAAAGTGAGGTTGTAGGTATCGAGAGCGTCTCCATCGTTCTTGATCTGTACACTGACATTGACATCCTCACCCACTATCGCAGGTGTAAAATACTGATCACCTATTAGCGTGCCCGCCTCAACTTTGGCGATGCGAGTTCGAGCTCCTGGCGATCGGAAGGAACCAGAAAGCCACTTGTGAGGAATCTCTATTCCCCTGGGATCTGAAAGCCTCGACATTGTAATGTTCAGATGAGTCGCACCTTCCTTTAGGACTTCGAAGGTCAGCTCAACAGCCGTGCCATTCCCATTGAAGGTTTTCGTCACATCGAGGGTGGCGTATGAAAGCCAGTATTTCGTCTCTTCAGGCTGTGGAAATGGAAAGCTGGTCTCCGTGACGTTATCCATGATCTTCAGTATCGGTGCCCAGAGAAGTCCATCTGAATATTGATCCACTGGAATCTTCGTTGTGTTGCTGACAAACTTAAGCACCGTGTCATCCCACCCGAGCTGGACATCGAGACCAACAAGGTTACCCAGCGAATAATTGTACACTGGATAAGGCACCCACGGCCCAAGCTCTTCACCTCTCTCCCACGGTACACTCGTCTGCCAGAAATTCGTGGTCAGATTGAAGATTTTGATGCTGACGGTGAAGGTTTGACCTGGGCTGAATGACGTCGTCGGAGGATCCACATAGATGACAGGGACATCTGTTGGAAACTCTGCAGCAGCCACTAAAGATCTGTGTAGTTGAGTTATTCCCACGAAAATCGATGCCAAGAGACACGCCATGGCAATTAGAGCTGTGAGTTTACTCTTCGACATTGATCCATCTACCACTTTTTAATGTCTGTTTCATATTCTAGATTACTATATATGTCTTTACTTTTGTCAAGAGCGAGCTGTGAATGGACGTGAGCTGTGACTAGCGCAGTCCTCTGATGAAAATGCCAATTGTGATGCCTAAGAAGCAAAACAGAATACCCATCGGGAAGATGAATCGGAAGACATTAACCATCGCCAAGAAGGCAGCATCCTCCCAGCCGAAGGGAATTTGTGAAAGAGCGCGTTGATATTCCAACACAACCCATATGTAAGTGAAGACATATGCAGACGCCAGTGTGAAGGACAGGAGAATATTGGTGAAAAACCCGTAAATGATGCTCTTAACATCCGTCAACACAATCCCCGCAAAAAAACTGATCGCTGCGAGAAGCAGCAAATCAATCTCTGTGAACGTGGGGCCAGTGTAGCTGAGGTAGGCGATCTGGCGTTGTGCCAGAAAGCTTTCAGTGTAGAAAATGTTGTAAGTGTTGATGATGACCAATGCAACGGCGACGCTCCACGCGAGAATCACCGCGATGTCGATTCTTCTCCGCTTGATAGCATCAACAAGACCTCTCCCCACTTCAGCCATGGAACCTTCACCAAGATAAGCATTCTAAAACTGGTTCAAGGCTTATTTAACACTTGGCGTCAGCGCGCACGCGAGGGTCGTTCCGACTAGAATCCCTGAGTATCCTGTCCGATCTAGCTACTGCTCCACTGTTGTCCATAAGCAGCTGCAACCAAGACGAGATCAAGTAGATCAATGAGTCCATAGGGTCTGGACACATCACAGTTGACGTTCCAACGTGAGTCAGACACTGTTGAGCTGTAAGCAACACTTGTGGTGACAACATCGAAAATGTCTACCATCAGATCACCGTTTACATCAGCAAGGTTGAAGGGAACTTGAAACTCCATTCGATCCTCCACGATAGTTTCGGCCACGTTGACAGTTGCCACGATCCTGCAGGTTCCCAGATCCTCCAGGGTCTCTGTCTTTCGCAACCGAAAGTTCTTGGAGGCAATCCCAGATTCATTAGTCGTTCCATAAAGAATGTACGTTTCTCCACATGAATCAAAGATTTGAAAGGCAACTAGCTTATTCTGCTCAGGAAAATCACTGAATGTAACTCTCGCATAAAGAATAACCTCTTCATCTGGACAAAAGGGAGGGCTCGGCACAAGCTCTCCCACTCCTCCCCTCTGAGTAGAAACATCTACACTGGGAACCCCTGGCAAGAGACCAGGTTTCTCCTTGATTGCTCTCCCTTGATCAATCACAACACCGGCGAAGATCTGAAGTAGCAGTGAAAGCAACGTCGCAAGACCTAGACTTTTGAGGCGTTTCATTTTTCAACGAAGAGTATGTTCTCTTGCTATTCTCCATTTATCCTTTTGGGCAGGTTTCTATTCAAGAATGAAGTGAACAAGCAGCGTGAAGCCTTGAAAGCGTCAATTGAGTGGGAAAACTGCTGCCAAATGCCTCTTGAAGGTATCAGATGTATGGAAGCAGGCGATTCACGAGGTGAGATGGACGACTCTGCGTGCGCGCGCCGGAAGGAGAAAGAAACGGACAGACTCTCCTGCTCCCTGTCTTAGACCTGGGTGCGAGCGAACAGGTGAGTTCCGATGCCTATCATCAGGATGTTGAAACCAAGCAATACTGCCAGAGCAAGTATCCATCCAAACGGGCCGAGGAGTGGAGTTCCAGCTCCGAGGAGACACCATCTGAGCAACTCAACACCGTAGAACATGGGATCTAGTAACATGGCGACTTGAAGAGGTGGAGGCACCACGTTAATGGAGAAGAAGACGCCTGAGAGCATGAATAGAGGCCACATGACAAACGTGGAGATCAGTTGGAATGCGTGGAAATCTTTCAAGGTTGATCCGATAGCCACTCCTAGACCAACAAACCCGGAAGTTATCAGAAGCATCACGCCAACCGCTACAACTGCACCCACTGCGAACGCGAGCGTCAGCGTGAACGCTACCATCATCGTGGCCACCGCCATCAGTATGATTCCTTGAATTGAGGCCGTTGCTGCTCCGCCGAGAATCTTGCCTATTATTATGCTGGTTCGACTAACTGGAGCAACAAGCATTTCCTTCATGAAACCGAATTGTCTGTCAAAGATGACTGACACTCCGGAGAAGACTGATCCAAAGAGAAGACCCATTCCCACAATGCCGGGTGCGAGGTATGACAGATAGGTGATTCCTTGAATACTTCCTATGAACCCTCCCAGCCCCAAGCCAAAGATCGCGAGGAAAAAGAAGCTCTGTGCCACAGAAGCCACGATCCGTGCTCTTGCTCGCCAATACCGCTTCAATTCACGAAGGAAGACCACATAGACAGCTTGTACAGATATCGGCTGCACCATTCTAAATCATCCCACTCACAGCGTCACCCTCAGCCTCGACCTCCTCTTCCTCGGGCCTGCTGAACCACGCGATGTCGGCGCACCACATCCATGAAGCTCCCTTTCTCATCACGGATATCCCGACCAGTCACTGACAGGAAAACATCGTCAAGAGTTGGTTTGTGCAACTCGACAGACTCTAAAGAATCCCCTGCCTCGGTGACAATCTGGACGATCTCTGGAATCCGATGTCCACCGTCATCAACCAGTAGATTCACGCGTCCAGAACCTGTGGACACGGCCTGGTCGACTTTCTGCTCACGGGGCGTCGACGGATCCATCCCACGTCCATGGTCAGGCTTTTTCACATGACTACTCGAGCCCGATGCATTGATCTCACCCATCATTCCACTCATGCCAGCTCCATGCGACATACCTCGCATCATCTGGAACATACCATTCGCAAATGCATGACTATGATCTCCGATCACAACATCAACTCGTCTGACCCACTTCTTTACTTCCAGGAGCGGACGAACTTTCTCGATAGCTGCTGGATTCGTAAAGGCGAGACTTACGATGTCTCCCTTCAAGCGTGCCTTCAGTTTCTCAGGAGTGTCCAACGCAACAATCCTGCCACGATCAATGATTTGGATCCGCTCACAAAGATGATCTGCTTCCTCAGTGTAGTGTGTAGTCAGGATGATTGTGACATTCTTTTCTCGATTGAGGCTCTGAATATGATCCCAAATCGATCGACGTGTCTGCGGATCCAACCCTAGGGTCGGCTCATCGAGAAAGAGAACTTGAGGATGATGCAGTAGTCCTCGAGCAATCTCCAACCTGCGCTTCATGCCTCCACTGTAGGTCTTCACGAAGTCACGAGCGCGCTCGGAAAGTTGCACAACATCTAGCATTTCTTCAATTCGCTGCTGTCGGAGCGAACGATTCAACCCGTACAACCGTCCATGGAAATCGAGATTCTCGTACCCAGTTAGCTCCAAATCTAGTGTAGGGTCTTGGAAGACGAATCCAATGCTTCTGCGAACTGCGTCGTGCTCGTTGATAATGTCGAATCCGTTGACTCTCGCGGTACCACTGGTGGGGCGCAAGAGAGTGGAGAGCATATTCAATGTCGTTGTCTTTCCAGCACCATTCGGACCAAGGAACCCTAAAATTTCCCCCTCCTCAACGGTGAAACTTACGTCGTCTACAGCTTTGACCTTGCCATCAAAGATTTTCGTCAACGATTTTACTTCGATTATGCTGATTGGACTAGAGCCTCCTTGAGCACATGGTATTGAATGTGGTTCAAATCGAATGCGTCAAAGAAACGATTCTCCGAGTTCTAGCATCTTTCTCACGAGCAGATAAAGGTTTTGAAGAAACTATCTGAACTTGCGCTTGAGGGTCCATGCGAAGACCTAGGTACGATGGTCTGACTATCACGTACTTGTCTTTCCCAGCCCTATTGAAGGGCTGCACAAACAAACTCTCAAAAGCAGTCTCCCGTGTGAAAGACGCGGAACCAATCCACACTCTCTTTTCTCAGTGTGCATTCTACCGTAGTAGACTGGGGTTAAACAACTCTCTCGCGGTCTCAACGTAGGTATTCAAATCAGCTTCAGAAAATAGAGTGAACGTGACCTGCTTCAATCCACTGTGTCTACTCAGCGCATCTATTACAGTCTGCAACGCGATTCTGGCAGCCTTCTCGACGGGATAGTTGTAGGCCCCCGTACTGATGGATGGGAATGCTACTGACCTCAAACCTGTGGAGACTGCCAGGTCTACGGAATTCCGATAGGCTTCTGCCAGAAGCTCAGCCTCACCATGACCTCCTCCACGCCACACCGGACCTACAGTGTGGATTACGTGCCTAGCTTTCAGGTCACCACCTCCTGTAATCACAGCTTTACCTGTTGGCAATCCATTGGGCCACTGTTGTTGTCGGATTCTTCTGCATTCCTCAAGGATGACGGGTCCTCCCTTTCGATGGATGGCTCCATCCACACCTCCGCCTCCCATCAAGCTGGAGTTAGCTGCATTTACAATTGCCTCAGTCGACTGCTCAGTAATATCTCCCTTAACAATGCGAATGCGTGTATCATGAATTTCAAACTCCACAGTCTCTACCCTACGCTCCACTACTTTTTCCCTACATATCAGTGTTGTCAATCGAGTACCTGAAGAAGCAATTTAGCATGCATACGCTTATTCATTGAGAGCATGTTCAAGATGCATGGAGATGGCGCGACCTTTTCTCAAAGCTTCCCAGCGTCACTCCACCGAGTTGTTATCAACTGTAATGCTCCTTGCCTATCATGCTACTGCTTATTAGTCACTTGATGGTAGTAAATCAATTCTGAATTGGCAAAGTCCTCAGTGGTTGTGTCGGATGTATACAATTAGGAAGATAGAGACCATAGCTCCACAGACTAAACGATTCGAAATCCATGCGCCAGGAATCGCTGCCGTAGCCAAGGCTGGACAGTTCGTGATTGTGAGACCGGATGAGGAAGGCGAAAGGATCCCATTAACACTAGTGGACTGGGATCCGAAGGCAGGAACAATCACCTTGATCTTTCAAGAAGTAGGTGTTTCTACGAAGAAACTCGGCTCAATGGTCGTTCACCAGAAGCTGCATGATCTGGCTGGTCCACTAGGGAATCCAAGTGAAATGAAGAACTATGGAACTGCAGTCGTCATTGGTGGAGGTGTTGGGACAGCTGTCTGTCTACCTGTCGCAAGAGCATTGAAGAATGTTGGCAACAGAGTCATATCCATTATTGGGGCAAGAAGCGAGAACTTGCTAATCTTGGAAAACGAAATGGAGAGCATCTGTGATGAAGTCTACATTTCTACAGATGATGGAAGTAAAGGACATAAAGGCTTTGTAAGCGATGTGCTGAAGACACTAATCGATGGCACCAATCCAGTCAACATCGTCTACGCAATGGGACCCGCTGTTATGATGAGAGCGGTCGCGGAGGTCACTCGACCGTATGGCATCAAGACCATTGTGAGCCTTAATCCAATTATGGTTGATGGAATGGGAATGTGTGGAGCCTGTCGTGTTTCGATTGACAACGAGGTCAAGTTTGCGTGTGTTGATGGACCAGAGTTTGATGCTCATCAAGTGGACTTCAATGAACTGATCAAGCGGCAGAGAGCTTTCCTCGCTGAGGAGAAGCATTCGCTCGAGCAATGGGAGAAAGGTGCAGCGTGATGGTCAAGGATCGGAAACGAAAGATCTGCAAAGAAAGCATTCCAATGCCCAAGCAGGATTTGAAGAAGAGAATTAGAAACTTCAAAGAAGTCGCACTTGGATACAGCGAGGATCAGGCTGTAGCTGAAGCTCAACGATGCCTGCAATGTCCACAACCGAAATGTATGAATGGCTGTCCTGTAGACATCGACATACCAAAGTTCATCCAGCTGGTGAGTGAAAGAAAGTTCGATGAAGCGATCAGAGTAGTCAAAGAGAAGAACAGTTTACCCGCTATATGCGGCCGAGTCTGCCCGCAAGAACAGCAATGCCAGAAAGATTGTGTCATAGGCAAAGCTGGAGACCCTATCAGCATTGGGAGATTGGAAAGATTCGTAGCCGACTACGAAATGGCAAAAGGCATTGAAGTTTCAGAGAGATCTCCACGAACCGGCAAGCGAGTTGCCGTGATAGGCGCAGGACCTGCAGGTCTGACTGTCGCAGCTGAACTCGCTAGGCTGGGGCACACAGTAGTCGTCTTCGAAGCTCTTCATAAACCGGGAGGCGTGTTGGTCTACGGGATTCCTGAGTTCAGACTACCTAAGAAGATCGTAGAAGTTGAAGCAGATTATGTTCAGAAGTTGGGCGTGACAATCAAGCCAAACTTCTTGATCGGGAGAATCCTGACCATTCCACAATTGCTGAAAGAGGATTTTGACGCAGTCTTCATTGGAACCGGCGCAGGCTTACCGAGATTTCTAGGAATTCCAGGAGAAAACTTGGGAGGCATATATTCCGCCAACGAATTCCTGATTCGAGTCAATCTTATGAAAGCGTTTGATTTCCCAAGATATGATACACCCATCAAAGTAGGGCGAAAAGTGGCTGTCATCGGCGCCGGGAACGTAGCGATGGACTCAGCACGCTCAGCTTTAAGGCTAGGTGCTGACGAAGTCCATATCGTGTATCGCAGGTCCAGACAGGAAATGCCTGCAAGAATAGAGGAGATTGAGAATGCTGAAGCGGAGGGCATAATCTTCGATCTACTTACCAATCCAGTCAAGTTTCTAGGGAACAAAGACGGTTGGGTGACTCAAATGGAGTGTGTCAAAATGAAACTTGGGAAAGCTGATGAAACAGGTCGTCGACGACCTATTCCTATAGAAGGATCAGAGTTTATCATTGATGTGAACACGGTGATAATTGCAGTTGGAAGATCACCAAATCCAATTATCCAACTAACAACGGAAGGTTTGGAGACAACTCGACATGGGACAATACTGGTCGATGAAGCCACTGGTCAAACTAGTCTAGAAGGCGTGTATGGTGGAGGCGACATCGTAACCGGTGAAGCCACGGTCATCAGCGCCATGGGCGCAGGGAAGAGGGCTGCACGAAGCATCCACAAGTATCTAATGGAAAAACCTAGTCAATGACATGTCCCATCGAACAGGAAACACAAGGTAATACTAGTTGATCTTGTTGCGTGCCTGAGATTGTCGTTGAAGGAATGCGTGGGCCCGTCGCAAGACTTTCTTAGCATTTCCGTGAGTAAGTCGCTTCAAAGCAGATTCAAGCGTCAACCATTCATATCCAGTGTGCTCATATGACAATCTTACTGCGGCGTCTTCAGTCTCTATGAGGAAAAACGTGACTTTCTTGAAGATGGTTTTACCTCCTCTTCTGTAGAAATAGCTGATTTCTTCTCTGAAGTCGCTGATGAATCTAGCTCGTGCAATGCCCGTTTCCTCTCGAAGTTCTCGAATAACCGTGTCCCTCTCTCCCTCATTTGGTTCAACGTTGCCTTTGACAAAATCCCAGTGACCAGCCTCATAATGAAGAAGAAGATACTTCCTCTCACCATCTTCCCGATAGACGACAGCTCCACAGGATTTCTCACGCGGCATAAAGTCACTTCTCACTTTTCACTGTCTTCCCGACCACGCACGCGCGCAACTCGAGGGAATTGACAGGCGTGAAGACACTACATGTCTCCTCCTATTTTTCTCTTCACCTGGAATCCATGCAATTCTGCCTAGTTCCCCGCTAAGGCAAGCATAGTTGAGTCTGCCTAGCATTATTCTTGGTGATCAGAGCTGAGAACGAGTTATATCTCAACAGCCTCTCTGTTAAAGAACGCGAGAGGCGAAAGGATGGTCATTCATGTTCAAGGGGCAAGCGAGAACAATCTGCGTTTCATAGATGTGGACTTTCTTGATGGTTTAACTGCAGTTACAGGTGTTTCAGGATCAGGCAAGACTTCTCTGGTCTTTGACACTTTGTATCATGAGTCTCGGCGTCGGTTCCTCGACGTCTTTTCACATGTTTCATCCGAGATGAGGCTTGCTCCAGCCAGAGTTGACAGCATTTCCGGATTGGGACCTGCAGTTGCAGTAGGCCAGAACCTGCTGAATCGTAACCCAAACTCAACGCTGGCCACCGCTTCCGGGCTTCACCCCTACTTGAGACTGCTGTATGCGAGATTCGGCAAACGTCTTTGCCAGGTTTGCAGGGCTCCTTTATCCATACTGACGGAGGATGAGATCGTTGCTCGGCTTGCTTCGACTGCAACCTTCACTGCAGACAGGATTAGAGTGATAGCACCACTCGTGAATCGAGCAAAAGGAAGCCATCAGACGCTCCTTCAGTTGCTTAAGAGACACTTCGGTTCTGACAGGCTCCTAGTAGATGGGAGGAAATGGAATGACCGAAAGCTTGATCCCAAGTTGGAACACCGTGTTGAGGTTGAGATAGCTGAACTCAAAGCGGGAGTCTCAACCAAGGAGGCTCGCGCTATCGTTCAGTTGGCAGCTGCACTTGGTGCCAATGCGATTTCAGTACGGGACAACCGTCACAGCGAAACCTTTTCCAGAGTTGCATCCTGCGTGGAATGTGGCGCATGGTTTAGCGAACTTGAACCCGTCCATTTCCACACTCCATGCTCATTCTGCAGAGGCGATGGCTGCACGCAATGTGGCTGGACAGGTTTATACCCAGAGGCTGCATCCGTTCGTTGGGAGAACAAGCGACTGCCAGAACTACTAGCTTTCACAGTTGAAGAGGTCAAGTCCCTGTTCGAAGATCCTGATCTGCCTTCCATCCCGAATCGTTTGAAGGAAGAGATCATCAGCCGATTGAACTCTCTCGATGCTCTCGGCCTAGGGTACCTTCAGCTCGACAGGTCTTCTCCGACTCTCTCGCGAGGTGAATCCCAGCGTGTCCGATTGGCTGTCTCTCTCACAAGTCGCCTAGAGGACGTGGTCCACGTCTTGGATGAACCAACGATAGGCCAGCACCCAGTAGATGTTGCGAGGCTCCTAGCGGCCTTTCGTAAACTGCTGGGTCCAGTCATCTATGTGGAGCATGACAGATCGGCGACTTTGGCAGCGGATCGAGTCGTGGACATCGGACCTGGAGCCGGGAAAAAGGGAGGCCAAATAGTCTTCACAGGAACTCCAAATGCACTCCTGAAAACTACCACGGCAACTGGCCTGTATTTCAGACGTCTCGAAACAGTGCCAATTCCCAACAAACGACCTAAACCAAAAAGATTCATCACTCTTCAAGGAGCAGACAAGCATAACCTGCAGAAGATCAATGTCTCCCTTCCCTTGAACCGTCTAACAGCCATAACCGGAGTCTCAGGATCCGGGAAGAGCACGCTTGTCGAAGAGGTTTTGATCCCATCGCTAAATGAGGGGAGACCTGTCGGATGTCGCAGTGTAGAAGGTACAATGATCAAGGCTGTGATCGTTGATCAGAGTCCAATTGGAAAGAACCCCAGATCCAACCCCGCTACCTATACGAAACTCTCCAACATTGTACGAGAAGTCTTCGCAAAAGCCACACAGTACAGCTCATCACACTTCTCTTTCAACAGGTCAGAAGGAGCGTGTCCCAAGTGCAGAGGGATCGGAGCTGTTGAAGTCAGGATGCGATACTTGCCATCTACTTGGATAAAGTGCTCTGACTGCGACGGTCAGCGATTTTCAGACAGAATCCTGCAGGAAAAAGTAGCCTTTGGCAATCGCAGACTCTCGATTGCCGACTTCTACACTCTTTCAATCTCCCAAGCCAAGCACTTGCTTGCAAGGGAGACAAGGCTTTCAGCTTCCAGCCGAGCCATCGCTGACCTTATCCTTGACGCTCTCGAGACAATCGGACTAGGCTACTTGTCGTTGGGACAACCGTCTCCTACTCTCTCGGGCGGTGAGGCTGAAAGAGTCAAGCTGGCAAAGTATCTGGGCAGGAGATCACTGAGCGACCGTCTAATCATATTGGATGAGCCATCGACAGGTCTCCATTCAAAAGATCTCAGTGGGTTGTTGGAAGTGCTCAACTCTCTTGTCAAAGCTGGAGCAACAGTTGTCGTGGTTGAACACAACATGGATGTTGTGCGTGCTGCTGACTGGGTCATTGATCTTGGTCCAGGAGCCGGACTGAAAGGTGGCAGAGTAGTTTTCGAAGGGCCTCCAGACCAGTTGATTGGCCGAGCGGACTCCTCTACTGGTATGGCCCTGAGAGAAGAGACCAAGGCAAAATCTGTGCGGAGGCACCTCAGGAAGAACCGCCAAGCGTCACAATACGTTTCAGTTCGAAATGCGAGAGCCAACAACTTGGAGGGCGTTGACGTAAGTTTTCCCAAACGGGCTCTCACCGTGGTCACAGGAGTCTCTGGATCGGGCAAGAGTAGTCTGGTACACGATGTCATTGAGTCTGAAGCCAAGCGACGATATCTCGAAACCTTGTCCATGTATGAACGGCAAGGAACTCGAGAGGGTCCTGAGGCTGAAGTGGATACAGTGACTGGACTCGGAGTCTCCGTATCAATCACTCCTGGAAGACGTTTGTACCGACTGAGATCCACAGTGGGAACCGTCACTGAGATTCAACACCACTTGGCGGCCTTGCTAGCTACTATTGGAGAACATGAGTGCCCTGCGTGCCACGTGAAGATGCAAAGAGGCGAAGAATGGATCTGCCCTACCTGTCAGAAGACTGTACCAATTGCACAGCCCAGACACTTCTCATCATCAACCTATTCAGCTGCCTGTCCTAAATGCCATGGAGTTGGAACCCTGCAAACCCCTGCACCTGCGAAACTTATCGTGAACCCTGACAAGCCTCTGTGCAACGGTGCAATGCACTCCCCAGGCTTTTTTCCGAAGGGCTACCTGTGCAAACCCTACAATGGAGGCTACTATGAAATTCAGGCACTTGCTGAACGCTACCACTTCAACCCTGCAGTCACTCCATGGAACAAAATGGCCGTCAGAGCCCAGAACGCCTTCTTGTTCGGTGACGAGAAACCTCTAGAAGTAACTTATGAGAGCCGGAAGCGGAAACCCACACTCAGAACAGTACTTTTCACGGGCTTCTTCAGTCGATGGCTACGAGACTGGGACGTAGGAGGCACATACACTGAGACCCAAGGGTGCAGTCGCTGCGGAGGAACAGGGTTCCGTCCCGAATACCTCGCCGTGACTATCGGAGGATACAATGTGCATGAATTGAATGAGATGCCGCTGTCTCAACTTGCCACGATTACCAGCCAATTATCAATTCCCTCATCTCAAGCGCGTTTCACTGGCAACAGTCTAAACAAGATACGGAAGCGACTTAGCTTCCTAATTCGGGTAGGCTTGGGCTATCTCCATCTGAACCGGGTCTCAGGTACGCTTTCCGCAGGCGAAGCCCAACGAACTAGGCTCGCCAGCCTGCTAGGGAGTGGTTTGACTTCACTCACCATACTACTCGACGAGCCAACACGAGGGATGCATCCCTCCGAGGTTGACGCACTTCTCGAGGCTCTCAAAGACCTGCGCAGGGAAGGGAATACGGTGATCATCGTGGAACACGATCCTCTGGTGATTCAGGCAGCGGACTATCTGGTGGATATGGGTCCTGGAGCCGGTGTGGCTGGAGGACGGGTCGTTGCAGCAGGAACCCTCAAAGATGTACTGACACAGAAAACGCTCACCGCCGAATGGCTTCGTAGAGACAGGCGAATGGCTTCGGGAGAAGATGCGATCGGCAAGACGCGCTTGACAGTCGAGCAGCCCAATGGTTGGCTTGTCATCAAGGGGGCCCGAGGCAACAATTTGAAGGGAGAGCCGATACAAATCCCTCTAGGACTACTGGTTGGTTTCTGTGGCGTCTCCGGCTCAGGCAAGAGCACCCTTCTAATCGACACTCTGGGCCGGGCGATGGCCCCCAAGAGAATAACCACCAGCGTTGCGTACGAACCCATAGAGCCTCAGAAATATGATTCAATTGAGCATGCACCCGCAAGAACACTATTGCTGGATCAAACCACGAGAAACATCCAGAGCCCAGCTGATTTCTTAGGCCTCTTCAAACCTTTACTTCGGATTTACGGGGAGAGCGAAGACGTGCGCACCCTGGGGCTGGACGAGAACGCCTTGAAGAAGCCCTGTTCAGTGTGTGAAGGAAAAGGATCAACGAGAACTGATTTGGCATTTCTCCCCGCCATCCACAATCCCTGTGAAGCATGCAAGGGAACTGGTCGCAGGCCGGAAACCTGGGAAATACGTGTCAAGGGAGTTGCCTTTCCCGAGTTGAACCACCTCACCCTTGACGAAGTGTATGAGCTTTTCGGGGAAGAAACCGATTTGACCGGGAAATTGCAGGCAGCGAGAGAGGTGGGCTTGGGCTATCTCGTCATGCGACAGCCAGGCTACACCCTGTCAGGCGGTGAGGCTCAGCGATTGAGAATTGCGAAAGAGATCTCACGGAAACACGCGGGCGGAACGCTCTACATCCTGGATGAGCCCACGGTTGGACAGCATCTGGAGGATGTGAATCGGCTGATCAGCGTGCTTCACAGGCTGGTGGACAAGGGGAACAGTGTTGTAGTGATCGAGCATCATCCTTACCTCCTGGCTGCCTGTGATTGGCTGATTGAACTAGGTCCAGGTGGAGGACCGGAAGGTGGTTGTGTCATCGCTTCCGGCCAGCCTACAACGGTGGCTCTCCAAGACACGCCGACAGCTCCCTACCTGAAGGCTGTAATGGAGGAACAGCTTTGACGTGGGCGCCTCTCCTCCTGGCCGACTCTTCCCCATGTCTGAGGAGATTGGTTCTTCAGAACCTGCTGCACAAGACTGAAACGGATCTTGAAGTCAGAGAGTTGACTACGCTCCTCGAGGATGATCCAGTTGTTTCAGCATTGCTGACAACGCAGGCATCGGATGGATCCTGGGCTGAGACGGATGTGATCGGCTCTGTTCCCGGCGGCAAGATCCAAGCAACATCTCAAGTCCTAAGTAGATTAGGATATTTGGGTTTTAGAAAGGGATATGAGCCGGTCGACAGAGCGGTGGAGTTCCTCTTCTCCAAGCAGAGGCAGGATGGATCGTGGCCAGTGTCTCAAAAGTGGGAAGAGGAGGAGCGGCTACCTGGACCCTACACCATGATGCCTCTCCAGACGGCGATCCCTCTCATGGGGCCTGTCTCTTGTGGCTATGCGTGTGATCCTCGAGCTGAGGTGGCCTATGAATGGTTGCTGCATCAGCAGTTGCATGATGGTGCATGGCCGACAGGTAAAGCTGGGGCAATCTATGGGTACGTGGCTGGCTATCGTCGACTGCCTCACTCGCGATGGGGGTGTCGAACTAACACGACAGCCGCCTTGATTTGCCTCGCCTTTCATCCGACGCGCTGTATGAAGTCTGAAACTCGCAAGGCGCTCGATGTGCTCCTAGGTCGTGAAACTCGAGAACGGCAGAACATTGGCTTCAATGTTGCTCGCATCGTTGGAGCGGAGCCGCAGAGTGGCTATCTCACCTACTACGCGAGATTCGACTTGGCACTCTTACTCGGTCTTTGCTGGAGGATAGGCGCAGACACTTCCGATGCGCGTGTTGATGAGCTTGTCCAGTTCATCCTGGACCAGCAGAATCCCTTCGGGCTCTGGGAGTACATTCCTCATCCAGAAGCCTCTAGATGGGTGACCTATGATTTGCTGCACTCGCTTTCTCACATTGATCGCTCAAGTGACTGGCTGAGTCTGGAGCCACGCACACCCTTCAAAGCCTATCCTAAACGTCGAAAGAGATTCTAGCGACAACATCTGGTCCATGAAGTACATAGTCAGGAAGAGATTGCAGCAATCTTCAGTTGCTTCACACCTTTCTTCGTCATCAGATCCCTACTTAAGCTTCTAACATCGGAGGCTTTCCCTTTGACAGCAATCAGCTCCAGGCACTTATGCTTCGTCAGATGAACATGCATCGTAGAGGTTACCACGTGCTCAAACTTGTGCTGTACATCCATGATTTGGTTCAGGAGACCTGGCTTCTCCAAATAGTAAAGGATGACAACGGCGCCGGCAACTTCTCCTGTCTTTGAAAGTGTAAACTTGTTTTGGCTTATAAAATCGCGGAACGCGTCATGAGCTGCTTTTGATCTGTTGGCGTAGCCTGCAATCCTCCAAGCTGTGTCGAAATCCTGAACCAATGATGGTGGGAGTGAAATGCTGAATCTGGTGACGCCCTTCTTTTGACTCACGTGGATCACTATCAACTGGTTTAGGTGAGGCAAGGCTTTATAATTGTGGTGTTACGAAATGAACAGAGTGTAACACACGAGTTGGTGAGAGATGTGAAGCGGGCGAAAACCCTAGCGTTTGTCGCATTGATGGCAGCATTGAGCAACGTGATGTCTTTTCCACCGCTGGCTATTCCACTCCAATTGGGAGGGTTCAATTCTTCTGTGCACTTCTTTCAGTTCGCAATCTTCCTTTGCGGAATATTGGCTGGTCCATGGGCGGGCTTGGTTTGTGGAGCAGTCGGCGGACTCTACATGAGTGTGACCAAGATCCCGTTTGTCATAGGTGGGATCGCTATCTTAGGTGTGTCAGTGGGATTTTTCGGCAAGAGAGTTAGGCCTGCCGCTGCTGGTCTGTTAGCGTGGCTAGTTCAAGCGCCTTATGTTGTTGTGACTGATTTTGCTTGGTTCACTGTCTTTCTGGGAAGGTCTTGGGCAGTTGCCTGGGCACTGATTCTGCCAATCATGATAAACCTGACGTTGCAGGCCATAGTCTGTGCAATATTGGCTGACCTTGTAATCGGCTACCTGAAGCGTATTGGTATGACCATTCTAGAGTAGTCTGCGCTTGGACTCGCGCACCTGCGGCCGAAGCTTCTCAGTTGCATCCCGCTTGTCGTCCTGTGGTTGCTAAGTATCTGGTTTAGCGGCCACAAAGATCATCTTTTGGGTTGCTGGGCTGTATTGTGACCTGTCAAAGTCACCATACAGCTGATCCACTCTGAAACCGACGTCTCTCAAGAGTTGCTCTACGTCTCGTTTTTCGAAGATTCTTGCCTCGCCACTTTCGAAGTATCTCTGCACCATCCTGCCTTTGCAGTAGACGTCGAAAAAGAGGTTGACCGACACAACCCTGGATGCAGGGTTCATCCTTGAAAAGATGGTCCTGACCACTTCACGGTCCGCGTCGACAACTGCTCTGTCAATCCACCATGAATCATTGATCTTCTCCTTTCCCGCTTGAGAAATGTCGAACGCAAAGATGCCTCCAGCCTCCAACGCATTGAAGATGGAACTCAAACATCCTCGTTGATCTTTCTCTGTGATACAATGCTCAAACGTTGCGGAAGCACAGTAGATGATAGGAAACCGTTCATCAAGCGAGAAACTTCGTATGTCTCCACGCTTCAAGGTAACGCGCTCCTTCACGGAATCCGATTCGTTCATCAGTTTACCTCTAGCCACTGCAAGCATGTGTCTCGAATTATCTATGCCCCAAACCACGATACCTGCCCTAGCCAATTCAAGGGCAACTCTTCCAGTTCCTACACCAAGATCCAAGGCTTTTCCGCCATGTTTCCGAGCAAGGTCCATGTAGAATGAAATGTCATCCATTAGACTGAACAAATCGTAAAATCTTGACGCAGGTCCATAGTTCATCCCAATCACCTCAGTGCGAATACTCTGCTCCTCGCTACGGGATATCTACTCCTTAACTCCGAGCAATTAGCGAAACTCAAAGCACACCTATATCTAGTTATGAACATTTAAGAAGAGAGGATACTCATGAAAGCCAGCAGGATCAGCGAGCACCTGTATGCAGATACCAGCGGTGAAGGGAAAGGCAACATCAGCGCCATTGAACTGCCAACCTCCACCATAGTGGTTGATTCAACAGTGTCCCGGGAAACAGCTTTCAGCTTTCGATCATCCCTTGAATCCCAGATACAATCACCCATACGCAGAGTCATTATCACGCATTACCATGCAGACCACACTCTCGGCTTACCAGCTTTCAAGGATTGTGACATAATAGCCTGCAAACCCTATTCAACCCTGAGAAAAGGTGCAGCGTATCAGCCGACACTCACATTTGATACAAACCTCATCCTAAGAGATGAAGGTTTTTCTCTCGAGATAATGCATTCAGGCGGACATTCCGCGGACTCTGCTTACATATATCTCCCACAAGAAAGAACCCTCTTTTCAGGTGATCTCATCTTCGCCAAGACCTTCTTCTACGCTGGGGATCGAACCTTCAATCCTGAAATGTGGAGAAACAGCCTCCAACGCTTTCTGGATCTGAAAATCGAGAGAATAATCCCAGGTCACGGCCCAATCTGCGACAAGGAGGAAGTTCGAACATACTGGAGATTCTTTGACACAACATGCTCTGTAATGAAGGAGTGTGCAGAGAGAGGACTGAGTGAACAGGACGCCATAAACTCCACGGAGATTCCAGCCTTCTACCCTGAATATCGCCGAGGAATCAGGAAGCTCGCCTTGACGAATTGGTACCGCTTCTACACGTCCAGGGACCACGAGTTCTGAGAAGCGAAACCCATCATTGTGAACCGGACTAGAGTGATGGATCCGCTGAGAATCGACACAGTTTTATCTGACCAAAGGTTTGAGACACAGAACAAGAGAGATCATAATGAGAAGCAAAGTGTTTTTCGGCTCAATCCAGCAAGGCAGAGATGTCGTCTTCGCAGCTCTGGGAGCGAAAGTGGATAAAATTCTGGAACTGCTGGATTTCTCAACAATTGACAAGCGTGACAAAGTGGCGATCAAGATGCATCTGGGCTTCCAGGATGGGTATCAGACCGTGCCCGTCTTGTTCGTCAGACGCATCGTCAAAGCCGTGAAAGCGGCGGGAGGATGGCCTTTCATCACCGATAACCCCACGTCAGTCTACAATGCTGTGGAGAGAGGCTATACGTCAGAAACGTGCGGATGTCCTCTCATCCCCGCTGCAGGAGTGAAAGACGGCTACACAGAAACAGTGATTGTTGATTTCAAGAATGTGGACAAGCTTGAGATGAGTGGAGTCTTGCATGATGCAGATGCCCTCATTGATCTGACGCACGTCAAGGGCCACGCGTCCTGTGGATATGGTGGTGCTATCAAGAACTTGGCTGTGGGTGGCTATGCTGCGCAATCACGATGGGAAAAGATCCATGGAGTCGAGCACTCCGTCACCTATTGGGACTCAGAGAAGTGCTCCCCGGAGCATGCTCAGAAACTCGTCGAAGCTTGTCCATACAAAGCTCTCAAGTATGACGCAGAGAAGCACAAGCTGACGATCGGGATGTTTGCCTGCGCAAATCAGAATTGCATGGAATGTCTTGACACAGACAAAGAGGTCAGGTGTCTCGAGATCAGCCCGGAGTTCTTCAACGCCTTCCAAGAACTGCTGGCCATCTCCGCCAAGAAGGTACTTGAGACCTTCGACGAGAACAAAAGGTTCTTCGTGAACTTCCTTCTTCAGATTACCCCTCACTGTGACTGCATGGGAATGGCTCAACCCACGGTAGTTCCGGAAATCGGAGTTCTAGGGAGTCGTGACATCGTCGCTATCGAGACGGCGACCCTCGATCTGATCGCAAAAGCTGGATTGATGGAAGCCAGCATCCCCCCATACTTCAGGCATGTCAATCTTGATCCCAATGCAAGACTCCATCCGTTCGAACGTCTCTGGGGATCGATGAAGAATCCATACCTCACCCTGCGATATGCTTCAGAGCTACAGTTGGGCACGAGTGAATATGAACTCATCGAGATCCTGTCACCCGAGGACACAGCTAAGATGGAACCTCCAAAGCAAGCCTACGAGCGACAACCGTCCTTCTACTAGACCATGCCGAGACAAATCAGATCAGCCGTGAGGAACCTGGCTTTGAGTTTTGATGTGCTGAGCGACTTCGATGGGACAGCAGTCAGTATTGACACTTGTGAGTACATCCTGGAAAAATACGCAACCGTGGATTGGAGGGCAATTGACAGACGATATGAACGTGGAGACATGGATCTTGAGGCGAATCTGCAAGCACAGTTTTCCAACTTGAGAGCTTCCAAACCACAGATTCTGAGTGAGATTCGCCACGTTGCCAGCTTCAGACCTGGCTTCAAAGACCTAGTCACCTACTGCAATCAACACGAGATTCCCGTAATTGTTGTCAGCGCTGGAATCGACTTCGTGATTCAGGATCTCTTGAGTCAGAATCACCTGCAGGACAGAGTAACATTGTACGCTCCTGAAGCTTATGCGACCAACAAAGGATTCAAGTTCAAGTTTCCAAAACTGGTCCACACAAGGTCCCGCGATTTCAAAGAGGACTTGGTTGCACAGCGAAAGAAGAATGGCAGGACTGTAATCTACTTAGGCAACGGAGTTTCTGACTACCATGCTGCGGTGAAATCCGATTTCGCCTTCGCCATTCAAGGCTCCAAATTGTCTCGTCTCTTGCGGAAGAATGCATTTCGTTTTCAGGAAACGATGGGTTTCTCTGAGGTTATGGAATCGATCGAACAGGCTCGATTTGCAGCGAAGCAATGAAGTTCCTGTGACTGCTCTGCAGGTCTGACTGTTTCAGCTGTGCTGTGTGGGCAAAGGTTTAAGTATGGCGTAATGTGTAACAGCATTACACATTACATAAGTGAAGGAAAGTACCGGAATGAGCACCGAATCAAAGAAGGACGCTGTGAGCACCGAAGCAAAGAAGGAAGCTGAAATCAAGTCGGAGGAATGTGAGAAGGTTGTGATGATGGCCTGTTGCCCTGAAGGTGAGAACGCGGAAAGACTCAAAGAAAAGGTTCTCATGCGGATCGGTGAAGGCCTTGAAGGAAGAAGCAATGTCGTGATGACTCGACTGAATGATGAGGACCTGAAGCAGATCGATGCCCTCGTGGAGGTTGAAGCTTTCAAGAGTCGATCTGAAGCAGCTGCATTCTTCATCAATGAGGGAATCCAAGCTCGCAAAGACCTGTTTCAGAAAGTGATGCCAGCAGTTGATCAAATAAGAGAACTCAAGAAGCAAGCGAAAAAATCAATCAGAAGAGAGTAGATGTCAAGATTAGGAGGTGGGGTTTTTGGAAGATGAGAAAGCTAGGAAGCTAGTGAGAGAAGGATATGCTAAGATTGTCAAGCAAGAAACCTGTTGTGGATCTGCAACTGCTTGTTGTGACAGTGGTACAGCAACTCGGGAGCAGAGCTTGAAGATGGGGTATACCGAAGAAGATCTGACCACGATTCCTGAAGGAGCGAATCTTGGTCTCGGGTGTGGAAATCCAGTCGCACTTGCGTCGCTCAACGCAGGTGAAACGGTGATTGATCTTGGTGCGGGTGCCGGTGTGGACTGTTTTCTTGCAGCGAAGAGAGTAGGAGCAAACGGGAGAGTCATCGGAGTGGACATGACGCCAGAAATGCTGGATCGTGCTCGAGAGAATGCGCAGAAAAGTGGTGTCAAAAATGTTGAATTCAGGCTCGGAGAAATCGAAAACCTCCCTGTCGCAGACAACACTGCAGATGTTGTCATTTCGAATTGTGTGATTAATCTCGCACCTGACAAGCA
>CAYFWV010000014.1:0-13739 GCA_964346975.1 uncultured Candidatus Bathyarchaeia archaeon
ACCGGTGAGCCTCCCACGGGACCACGTCCTTCCATTCCCACAAAGCCATCTATCACAGTCAAGACTGGCCTGAGCACCGAATTGACATCTACAATTACTTTGCTGATGTCTCTGAAATGGTATTTGGATTTGAACTTGTCAGGAAGAAGCCCAAACATGTTCTTCATGCCTAATGTCGCCACTGTGGATCTGTGAGTTTTGAGTTTGCTGCACTAATTATGGCCGATTCTGCAACGATCCGAGGAACCTTGACACTGCGTAGAACTTCTCCGTCAGGAACCGTGATCTTGATTCGATCCTTCTCATGTCTCAGATTCAGGCATTCAACGTCATGTTGAGTGCACATCTGCCGCATGCCGGTCATTTCAAATGCCTTGTCAGCATTGGTCATGGTAGCATCAGACTCGACAACATAGATCTTGACAGCCATCTCTTGCAACTTCTTGATGATTCCTTCAACCACCAGGGGATCTGTAGTTGCGCCTGTATCCCAGGTTTTGGTGGTTATGAAGTTGACTTTAATGAGAACTGTACTCCATCCAGAGATAGCGTGCTTGAAATTCACTAGATCTAGGGCTCTGAAGACAGGTTCATGACTCCGTTCACCCTTCACTATTGCGACTCGTGATAGCTCCATGGATGATTCTTGCTCAGGTGCATATTCAGGAAAGGCTCTGACTTATAGAGTTCGCTTTTTCACGGAGTTCCAAAGTCTTGATACGAGCAAGCGCGAAAGCGTATCGTAGACGAAACAAATTTAAGAGGGAATCCTGAGTCACTAAAACTTAAACTCTTGCATCATCTTCGGCAGTTGATCTATGATGGCTGATTTGGCAGCAACTCTTGCAGAACTGATAGATGAATACTTGAATCTAGGTCAGTATGCAAGCGAGATCATTGCAGCCATCATGATCTTCATCCTGGCAGTTGCCTTAGGCTGGGTCGTGTACTTCGCGTTTCGAAGGTATTTTACAGGATGGGCAAAGGGAACCAAAACGAAGATAGATGACGAGATTCTGAGAAACATCAGAGGCCCCATAATTCTCCTTGCGATTCTTGCTGGAGCCTACTATGGCTTGGGATCACTCACCGTGTTGCAGCCATATTCGGAGCCGCTTGCAGCTATCTTCTGGATCGCTCAGATTCTTGTAGTCACATTCATCTTGACCAGAATCACAAACGTGATCACGAGCTGGTTTGCAGAACGAGCGAAACGCGAAAACAGATTGAGTGATCACATCCTCTACTTGTTGAGAAAGATCATTCAAGCGGTCATTTACCTATTTGCGTTCTTGGCAATACTGGTTGCATTCCGAATCGACCTTTCAAGCATTGTGCTGGGTCTTGGGGTTGGCGGGATCGCTATTGGTCTGGCGCTCCAGAGCATTCTGAGCGATGCCTTTGGGGCCTTCTCCATCTACTTCGATAGACCGTTCGAAGTAGGAGACTTCATCACCGTGGACAACTACTCAGGAACTGTGCGGAGAATTGGGCTGAAATCTACGAGACTGCAACTCTTACAGGGAGAAGAACTGATAATCTCCAATAAACAACTCACTTCGACCAGTGTGAGGAATTTCAAGAAGCTCAAGAAAAGACGAGTAACCTTCACTTTGGGCGTGACCTGTGACACACCTACTGAAAAGCTCAGAAAGATCCCGGAAATCATCCGAGGAATCATAGAGAACCGCGACTCAGTGCAATTTGACCGAGCACATTTCACGAAGATCGGGGATTTTAGTCTAGACTTTGAGGTTGTGTATTACTTGAAAACCGCTGACTACGTTAAATACATGGACACACAGCAACAGATCAACCTTGGAATTCTGGAAGCCTTTGAGAAGGAAGGAATCAAGACGGCATTTCCGACTCAAACTATCTTCTTGAATCAGGAAGGCTCCACGTCGAATATGTAGCATCATTAGGGAAAGCATAAAGAATTCCTTGTCAATACAAATGGTAGATCGCGCTCAAGAATTGAGAATGAGTCAATGACACTGGTCAAGCCGCCTTCTTTCAACCAGCTGGTGAAGCTCTATGGAAGCGCCAGCAAGGCTGTTTCTCATCTACTGGAGTCAGGTTACTCGCCTAGTGAGATTTCCTGGAAAATGAATGTGCCCTACTACCTGATCCGTTTGTATATGAATGAAAATGAAGTGTTCAAAGACCATTTGTTCCACGACATCACTAGAGTCTATGATCGATTGTCACTTGTGAGAGGAAAGGGGAAAGAAACAGAACTGGTCCGTTTCATCAGCAGAGAAGATCTGGATCTTGAGACCAAAATCAGACTCGCTCTCGGAAGAATCGTGGATGAAAACCTAGGAATCGGACCAGGCATTGTTGAAAGATCCATCAGCAGTGCCGCAGGAGTGAGCGGCAAAACAGTGAAGCAATTGCTGGGGGACTATGGAGAGCATGGTGAAGTGGCGTCCCTGCTTCTAGGCCACACGAATGTGAAGGAACCAAGGCTTACAGTGGAGGAGGTTTACGAGTCAATCAAGCTCTTGCCACAGCTGGAGAAAGTCACTGACCGCGATCAGCTAGTGGCCAGCCTTCTAGAAGCAAGCACCCCACAAGAAGCCAAATACATTGTCAGACTCCTCTTGTTCGATCTGAAACTTGGCTTCAAAGAAAAAACTGTGATGCACGCAGCTGCAAGAGCCTACAACCTCTCACCTGAGCTAATCGAGAAAGTGTGCGGCATCATTGGCGTGACTGAGGGAATCATGCTGGCCCAAAAGGGCGCCCTGGCACTCTCAAGAGTCAGACTGGCTCCAGGGCAGTTCCTCAAACCACAGCTCGCGGAACTGTATCAACCTGAAAAAGTGACCTATCCAACATTGGCCGAGCACAAACTGGACGGCAGCCGATTGCAGATTCACAAGTGGGGAACCAGGATCTGGCTCTATTCCCGTCGAGGAGTAGAGAAATCGGAGAGTCTCCCCGAAATAATGGAGATCGCTCGAAAACTCAACGCACAAAGCACAATCGTGGACGGCGAAGTCTTGGCCATAAATCCACAGGGCAAGATCCTTCCATTCCAAAGCCTACTTCGAAGAACAACGGCGACCAAACTGCCACCGGACGATGGGTCACAGAGGGACATTAGAGTGACGATTCGAGTCTTTGACATATTGTTCTTGAACGGCAGACAACTTGCAGCTCAACCTCTTTCTCAACGACGCGAGTTTCTAGTCAACGTTGTTCCCTCAGAGTACGTGGTCGCTAGTCAAACCTGTGGAAACGAAGTTGACCTGATGAGCTTCTACCAGAAAGCACTGGAGCAGGGATGCGAAGGAATTGTGGTGAAGAACCTTGATTCCACGTATGAGTTTGGACAGAGAAGCAGTGGATGGCTCAAGCTGAAGCCTGAACGTGACACCATTGACTGCACCTTGATAAAGGCTCTCCGTGGAAAGGGTAGAAGGGTAGGATTGTACTCCTCTTTCGTGATGGCAGTCAAACATCAGACTGAGAGGAAACTGTATACTATAGGAAGAGTCTCCAACTTACCGGAAAACACCATGGAGGAACTCAAACGGATTGCTGACCGCACGAGAGCTGACAGTGATGATGAAGGAGTCTTTATCCAGCCTTCCATAGTTCTTGAAGTCACGTTTCAAGAGATCCAGATTTCGGAAGACTACACCAGTGGCTATGCTCTCAGAGTTCCAAAAGTTGTTCGCTTTCGTCCGGACAAGAACGTTGATGAGATTGATAGCGTGGACAAACTTCAGAAACTGTATGAGTGGCAATATGAACGGAAGACTCCTCAGACAATCTAGGACTGACAAGATAGGCGTCGAGGATCTGTTCTCAGCGCAGCCATAGGTTTGCGGTCGTTTTCTGCTGTCTGTGACGGAGTCCAGAGGCGATTTCGACAAACTCAGGAATCACAGAATACGTGAACTCCAGAGAGGGTGGACCGAAAGTCAATCCTGGACAAGCTGGATCTACATAGACGAATAGTTTGTGCTGTCCACGCCGGTAGACTGCATGCTCTGTGTGTCCGAACTTCGGATGATCCAGAACTCTGAAGGGCCAAAGTTTGCACGCGATTGGTTTCGCATGTTGCAGGTTACAGAACGCTGTTGAGGTGTGCTCGTTCAAGAAGACGCAGGAGCCATTGTTTCTTCTCTTGAGGAAGAAGTTACTCACGCTGGGGGCTGTGTACTCGACGCCAAACCGTTTGATGATGCTTAGCCACTCAGGTAACTTAAGAACCACGCTGTATTTTCGACAGCAAATCCCGCATAAAATGCACCGCCAAGATTTGACTTGGCTCCATGGGAGAGGACGCATTCTTGCCCCAGCAGTCTTGGGTTTCAAGGGATATTGAGAGCTTTTACGGGATATTAAGCTTGAGCTTACCTAAGCTCGTCATGATTTCCTCTACAGCCACGTCGGGTGGAATGTCAACATCCTTGCATTCATATTCTACAAAAGGTACTCTTCCCCGATAATAGCTGAGAAGTGGCTGGCTTTGTTTCCTGTACACGTTCAATCTTTCAGCTATCACCTGGGGAGTGTCATCATCACGTTGATAGAGCCTGCTGCCGCATGCATCGCAGACATCAGTGACCCTGGGTTTCAGGAATCGCAGGTTATAGACTGCCCCACATTCTTGGCAGATTCTTCGACTCGAGAGTCTCTCGATTATGATCCAATCTGGAACCACAAGGTTGATTATTGCGTGAAAGCTGGTGAAGCTTTCCGCTGCTTGGGCTTGTTCGAGAGTTCGAGGGTAGCCATCGAGGATGTAGCCTCTCTTACAGTCATCTTGGGCAAGTCTCTCTCGCACGAGATCAATGACAATACTGTCTGCAACAAGATCTCCACGGCCCATTTGGTTCCCTATTGTGCTGTTGAACTTCGCAGTCTTCTTGTTGACCATGGTCCGGAACATGTCGCCGGTAGCGATTGCCGGGACATCAAGTTTCAAGTTGAGTCTTGACGCGTAGGTTCCCTTTCCTGAGCCGGGTGGCCCGAAAATCACTAGATTCGTGTTGAGGTCACCTTCTGAGGTTGTAGTGTAAGAGGGGACGGAGACGGCTAATTAAGCATTATGACAAGGATTCTACTTCTCGTAAATGTAGATTGTGTGGGATGGGTAGCCAAGCCTCGGGTTTTCACAGAAACTCTCTGTTTTCAGTGGTTTCCACCCTAGAATCTCATAGTCGTGAGATACAATTCTTGTCCCAGGTTTTAGCTCCTTCTCCAATTTGGGCTTCACTTTGTCGTTTGCGCTGGTTGTCAGATACAGGAAAACGACGTTTGCTGGAGAAATATTCACTTTGAAGAGATCGTCTTGGACGATGGTCACGCGGTCTTGGATACCGAGATCGTGAACTGTGGCAAGCGCCTTCTTGGCTAGATCTTCTCGCAGTTCCACGCCGACGGATCGGGCTCCAAATTCCTGCGCTGCCATAATCACTGTTCTTCCGTCACCTGCTCCCAAATCATAGAAGGCTTCGCCTGCCTTCAAATCAATGGTTGTGAGCATGTGTCTCACAACAGGGATCGGGGTTCCAACAAAGGGAGCAATAAACAAGATCGATGTCTCCTATGATCCGTGCTATTCATGTACTGTTCAAGACTTATGAGGTTTACTAGGCTACGTAAGTGGTCTTGTTCTTGGGCCTCGGTCTCCGTGCCTCGCCGCATTTCATGCAGCTTTGTCGGCATATGTCGAGATACTTCTTCTCATCGTCTTTGACGATTTCTGAGGCTTCGCGGCACAGCTCGCTCTGTTCGAGACATCCTGACTCCTTGCATAGTTTGGAGACCAAGCCACAACACTCCTTGACGTCTTTTGGGGTGAATGCGACTCGATTTGTCCGTACAAGCAGACACAGTTCTCTTGCGAGGACGCATGTGCGAATGTACTTGAACCGTTTCAGAGACTTGTCTCTCAGTTGTTTTCTGCTTATCTCCAAGTGATTCTACTCCATAAACCGAGCGTGCTTCTATTCTAAGATGCTTCTTTTATACTTTTAGAAAATCCAATACCTATGCCGAATTCATGTAGGTTTCGCAGATTACTGTGTGAAAGTGTATTCAAATCTGACACGCATCTGCTTTCTGATCTAGTCAGCCCAAAATCTCTTCTTCAGAGCCTTTCTCTCGGCTTCGATCACCATCTCAAAGAAGTTGTCGCTGGTTGTCTTCTCTTGCTGGAGTATGGCTTTGATACTCTGAGGTTTGACTTTTCTAGCTGATAATGCAATGGCAGCTGTTTTTCCCCATTTTGCCAGGTACTTGGCTGTTTTAATCGCTTCATGCTCCATCAGTCGTTCAGTTTTTGACAGTTTCTCCCCCTTCTTCTCGACGAGGGCTCGCACGTGATCTTCTTCTCTCGCCAAGATGCCCAAGGCATGTGATCCACATAATGGACAGGTGGGGTTTTCTGGCAAGTCCTTGATGCGGATCATTTCAAGGTAATCCCAACATCGAGTGCAGATGAAGCTTCGCACTTCATCCAGCAATCGTGCTTTGGCAGAGCCAACCAGGATGTGACGCATTCGTTCAGGTGGAATGAGATCAGTCTTCATGCTGACACGCTCTATTCCAACTCGTGCTATTGGGGTGCCTTCTCCGTGAGCCTCGACTTTGACGATTGAAATTTCGCCCGTTCGGATTCTTTCAATCACTGTGAGGGCTTTCTTCAGATCCAAGTCCTTCGTGAAGACTTCCTTGAGGGCTTCGTCATAAATCGCTGTATCTTCGAAGCTTTTCAGCAGACGGGAAAGGCTGACGCTGCTGAAATCAGCCCACTTTTTCAGGGCGCCGAACCGTCTTGCAACGTGGATGATACGACGCTTGAAGAGCCCGGTCTTCACGGTTGCTCGTGTCAACGCGTCTTGTATTGCCGGTTCAGGAGTCTGTTTGAGTTTGGAAACCAAGTCGATGACACTATTAGCATTTGTCTTCTCCAACGACTGAACGAATATCCGGTACGGATCGTGTTGAACGGAGACTGATTGCCCTGTCAGCTCAGAGAGATAGTGACCAAGCAACTGCGCCAAGGCGCGATTCGTCAAAGACCCAAAGCATGCATGCATAATGACGAAGTCTTCCCAGTCTTCAACAATGATCCGTGTAGCAGTTGGTGCAGGATACTCCGCGTTCACATGGTCGAAAGTTTCTTTCAATGCCCGTGAGATTGTGTCTTCGCTTCCAGGGTATTCTCTGGACAGGTGCTGGACAACTTCCGTCTCTGATTTGCCCTTCTGCACTTCGTCTTCAACGACTGCACGGATCCGTCCTACTTCCTGCGCCACCTCAAACGGGACAGGAATCTCTTCTCCGACCCAGCTTGGGATGGCGCCGGTTGGATCATCCACAGACTTGACGTAGATCTTGTCGTTGAAGACCTGGAGAATTCTCCAAGGGCTTCCTCGAATTATGAATTTTGTCCCGGGCTTTCCATACTCTGCGACGAAAGCCTCATCCAAGACGCCGACTGCAGTGTTTCCCGGTTCATCTATCACTAGATACTGCTTCTGGACAGGGATCATCGACAAGTTCTCAAAGTAGTATTCGTACAGTGGCTTGCTCCTGCGGGATCTCAGTGCCGTCTGATCCTCGAATGAGACCCACGCAATTCGAGGCACCCGCGTGTGCATGTACATCAAGATTCTCTCGACATCTTGCTGAGTGAGATCGCCATATGGATACGCTTTACGGCACAGCTCCACAATGTCACCAAAGAAGAGCCGCTTCCTCTTCATCAACAGTCCAGCAATCTGATGTGCGAGCACATCGAAGGGTTGATGTGGGATCTCGACAGGTTCTAAATCTTCATCGTATGCCATGCGCCCTATCGCCAGAGCTTCAAGTGTATCATCGGAATCCATGGTGATTATGACACCTTTTGCAACTCGCCCTACTCTGTGCCCGCTTCTCCCTATCCGCTGGATCAGCCGGGTCACCTGCCGTGGACTCATGTACTGGACAACCAGATCGATAGTGCCGATGTCAATGCCTAGTTCTAGGGAGCTGGTGCAGACGAGCCCTTTCAGCGCCCCGTTCTTGAGGCCGGTTTCAGCCGCAATCCGTGAAGGTTTCGCGAGAGATCCATGATGAATCGAGACAGGGAAGTCAATGTCCCAGATCTTGAATCGGCTGGCCAGTACTTCAGAGATTGTGCGAGTATTGGTGAAAAGCAAGACTGATCGTTGTTTCTCGATGTACTCGCGGATTATTCGCAGCCTCGCCGCAACCTCTGCATGCGTGTACAGAGATGCGGCCAAGTCATAATCCCGTGAAGTTGGTTTTGGAAAGAGGATTTCCAATTCCATTTCTCTGGCGACAGGCACTCTCACGATTTCGACTGATCTACCATTTCCCACCAGGAACTGAGCTACTTTCTCTGGGCTTCCGATTGTCGCTGAAAGACCGATCAGTTGGAAATCTCTCTCAGTGATTGTTCGCAGTCTCTCCAAGGCTAGTGAAAGCTGACTGCCCCGCTTGCTGTCAGCCATTTCATGGACTTCGTCGATGATCACCCATCTCACGTGTCGCATGTGTTTCTGCAGGATCCAGCCTGTCAGAATTGCCTGCAGGGTTTCCGGAGTAGTGATCAATATGTCGGGAGGGCTTCGTGATTGTCTTGTCCGCTCTTTTGTGTCAGTGTCTCCATGGCGCACTGCGAGTTTAACGTCAAGATTGTTGCACCACCACCGTAGGCGATCCAGTAAATCTCGGTTCAATGCTCGCAAAGGCGTTACATAGAGAACTCGTGTGCCGGGTCGAACACGTATGTCAGGCTGTTGAATGAGCATGTTCAGAACTGGCAGCATCGCGGACTCTGTTTTCCCAGTCGCTGTTGGGGAGATCAGCAGAACATTCCGCCCGTCCAGAATCCTCGGGATGGTCTTTCTCTGAGGTTCTGTTGGAGTCTGGAATCCTCTTTGCTCAACGAGCCTCCTCACTGGCTTGACAAAGAGATTGAAAACATTCTCATCCGATGCGTTCAACTAGATTCCTGAGCTCCAAATCTAGGAGAGTGAAAAGACACAGGTCTAAAAGTCTTTCGAGCCCCTTGATCATCGGTGTTTCCTACAGAAAAAGCCTTTAGGGAGAACCGATTCTTATGCTACAATTTGTCGTCGGCAGGTCTCTCCATGGGTGGTTCATGGCATTCGAAGAAAGTTGAAGCAGTTCTTGAGGAGCTGGACACAGATCCTGTAGGCTTGAACACTGAGGACGCAGCGGAACGGTTGGTGAAGTACGGACCCAACGAGCTGACGGAGAGAAAGAAGACCAGCATGATCCAGATTTTCTTCAATCAGTTCAAGGACATATTCGTGATCATGCTTTTGATCGCGACAGCGATCTCCTTCATTGCGGCCTATGCTCAGAATGAGCCGCAGACTGAAACAGTGACAATCGCTGCGATTGTTGTTCTCAATGCTGTGGTGGGTTTTGTCCAAGAGTATCGGTCTGAGAAGGCGATGGAAGCGATGAAGCAGCTCACTGCCCCTAGAGCCCGCCTGATGAGAAATGGTAAGGAGGTGGTGATTCCAGCCAAGGACGTCGTGCCTGGGGATATTCTGCTCTTGGAATCAGGGGATCGCATTCCAGCTGACAGCAGATTGATTGAAGTAGTGGACTTACGAACCGATGAAGCCGTCCTGACTGGAGAGTCCACTCAGGTGGACAAAGGAGTTAAACCCGTCTCCGAGACCGCACCAGTCGCAGATAGGAAGAACACAGTGTTCACAGCAACCTTCGTGACCTATGGTCGTGGAAAAGCTGTCGTGACAGCCACAGGCATGGACACGGAGTTTGGAAAGATCGCTGAAATGGTGCAGACTGTCGAGGCCGAAGAGACTCCCTTGAAGCGCAAGCTAGAAAGCTTTGCGAAGAAATTGGGAATCATCATCGTCGCGATCAGCGCAGTAATATTTCTCTTGGAGGTGCTGGATCCAGCTAGATCCGGTCAGATAGTTGAAAGTTTCATTATTTCTATTGCCCTAGCTGTCTCCGCAGTTCCAGAGGGTCTGCCAGCAGTCGTGACCATCTCACTCACTCTGGGAACACGCGAGCTAGCGAAGAAGAATGCGATCATCAGAAAGCTAGCCTCCGCAGAGACACTGGGGGCCACCACGGTCATCTGCTCGGATAAAACAGGGACATTGACTAAAGGGGAGATGACGGTACGGGAAATCTTCACCGACAGCCACAAGATTGAAGTGACCGGTGTAGGCTACACAGGAGAAGGGCAATTCCTCCTGAACGGCACTCCCCTAGATGCAAAGAAAGATCCTAATCTTGAACTGCTCCTCGGTGCCGGCGCCATCAGCACGAACGCGTCATATGACGGCTCGAAAGTCATTGGAGACACCACGGAAGGTGCTCTCATCGTTGCAGCTGCCAAAGCAGGACTGACAAAGGATGAACTGGAGAAGAAGTATCCTCGAGTTCATGAGATTCCCTTCACCTCAGAAAGAAAACGAATGACCACTGTCCACAAGATGGCTGAAGGCAAGTTTCTAGCCTTCACGAAAGGCGCTCCTGAAGTCATTCTCGACCGCTGCACAAAGATCTTGAAACGCGGAGACGCAAAGCAACTCACCAAGACAGAAAGACAGAAGATTCTGGAAACCAATGGAGCGATGGCCAGCGATGCTCTTCGAGTGCTCGGAATAGCCTTCAAAGAAGTGGCAGACATTGATGTTGAGGATTTTCGTGAGATCAGCGAAGCGGAGAAGATCAACGCACTGATGGAAAGCGAATTGATCTTTGTCGGCCTCGCTGGAATGATTGATCCTCCCCGAGAAGAGGCAAAGGAGGCAAACCGGATCTGTGAAAAAGCAGGCATTCGAACGATCATGATCACCGGAGATCACAAGCTCACTGCAGTAGCCGTTGCCAAGGAGATCGGCATCATCGAGAGAACTTCTGAAGGAACTTCGTTGACAGGCGCTGAGTTGGACCTGTTGAGCGACGAGGCATTTGAGAAAGTTGTCAAGGATGTCCGAGTGTACGCACGCGTCTCTCCCGAACATAAGCTGCGAATCGTCAGAGCTCTGAAGACGAAAGGTGAAATCGTGGCAATGACAGGGGATGGAGTCAATGATGCTCCAGCCCTGAAACGTGCAGACATCGGTGTCGCAATGGGGATCACAGGCACCGACGTGACCAAAGAAGCGGCAGACATGGTGCTCGCGGATGACAACTTCGCCACGATCGTGACCGCTGTGAAGGGAGGACGCACGATTTACGACAACTTGCGGAAATTCTCCTTCTTTCTCATGCGATCCAATTTCGATGAACTGGCCTTGATCGGAACGTTTGCATTGCTGGGTCTCGAGCTACCGTTGACTGCTGGCATGATCTTGTGGCTCAACCTCGTGACTGACGGTGGACCAGCCCTTGCGTTGTCGATGGATCCACCGGAGATGGACGTGATGGACAGACCGCCAAGAAATCCCACTGAAGGGATTCTGCATGGACGCATCGCCTCGATCATCGCCACTTTCACCATGCAATTCGCCTTGACCGGGGGACTCTTCTACTGGCAATACTACTTGCTTCCGGGACCCCTGACCCCGTTGAAACTCGCTCAAGCTCGCACCATGGCCTTCACGAGAGCGACGCTCCAAGAACTCTTCGTCGTGTGGAACTGCCGATCAGAGAAACGGAATGCCTTCAGACAAGGATTCGGATCAAACAAGTTCCTCTTGGTGGCCGTCATAGGCTCAGCCATCCTGACGGTTATTGTACCCTTCTTTGGCATATTTGGCACCGTCGTGCTGACCGATCCCCTCGAATGGTTACTTGTCGTCGTTGCAGCCATGTCCGGACTGCTGATCTTCCCCGAGATCTTCTACAATCGAAAAGTGCTCAAATGGCGATAGCCACAAACAGTGCTGAGCAGAAGCGCTCGCACACACACCCAGCTCAGCTGCAAACCAGAATGCTGGGTCCCAAGCGTACACTTCACATAGTGGAAACCTCTTCTCCAACTGCCTCAACTATTCCGGAGCGCATCCAAGGAAAAATCGGGAGATTGCGGTGCACGCGCACCATGTGGGATCAAGTAATTGCTCTAAGAGTGAGGACTCCAATTCGATTTCTCTGGAAGCTTGTCGCACTTACTGAACGTTAATAACTAATGTTCATCCAACAACAGAAAGGATGCCATTTGATAAAAACAGCCTTACAACCTTTAACGGAACAGAAGGCGCTACACAAGCACCCAAGACTTTGCTATGGCGAACTAAGTTGATTTGATTTTAAGGGTTCTGCCGTATTTTAGGGCGACAGCTGACGCTGCCAAGCACAGGACGACTCCGTACACATTATAGAAGATCATCCAATTCACAGGTGCCATTGTCGTTGAGATTAGAATTCCATAGAATCCCGTTGAGCTGGCGTGCATCAAGATAGCTAGGAACACGCTGTCAGTATTAGAGTAAACCCAAACAATCAACACTCTTAACGCCACAACGTGCAGAAAGAACCCGAAGAAGTAGGGCAGCCAATATCCGCCAAAAGTATGATAGTTGCCTAGATAGTCAGCTGCAATGTGCCAGACCCCGTGAATTACTCCAAAGTAGATACTGGTGCTAAGAGCGCTTCTTCTTCCCTTCATTTTAGGATAAGCAAATCCCATCCACCCCGTCTCTTCAAGGAACCCTGCAAAAGGTCCACCGATAAGACCGAAGGTAGAGAATACGGGTGCCAATTCAGGGGAAACAACGATACCAAGTAAGATGGAAACACCCAGTAAGAGAGCTGGGAAGATCAGTATCGGAAGATACCATCGTCCTGCCACATTATACTTCGTCATTTTGTTGAGCAATTTTTTAAGTCCTAATTTCCCATCTACGAGATAGGTCATCAATAATCCAGCTATGAATGGTCCACTTAGCATAGCAAAAGCCATCACCCCAAGGTCACTAAGCTCTAATGCCGAGCGAGCCCAGAATTTTTCTCCAATAACTGCATATACACTAATCCAGCTAATTGCGAACGCTAAAACAAAATAGATTGCTGCTGAATGACGTTCAATGAAACTCTGCTCACTCATTTGCTTTCACCCATTGATCGAAAGGTTTTTGCGCTCGTAGAAAGCTCACTCTTTCATCAGGACAATCATCAAAAACTTAAACCTTTCTTGGATTTAGCTCACCAGTTTTGAACAAAGAATCAATCACACACAGGTTTCCATTTTCCTAAGGTTCCGATAGGGAAGACAGGGCGTGGTTTAAACAGACAGTCCTATCTGGAATGTGAAAAGGGTTTCATGTTTTGGAACACATGAATTCCTTCACCAATCGAAGTTTCTTCCAAAAGTCATAAACTCCACTCTCTAGAGTAGAATGGTTGTGATAAAGGAGAGCCTAGGTGTCTTTGAGTTCAGTCTTTCTCAGTGATGAAGAATATAGAAGCTACTGGTTCAGGCTTGGTGGATCCAGGGGCAAAATTGCTGAGGATCTAAGACTACAGAATGGAATGAAGATTATTGATGTTGGAACTGGATGGGGTCTGTTTGCTCTGGAGATGGCAAGACAACTCGACCATGGTGAAATCATTGGGATAGACATTGTCTATGAAGACCTGAGGGAAGCGAGGAAGCTTGCCAATGAAGCCACACTTGAGAACATCATCTCATTTCGGAAAATGGATGCTACTAAATTGTCGTTTCCAGACAAGCATTTCGACCTTGCCAGTAGCTTTCTTGGCATGAGAGATATCCACATGACTAGGGGAGAAGAAGGTGTCAA
>CAYFWV010000015.1:0-11095 GCA_964346975.1 uncultured Candidatus Bathyarchaeia archaeon
ACCTGCGGTTTCCAAACCTTCCCTTTCAGTCATATTAGATCATCTTGCAGTCCATTTAGGCTTCCCAGAAACCCAAGCTTTTTGCCCACAGCTTGGACAAGTGGCACGGAGAAGTCTCCCTGTGTAGTTCCACTCATGTCCACAGCGAGGGCATTTTTTCTTAGTCATTCAACTACCACTACTAAGACTACGGGGAACACTTCTGATAAGTGTTGTGGCAACCGGTTACTCGTCGTTTGTTTATCTTTGTATGCATCTTGACTGACTGCACATCGAGAGGAGCGCGGACCCTTTATTCTTGATATTCATGAAGCAATGTTGACACTCTATCAACAAGCAATCTGACAGCACGAAGACATGCAGAATCGTATTCTTCCTGAAGCTCACTTCTCTTGTCAGTGTCATATGAGGCCGCTTTATCCTCATGTATGAATTTCCGTTGTGCTTCGGTCACTTGTTCCAACTGTTTTCTTTTCAATGGTTCGATCCTTGTTTTAACCTCCTTTGGCAATCGAGCTATGAAAAACGATAGTTCTTGAAGGGCTTTACAAGGTTCTCCCCACATATCAATAGGCCCATGAACAGCTTGATGACTTATCTCTTCAAGCTGCCTAAAACAACGATAGAGGAAAGCCTCTCTAAAACCTAATGTTTCTTTTGTGTTCTCAGGACCTAAACCCAAATTAGGACTCATTTCCGGCAGGAAATTTATGCGACCTCGGTCCGGGAGTGTAGCCTTCCTTATCTCCTCTTCTTTCCATGCTTTCTTAAGAAGCCTGTAGGCTTGCCTCTCACTCACACCTAGTTCAGACACAGTCTTTGCTACTAAGGTTGATGTTTTAGTTGGCTGCCCGATTTTTCTTAGAACGTCAGCTACTGACATGGAATCATGTCAGATGGTGCTTGAATATAAGTTTACTTGTAAATTACCTTTAGGGTGCAAAAGATAATCGAAAATAAACGACCCATCGGTGAAATAGTAATATACGATGATAGAGGTTACGCTTACATTCCAAAAATCGTAAGAAAAGAGATAGGTCTAGAGGGAAAAGGCAGAATTCCCTTCTACGTAGACGCCAACGTAGTCCTACTTGTCAGAGAACACGCAGCAAAAGAAGACATAGTCAAAGGCCTAGACATACTCAAAGAAGACCTACAACTAAGATGGAAAGCCGATCAACTTGAGTAAGGACAATGGAAAGGCTTCCTCTTCTGCTTCTAAGATACGTATGCATACTGCATACACTCGGAGAAGCAGGTGTAGAGGCACCTACTACAAGGGGTTTGTGTTGGCGTATGTGAAGGGGGTTGCTGAGAGGTTGGGTTGTAGTTTTTCTTCGGTGGTGAATTTGCTGTTGGAGAAGGTGATTGCGATGAATCTTGGTGGTTCTGTTGAAGAGTGTTTGGGGTTGGAGGTGAAGCGGTTGCAGTTGATGGATGAAGAGGTGGATCTGCGACGGACATTGAATGTGATCTTGCGGAGTGGAGCGTATCTTCCGCAGTATGCTGAGAAACTGTTTCATGGAGAGTCTCCGACGTTTCTGAAGGAAAGTCGATTACCGCTTGCCGCATTGACTAATGTGAAGGAGCAGGATATTGTACGTCGCATTCTTGCTCGGAGAGAGAAGGTGGTTTCTGAACTGTTGGAAATTGAAGATAAGCGCTTGCCAGAAGACCGGTTTCTGGTAGGTTTAGAGGAAACCGGTTGGACCACACGCTCCAATCGGCCTCGAGGAACCAAGACTGGCCGGTCTAACCAGCAGACCGGAGGTGAAGAAACGTGAGTGAGAACACCACAGGGGACTTCAAGTGTCCAGGCTGCGGAGTGCCTCTCAATGTGTTAGTGAGTGCGGAAGCCTACCAGGATAAGCCCGTTGGACGAGTGCCTAGAACAGCTGAAGCGGTGAGAAGAGCTTTGCCCAGTGAGGTGGTGCAAGACTTAACCATCGTGGAGAAAGAGTCCACATACCATCTGGTACCGAAAAGGTTTCTGGGAAAACCCAACTTTGCGAAGATCATGCGGGTTGTGCAGAACCTGCATGGTGAGTGGGTGAGCCAGGGAAAGACCAGCTATTGGATGGTGCCGAAGAGTGAACCTGTGCAATTGTAGCCTACCCGACTCGATGAAGACCGCTAGCAGGTCTGAGAGCAAGTCTCACCTCTGCCCAAGGTGGTTTGCTTGAACCCTGTTCTAGATACACTGACTCGAAACCAACTGTTTGAGAAGATGTTTCAAAGAATCCAGCAAGCCGTTTACCGAGTAAGCGTTCCGCAGGCCTTAACGGAAAGTCAACCTCTGGCTACGGAAGATTTGTCCAATTTAACGGTCAGAGAAATCCTGGACAAACTGGAGGATTTTCTAAAGTCTGATCCAATTGATGAGCACTACTCGATTTTTCTACGGTATCTAGAGAAGTATCCGGTTTCAATGTGTAAACGTCAAATTTCACCAGTATTGAAGATTCTCATCGGCTTCCATTATCACCTGGGCCAGCTTTACAGAGAAGACTTCAAGAAGGTGAAGCCAGTGAGCATGGAGGAACTAGCTGAAGTCTTCGGAAGATCCAAAGCATCAATTCATGAATGCATCAAAGAGACAGAAGAGTCATGGATGCAGTTTCTTGAGTTCAGGAAGCAACGGAAAGAAGCTAAAGCTCAGGCTGAACGTGAGCTGATTGAAGAAGAAAAGACGCGTTTGCGTAAGGAGAAACTGGGTTCTCGAGAAAACACTATACAGAATGGAGAAACAAGTGAACGAACGCTCAGTACTGTGGTAGGAGAGGTATATAGTGGAGAAAACTAGATTCCCCTGTTCGCTTCTCTCATTGAAATGACATTTATTCTACAATAGACGTATAATGTAAAATACAAGTCTGCATTCTTTTTCTTAGTAGGGAGATATCGTGTCGAAGAAGCGGTTAGGCTAGGTAAGAAAGATCGTTTCTTGCTGTTTTACGGGATTCTTCCAGGCACTCTCTTGGGAGCATCAGGCAATCTTTTAACGCGCGCCATAGAATGTTCTAAATTAGATTGTTATGTATCCATCTAGTAACGGGACTGAAGACTGCGTGATTTGACACGTCGAGAACTGTCAATGTTACTAATGGCTTTGATGTGACTCTGAGCACACTTTCATACTCCGGCATTGGTGCGAACTCAATATGATCCCAAATCAAGTGTCCATTAATCGTTTCTTGTACCAAAGCATCAGAAGGTGGGTGAGAAAAGAATCGGAAGAGCACACCATTAGCCCAGTACAGTCTGCTTTGGCTAGGAACTCCTGGGGGATAGAACGAAGCTATGACATCTGCAAACTCCTGAGAGTTCTTATACCTCAGGTAACTCTGGAAAGACACCTTTTTGTAGGGTTCAAATGCCACTTCCATTTTTCATCATCACAAAGTTGGGTTAGTAATCACTTGCACATGAGTAGTGTATTTCTGGGAGTGCTGAGTCTGCAGGGTTTGTTGATCCCAAGGCCTCAATCCTTCTAGGAAGCATTATCTCTGATGCTCCTGGATACGCGATGCCCTCTTTGATGGCTTTCTCTCGCACTTCCTTCGGTAACATCTGCCAAGTAGCTTCCATATGTTTCCAGTTCAACATATGATACCATTCTGCTTTCTTTACGCGGAAAAATAAGTAATCGCCAGGTTTGACATTTGCTTTCTCTGCCACTTCTTTTGGAATAGTGGCTCGCATGACAAAATAATCCTTGTCTCTTCTAGTCTTGATCTTCCTTATCTTGCCTACAAAATTGACAAAGGTGGGATCAGGTATGATGCAAGTCATACGATCTCTTTGGTAGTAGGATTCTCTTTCGAAGACAGCATATGGCATACATTAGACTTGTGACAACTGATATATATGTGTATCCACACTAATGTAGTCTGTGTATACACATGCACGAGCTAACAGACATCGAAAAAGCTGTCCTGATAGCTCTTGCCCATGCCTGCAATTTCTCTCTAAGTGCTCATCCTCCTATTGAGGCCGTTACTCGCAGCTTTAGTCGCCACCTTAGAGGAGATGCAAAGAAAACCTTGAAGAAGCTAGGGAGAAAAGGATACTGTAATAGGCACCCAGCGCACGCACAAACTTGGCAGCTTTCACGCCATGGGTTACAGAAAGTACTAGATCTTGTTAAGTAATCCTTCCTTGTAGTCTCTCCATTGAGTTTTCACGTAAGGCCCCAGGCTTTCTATATCTGAAACACCGACGAAGTCTCTTAATGCGAAAGATGTGTTGAACACGTACCTTCCATAGTAACTTTCGGCTTGACTCCTGAACCAATGACACCACTGCCCAGTTACATAATTCACAATCTGCCAAGCTCTATGCCGCTTAAACCTGAACAATTGCTCTTTGGGTTCACTGATCGAATTGAGATAGCCTTGCACAAGCTGAGTGAACTTGGATAGTGGGCCTTTCAGTGCAAGCGGAACTTCATCTCGAATCGGAGCAGTCCGATGCTTCACTGGTTTCCCCTTCCGAGTTTTCAACCGCTTCACAAGAATCATGTTCCGAATGATAATGAAGTCCTTATCAGCTTGAGTGTCAAACTGCTCCTTTCTCAACGACAAGACTTCCGAGATTCTTCCCGCAGTCAGGAAAAGGAGAGCCATCAACGCTCGATCTCTCTTAATGTAGAACTCTCTTTTCTCTTTGTAAGGCCACATCTTCTCAGTTATCAAGTTGTAAATCTGCTCAAGTCCCAACCTCTTCGTTATATCCTCATTCGTCCGACGACTAACACCAACAAGCCAAGGCCTAGGCATACAAGCCACACCCTCTACTTCTCAACTGTATGCATACTGCATACGCACTAGATGATGAAGAAGAAGCCAACTTACTTCCTCTTCCTGAAGAGTTTTAGGTTGTCCATGTCTGTGACGTATTCAAAACCTGACTCTAGCAGTTGGCAGGCTTCTTTGACTGTTTTAGCTACTCTGACGATGTAATCTTCGTCTTTGAAGTCTATCAGGTGTGTATAGACTAGAGTGCTTTCTAGTCGTCTATGTCCTAGTTGCTCTTTAACATGTAGAATGTCCTTAGTTTTGTGGTAGAGCATTGTAGCATAGTGATGTCTCAGATCGTAAAGCCTGATTTTTCTTAAGCTTGGCTCATGAAGCTTTTCTGCAACCAAACTTCTGTATCTACTAAATGAATGTCTAACTACTGATGGATTGGGAAACATTCTCTCGTTCAAGCCAACATCATGCTCTGAGAAAAACTCCTTTAACATTGCTAGAGTTGATGGTTTCAGTTTTAGAATTCGAGGATTTCCATGTTTTGCAGACCTAACTGTTACGGAACCTCTTTCTAGATCTAGAGACTGCAAGGTTAGGTTATGAAGCTCAATAGGCCTCAAACCCGTGTCTCGAAGAATAGATAAGATCAACGCATACTTTTTGGAAGCTCTTGAGATTATCTTGTTGATTTGCTCAGTTGTAGCTACATAAGGTAGGCTTCTTTGTCTCCTATACAATGGTTTGCTCCAGGACAGACCGTTTATTGCCACGTAGTGGTCATACGCATTAACAACGGCCTCTTTGTAGGCGTTGCTCCACTTCTTCCTAGCAATCAAGCACCTTACTGTATCAGGATTGTTTAAATCAGCAAGTCGTGAAATTGTCTTCAGTTTTCTAGCGTAACCTTGAATGGTTGACTCAGCATAGCCTCTTTTCTTCAACTCCCAAACTGTTCTAAAAATCCCTGCTTTCACGGAAATTAGACCGGGTTCACGCATGGTGGACCGGGCGGGATTTGAACCCGCGGCTTCCGCCTTGCGAAGGCGGCGATCATACCAGGCTGATCTACCGGCCCTCTCAGCTGCAACGGAAAGTTGCGCATTCTGGCATATTTATTGGTTTTGAGGCTGCCATTGAATTCAGGTTGGTTCCAGCTTCCGTCTCTCACTCCATCTTGTTCAAGGGCAGCAACTGACTCTCTGTACACAACCTAGCTTGTCTTCGGGTCACTTGCCACAGTTTAGTCAAGCTGTATCACGAGAAGTATTAGCCCAATGAAGATTAGGATTCCTGCAGCCGCTGTTCTGAATGTCATTTTTTCGCCAAGGACGAAGACCGACAATATGATTACAAACAATATGCTCGCGCGATCCACGATTGCCACCTTGGATGCATCAGCCATTTTGAGGGCTGCGAAGTAGAAAAGCCATGACAAAGCACCAGCGACCCCTGAGAGAACTATGTAAAACATGTCTTTGCTGTTGAATTGGGTTAGTTGACTCCCTCGTCCAGTTGAAACCACGAAGGCGACAATGAAGAGCATCATGACAATCGCTCGTGCGGCTGTTCCGACCGTGGAGTCGATGCCTTGTAGACCGATTTTCGCGAAAATTGCGACGAGCGCAGCAAAAAAGGCGGAAAGCGCTGCGAAAACAAGCCATTCCATCCTAGATTCACGAATTCTCATAGAAACCATCCGATTATTATCTCTTGTGTCTTCGCAGTGTGTGCGTCTGCATTTTACAAGGTGAAGCCAATGTTTAGGGCTTGTAGATTTGGCTGTGTCGAATCTGATTTGGTTGCATGGACAATTGCCCTTTGTATCGCTTCCTTACTCACTATCTTTGTCTCCTTCACTAGTGCCCCAAGCATTACGACATTGGCATACATTTTCGATCCCAGTTGTCGTTGCGCAGCCTCAGTTGCTGGTAGCTTGTGAACTGCAGCCTTGACCTTTGGGATTCGCTTGACCAACTCTCTGTCAACAAAGAGGATACCGTCTTCCTTCAAGGCCTTCAGGTGTGTGTCTAATGCACTTTGGCTCATCGCCACCAGCATGTCGCATTTCCTGACATGGGGAAAACCAATCTGTTCGTCAGAGATAATGACCTCGCTCTTGGCAGCGCTGCCTCTCGCTTCTGCTCCGTAACTCTGGGTTTGCACCACGTTCATTCCATCATAGACTCCAGCTCTGCCCAGGATTTGCCCTGCCAGCACGACTCCTTGTCCTCCGAGTCCACATATTCGGATTTCGACCCTATTCACTCGAAGCCCTCTTCTGCACTTCTTGGATTCTTTCGGTCAAGGTTGGACGTTGATCGCCCAGGAATTCCCCCACAACCAATTTGCCTTTCAGCTCTTCTGAAGACGTCTTCTCAGCTTCGCTCCTCGGAACACTGTTCGCTTTGAGCCATTGAAGCAGTTCCCCCGCGTTCTTGAATCCAGCGCGTCGACCATAGGCTGTTGGGCATTGGCTGACCACCTCGACAAAACTAAAGCCTTTTGTTTCGAGGGCTCTCTTGATGGATTCTTTCAGTTGATTCGTGTGCGCAGTAGTCCATTTAGCAACAAAAGATGCGCCAGCGGAAGTTGCCAGCTGTACAGCATCTAGAGGTGATTCGAAACCTCCATAAGGTGTTGTTGAAGTTCTCATTTCCAAGGGCGTGGTTGCTGCCACTTGTCCGCCAGTCATGCCGTAAATCATGTTGTTAACCATGATGACAGTGATATCGAGGTTTCTTCTTGCAGCGTGGATCAAGTGGCTTAGGCCAATTCCCAAGATGTCTCCGTCGCCACCAAAGACTACAACTTTCAGGTCTGGACGCATGAGTTTAACTCCTGTTGCCACTGCAATGCTTCTCCCATGAGTCGTGTGGATAGAATCCGCTTTGTAGTGAGGTGATGGAATCCAAGATGAGCAACCAATGCCACTGCAGAAGACAAAATGGTCAAGATCTCGGTGGCCCAGTTCATGAACCGCCCGTAGAAAACACGTGGAAACTGTATATCCCCCACACCCTGCACAGAACGGAAAAGGAATCTTCCTCAGATAGTTCAGGCTGGAGAAGACATCACTCATTCGTGTTCACTATCCTTTGGACTTCTGCAAGAAGTTCTTCCGGTGAGAACATTTCTCCTCCGCCAACTTTATTCATAGCAGTGACGTTGGTGGCTCCATTGGCGGCTCGTTGAACTTCGAAGAACAGCTGCCGGGTGTTCATTTCAGGAACTATGATTGCCTTGGTATTCTTCGCTGTCTTCTGAATGAGTGTTGCGGGAAATGGCCACAGCGTCCTGAGGCGAATGTACCCAACCTTGATTCCGCTTTCATTCGCTTTCTGCACTGCTTCATAAACAGCTCTCGAAGTACATCCAAATGTGACAAAGCAGGCTTCACTATCATCAACTCTCGATTCTTCAAAGTCGACGAGAGAGTCAACATTATTCTGGATTTTTCCAATCAGTCGCGTAACGAGGGTTCGATGAACTTGCGCGTCAGCCGTGAATCGCAGTCCAAACTCGTTGTGCGTGGAGCCCGTAACTGTAACGTTGTACCCTTCACCAACTGATGGCATCGGTGGCACTTCTTCTCCTCCGAAGAAGGTATTCGAGCCCACCTGTGGCCTCTTCCTGTCAACAACTTCGATGTCGTCTGAATTGGGAATCGTTAGTTGTTCTCTCATGTGAGCAACAATCTCATCAGAGAGCACGACTACTGGTGTCCGATATTGTTCAGCCAAGTTGAACGCCTTCACTGTTAAATCGAACATTTCTTGCACGGAGTTCGGAGACAGAACAATTGCAGCATAATCTCCATGAGTTCCCCATCGAGACTGCATCACATCACCTTGGCCACACTTTGTAGCTTGGCCTGTACTAGGACCGGCCCGTTGTACGTCAACTACGACACATGGCGTTTCAGTCATGAAGGCATAGCCGATGTTCTCTTGCATGAGGCTGAAACCAGGACCGGAAGTTGCAGTCATCGCTTTAACTCCCGTCCAGCTCGCTCCGATGACAGACGCTATGGAAGCAATCTCATCCTCCATTTGAATCATCACTCCGCCAACTTTAGGTAGACGTCTTGCCAAATGCTCTGCTATCTCCGTAGCTGGTGTAATAGGGTAACCAGCGAAAAACCTGCATCCACCGACGATTGCCCCTTCAGCAAGTGCCTCATTTCCTTGCATGAACTCAGTGCTTGACACCAAGTGCTTGGCCACCAAATCCTCTCCAAGAGTCTTGAATCTGTCAAGTCCTCAGCTTAAAGGTTTGTCCAGGCGACCTTTGTGCTCATCAACAAATACACCTCTTCCTTGTGTTCACCTGATGAAAAGATATTTACATTCTTGAGTGAGCTAAGATAGAACTGGTGAACATCGTGAATAGAGAGTTGGCGGATTATGCGCTCGATTACGCAAGAAGCAAAGGAGTTGAATATGCGGAAGTCAGAGCACAAGACGCAAGAATCGAACAGCTCGTGGTCAAGAATGGTGTCTTGGACGCCTTCATTTCAACGCTCGACGGAGGGTATTGTGTCAGGATACTGACGAATGGCGGAATAGGCTTTGCTTCGACGAATAAATGGACCAAGGAAGAAGCGAGAAAAGTCGTGGACACAGCATGTGATTTCGCTGCACTGGCAAGACGCAAGAACAAGATTGCCTTTGCAGACGAGAAAGGAGTTGAAGCAGAGTGGGACGTTGCCCAGAAACAGAGAATTGAAGACGTCCACCCTGAACAGAAAATAAGTGAGTTGATGGACGTTGATAAGGTCCTAGCATCGACGGAAATAAAGATTCCAGGTAGAATAATGGGCTGCCTAACAGCGTTGCTTGAGAAATATTTCGTCAATTCAGAGGGTTCAACCATTTCTTCCTTTCTTCCTAGAATCTCAGCCTATTCTTTCATAACCATAGTTGAAAACGGGAAGCCTGAACAATCTGTCAAACAATTCGGAGGAACTGGAGGATGGGAGATCTTTGAGAAGTGGGACATGGCCACCAAGCTTCTGCATGAAGCGGAGGTTCTTCAAAAGCTGATCAAGAGCGGGAAAGCCATTCAACCAGGGAAAATGGATTTGATCTGCGGACCGGAAGTAACAGGTATTGCATCCCACGAATCCTGTGGGCATCCAATCGAAGCAGATCGGATATTGGGACGAGAAATGAGCCAAGCAGGACGCTCCTTCATCTATCCTGGAGGACCGTATTGGATCGGAACGAGAATCGGAAGTGATTTGGTCACCATCGTTGATGATCCTACACTACCGCACAGCTATGGTTACTATAAGTATGACGACGAAGGAATCAAAGCGAGACCTCGCTACCTCTACAAAGACGGTCTAATAAATGAGTTCTTTCACAACAGAGAAACCGCAGCGAAATTATCCACCCGAAGCAATGGCTCCTCAAGGGCCACCAACTATGACAGAGAAGCTATTGTCCGAATGGCTAATACCTACTTGCAGCCCGGCGACTTCACAGAAGAAGAGATCTTTGAAGACGTAAAAAGAGGAGTCTTCATGCGCTCTTTTACAGAATGGAATATCGATGATAAACGGTTCAACCAACGCTACGTTGGAAGAGAAAGCTATCTGGTTGAACACGGAGAACTAAAGCATCCGGTAGCCCGACCGGTAATTGAGACCACCACGAAAACATGGTGGAGCTCCGTCGACGCCATCTCCAAGAAGATTGAATATGAAGCTGCCACGTGTGGGAAAGGCGATCCGATGCAAGGTATCCCTGTAGACACAGGTGGACCAATGACCCGTCTAAGGGGGGTGCATGTTAAATGAGTGAAGCGCTAGCCAAGACGGAGCTGATCGTGAAGAAGGCGAAATCACTGGGAGCAGACGAAGCGATTGCCAAGACTGTTTTCGGAAAGTATAGACAAACCCGGTTTAGCAATAACGAAATCGACATCTCTGTGGCTTGGAACGACTATGTAACAGAGGTTGCACTTGCTTGGAACAAACGATTAGTTGCTACTGAGATAAAGGACTTCCAGAACTTTGAGAAGAGAGTGGAGAATCTGTTCAAGTTGGCGAAAGTCTCTAAGGAGAACCCAGCCTACGGTGGAATAGCGAAGGGTGAATACGAGTATTCGAGACCCAGTGCGGACCACAAGCTCCGCGAATTGGAGGATCCCACCAGCTACGTCCACGACGCGATCGAAGCAGCTCAGAAAGAAGCAGGACCCAAGATCACAACGGGAGGAATACTTTTCGCCAAACATGAAGACGTCTACCTGGTTTCCTCTGAAGGCCCAATCGGACAAGACAGTAGGTCAGCCGTCGAATTGTCAATCAGAGCCTTTTCACAGATAGATGCGTCTGGCCA
>CAYFWV010000016.1:0-21906 GCA_964346975.1 uncultured Candidatus Bathyarchaeia archaeon
ATTTCTTTCAGACCCTTACTGGGAACTACCCAGGACGGAAGCCAATGATCTCCGCCTTCACATTAGTCAAAGTATCCGTTCAGAAAAACCTAGGCATCTTCAAAAGAGTCAAGAAACTCCAAACAGTCAAGGAAGCAACACTGGTGTACGGAGAATACGATATTATCATAAAGACCCACACAAGCAACATCGAGGGACTCAACACTTTCATCTACAATACTCTTCGCAAGATTCCTCACATTACAATGACAACAACTATGATAGTCGCTAAACCGAATTACATTCAAGAGCAAACCCTAAAAGAAATCGACACCACTAAGTAATCTCTCTCATTCAGAATGAAGGCTTCCCGATGTGTGGAAATGTTTCGGATGAACGGGCCCGACTCCAGATCTCAAAGTACTTCCCTTGGTGTCCTTTCTGTTGTTTTGAGCAACTTGAATTCGATATTGAACCTGAACGCGAAAGCAACTCCATTTCATGTGAGAACTGCGGAGCGAAATGGAAACTCAACATACAGGAGAAGATCAAATCCGTCACATTAGTCTCAACAAGTATAGACTGGAAGGGAAAGGAGCTGCTGGATAGAGAGATGGAGCCAAGGTTTTGGCAGAACAAAGCCTGGATCTGCGTCCTCACGAGAAAAACTCCAAAGAAGAAAGTCTAGGCACAGCTTGCATGACCATGTTCTTTCTATCATGATTGACGCAACGCTGTGCTCAAGCGCTCAAGTTTCTCAACTTTCTAGATTATTCATACCGTTTGAGATGCAGAGGCTTGCTGGCTTCTTGTATCTTCTCTTCTCTTGTCAGTAAACAGAGACTTATCTTCCTCCCTGTTTTCGACGGTATTACTTTCTCTTCTATGAACTCAGGATTGGGATCAACATCTTTGAATGCTGATGGTTTAGGCTCTTTGCGTCTCAATTGAGATTCAAGCGTGTTATGTATGCATTTGCGTTTAAAAATATTATGAATTATCCCTATGGAATCGCCACAAATGCATCAATACATAAATATTCTACATACTGGACGTGGAACAAGAAATCCTGCAGCAAGATCCACCGAGAACATCTACCCGAGCGTCAATCACGGCAGACATACTCATGCACTCGCGCTAGTTGACACTGTCAAAGACCTCTCTCGCTGCCCTTACATTCTCTCTCAGCTCGACAACTGAGCCAACTCCCACCATATACCCTTCAACAGGAACATTGACCAGATAGCTGAAGGCTTGTAGAGGATTTACTCTTCCCCCAGCCAGTGGCTTGATGGCGATAACGGGGCCTCTAGCGTTTCTGACAGCTTCTTCGGCTGATAGTTTTGTAGGAAACATCATTACGCCAAGAGGATTGAGAGGTGTGACGTAACCAACGTCTTTCACCCGTTCATCGAGCAAGGGAATTGTCAGACCTGCATGATGAATGCCCAAGGAAACCCTGTTGAAGCCACGGCTTCTCGCATGGTCGATCAGCTCTCCCACAAGATCAAAGCGTCCTGCCATTACCAGAAAGTCGGTCTCAGATCCATACTCGACATGACTAACGGGCAGCTGCATGAAAAACTGCAAATCCTCATGCACTACTTCCCAGTCTATGGTTAGCTTTCGAAAATGGCCCTCGTCGTATGGTTTGCCTGATGTGAGCCTATCTTTCCACTGTTCTCTGAAATTCATAATAGGATCATGAATCACTCGCTGCCTTGCTTCTGGATATCGTTGGCCTTCAATGTGAACGTAGGTTGCCCATCGCCTATAAGGATCGATTTCCATGCTTCCAATTTTCAGCGGAATCCCTATGCATGGAATGACCTCTATGCTGTGCCCTGCTTCGATCACTGATTGGAGAGCCTCCAAATGAAGCGGAGAGAGAGGTGAAGCATGCCCTGCGGCAGCGGCGAATCTGTGAATCCCGATTCTTGCTGCTGCTTCGATTATTCTCTCTATCGAGTTTCCTTCAGAGAAGGTCTTGCTGTATTCGATGTCTTTTGACCTGCTTTGATATGAGACACCGATGAAGGGCATGTGCCCAAGAATCAGGTTTCTTGGTGGGTTCACGATCTCGCGCGCACCTCAGTTTGCCACTTGTCTATTCAGGCTCAAGCCTTCGCAAAGACCCATGTAACCTCTTCATAATTCGCTCTTATTCTGCTAGTGCGTTGATCTGCCCAGTCTTGATTCCAGCCTAATCCTAGATCCTCATCAATGAGGAAGACTACTGTGTCCGTCTGCCAGGGTCGTTTCTCCAAGATAGTAGTCACATTGCAGATTCTGTCTTGTGAACTGCAATCACTACATCTCCCCGTTTGAACACAAGGAGTTCCAAACCTCTTGGTTGCGGCATGGCAGGGAGCTATAACGCTCCTCAATCGATGAAGAGCTTCTCCAACATTCTCCACAATCTTGTTCTTGCCCACAACGATAAAGACTCGCTTCGGACCAAAGATCATCGCAGCAACACGGTTTCCAACAGCATCCATGCTGACGATTTTACCATCAGCCGTCACTACGTTGGCTCCTGTGATGAACACTTCGCTCGTGAGAATATCTCTTGACATTTTGTACCGGACTGCCCGTTTGCTTGGATCAGTGGTCAGCTTCCGAGAGAAGGGGTTGAGGATCATCCTGCCTGTCTTCTCCAGCTCCGTGAGAAGCCCAATCTGCCTGATAGTCGCGGAATCTCCAATGCCAACTACGTCATCTGGTGAAAGCAAACTCAGAAGGATCTTGCACGCGGTTTCACCATTTTTCGCGTAGTGAACAGTGAAGTTGTTGGCGATGAGATGATCAATGGTCTGTCTGATCTTCAGTTTCATTTTTCTCACCATGATTCTACGCGTGATTCTGTCTCAGGATTTCTATAGAGTAAGCAAGTGGCCCAATCGTGACTTCTTCGTTTGCAGGTAGAAACGATTGAATTCGTTGGGGGGGATTTCCAGCGGTACTCTCTTCTTGACGACCACACCAAACTTCGCAAGCTGCTCTATTTTCCGAGGGTTGTTGGTGAGCAGTCTAATGCTCTTCACGTTGAGTCTCTTCAGCATGCCTGCGGCTAGCTCGTATTGGCGTTCGTCTGGTTCAAACCCTAGGTACACATTGGCGTCGTATGTGTCAAGTCCTCTATCTTGAATCATGTAGGCTTTGATCTTATTGGTCAGTCCGATGCCTCTACCTTCTTGCTGCAGATACAGAAGGATGCCTTGGCCCTCTTGCTCAATGCGGTTCAGTGACTCTCTGAGTTGATCACCACAGTCGCATCTAAGTGAACCCAGTACATCTCCTGTCAGGCATGAGGAATGTAGCCGAGTCAAGATGTCTGTGCCATCTATAACATTGCCTTTCACTACCATCAGGTGGTCTCTTCCATCCTTGTTGTTTTCGAAGCCTATGATTTCGAAGGTTCCATGCGTGCAAGGGAACCTGGCTAGGGCGACGATTCGTATACAGAGTCGTTTGTCACAATTTGCGCAGTCCCATTGGAAGGAGCATGAGTGATGGTCGTGTGTGTCTCTGTCCATCATCTGCTCGTAGGAAGGCTTTGTCATTTGCAGCATCTCGCGCTCTCATAAGATGCGAATCTCTTTTTAATAAGCCTTCGAACAAGAAGTTGAAGGTGACAACTTGGATCCAGACATTCTGCCTGAGCTTCGAAACCGTAAGAGTCCTCTACTCTTCAATGAACGAGACGTTGAGAAAGTGAAGCTAAACTTGCTGGTCGAAGCTGCGAGGTGGGCTCCTTCTTGCTACAACAATCAGTCTTGGAACTACGTCCTTTCACCCAAGAACGATCCTGCTCGGAAGGATTTTGAAGATGCCTTATCTTCTGGAAATGCGTGGGCGAAGAAAGCACCTTACCTCGTGGCCGTCGGCGCCAACCCTGACGACGACTGCAAGACAAATAACCTACCCTACTATGCGTATGACGCTGGTTTGAGCGTAATGTCCTTCACCATCGAAGCTGAACGTCAGGGACTTCGAGTGCATCAAATGGCAGGTTGGCAGGAGGGCAAGGTCAAAGATGCCTTGGGGTTTCCTGAAGAGTTCAGAGTCATCGTAGTCTTTGCGCTAGGCTATGAAGAACACGCGGCAAACGTCTGGAATGAACTTGACGAGAAAACAAGAACCCGAATCACGAAACCAAGGCAACGAAAGGCTGCAAACGAAAACTTCAGGTTTGGATCATTCAGGCATCAGAATCCAAGATCGTCTTGATTCTTGATCAACCGCACATAGGTACTGGCACAAGGATCCCGCATTGGGCAAGCTGAACCTCAGATCATTACGAGCGCTTCATCATCTTGGATAATCGAACAGATTCCCCGTCTGAATCTACCTTGCACAAGCTTTTTACTGTCACGATGTGGTGAACTTACTGACTGAATCAGACAAACTCAAGACTAGCTCTCAAAACAGTACTAGTCTTGACTCCACGCAGAGGAGTAGCCACAGGTTGAGATCAGCGTTAGTCTTGGTGAGTTTTTTCGCAGCGTTAGGTTTGTTGTCAGTCGCAGTGTTCTTCAATCTCATTTCAGTTAACTTGGAGCCACTATTAGCTGTTCTCAGCCAACTGAGCTATATTGTAACTTACATTTCACTCGTGATATGTCTTGTCACGGTTGTGGCCACTTTCTTGTGGTACCCGAGAGCAAGACGGAAATTCTCTTCGCCAATTAAGCATTCCGGAATATCCGTCGCGAGGTTTATTCTGGGAACAACGGTTCTAATCATAATCATCCAAGTGTGTACTCTGGTTCTGTACCCGGACGTTCTATACCAAATATCGTTCTACTTGTTTCTCGTCTCACTCACAATGTTTGTAATTCGCAACCTGGTCACGTTTGGAGGCTCATATCTCCACAAGAGACGCGAACAACACAGATCACGCTCCACTCTGACAAAGGAAGGCCCATTGGCAACTATAATCGTTCCAGCATACAATGAAGAGAAAACCATTGGCGAAACTGTTGATTCCCTACTTGACCTCTCCTACGTCAACAAAGAGATAATCGTAGTAGATGATGGATCCACTGATCGAACTTTCCAAGTCGCCACGGCGCATGCCAACAGTGCCTGCACACATGTCGTCACACAACCAAATGGTGGAAAATGGGATGCTCTCAACACGGGGGTTCAAGCTGCCAAAGGAGAATTCACGGTGTGCATCGACGCCGATACACTCCTTGACCCGCACGCTATCCAACACCTCATCCAACAATTCTCCAACCCAAAAGTTGCGGCAGTTGCAGGAAATGTGAAAGTTGGAAACCGACGTGGTCTATTGACCAAGCTTCAAGCACTTGAGTACATTGTAGGAATAAACCTGCACCGAAGAAGCGAAGCCAACCTACAGAATGTCACAGTTGTGCCCGGACCACTCGGCGCCTTTCGAACATCTGTGATCAAGGAGATCGGCCTGTTTGAAGGAGACACCTTCGCTGAAGATGCAGACATCACAATGAGGATCCTGAAAGCCGGATACAAGACAGCATTTGAAGCCCGAGCATTTGCGTACACGGAGGCTCCAACATCAATGACCAGCCTGGCAAAGCAACGATACCGATGGTATAGAGGCAGTCTCCAAGTGCTATCCAAACACAAAGACATGGCCTTCAACACCAAATACGGCCGAACCGGCACGTTTGTGGTCCCGTGGCGAATCTTCAACGGAATTGTCTACCCTTGGTTCATGTTCTTCACTCTCATGTGGCTCCTCGTCTTCTGCTTCAACCCGATATCTCCCTACACAATCTACGAGCCAAGAATAGGAGGTGGCCCACCAGAGTGGACACACGGCCAATCACCGTCAGACCCCGGATCCGGTCGCCCGAACGGTGCTACCCAAATCATCATAGCAATTGACTTCCTGCAGACGATCCCATACATCTACGTCTTTTGGTTCTTGATCTTCATCTTACTGGAGGTTGTTGTTGCTGCCTACGCGTTGTCTCTTGACATCAAAGAAAAGAAGTCTCTTCTACTATACACCATGCTCCACAGACTTTCCTTCCTCTACGTCTTGGACATAGTCCGAATGCTCAGCCAACTTGAAGAGACCTTTCACTATCCAATGAAATGGGAAAAAATGGATCACCATGGAACAGTAGCAGTACAGCTAGAAGAGCAACTCGGCACTTCTGCTAGCCACGACTTGACACTTTCAAAAGATGTCTTGGCCGACAACTCGGCATCTTTCAACCGCCTTGTCTGACGCTTTGTGAACACAACTACAGCAATAAGTAGACAAGCAACGGCAGCGACTGCTGCAGTGATCCAGATCAGTCGGTTCGAATCCAAAGACGTTGACCCCTCCTCTTTGGCAGCTCTATCGGCTACGCAAAAAAAGACGGGCATCCACCTCCAAATCGTCTGCTCAATCTCCTGTGGCTCAGGGTTGAAAAACTGGAAAACACCCTTCTCCCACGATCTGTTTTCAATCGACGTGGTTTCATATTGCCACGCATCGGGATCTCCGTAGATTTCACACGTGAAGGCAAGTGTACCTTTGTTCCAGTACATCCAATCCCCCAAAGCTCCAGATAATGTGTACCCGGATCCTGACTGAAACGCATTGGAGTCTACCAGCTCCGAGAGTTCCGCTGATATCTGGATGAATCTCTCACTGTCTGGTGGAGGTTCATCTGTGTATCCCCACGGGTAGCTGATGAATACAGCACCGGAGTGAAAGCTTAACGCATACTTGAACGCGTGCTCGAGCGCTAGGTCTCTTAGTGCTTGCGTTTCTGGTTCAGAGAATGGGGCAGGTCCTCTGTAGTCTTCTGCACTTGGATCGGGGCTTCCACTATCGACTGTGGCGTTCCATTGGTGTCCGAAATTCCGATTCAGATCAACACCTCCAGTCCAGTCCTCGTTGAACCTCCCATCCGCGTCGTCATCTAAGCCCTCCCATCGTATGAGAGTTGGATCCGAATCATGAAATTCCACAAGGTCCTCAACGAAGCCGTCTCCATCCTCATCCTCAGGAGGATCTTCATCGAACAAGCCGTCTCCATCCTCATCGACAGGTCGAGCGTTTTTTCTCTGCCATTCGTTGGTCTCGACGATGTTAAAACCATCAACGTTCAACGCCACTACCACGTAGATCTCGGTTTGATCCAACATGTGAGCAACCGTCTTGTTGACGCCATAGTTCTCAGCGGTGTAAATGACAAAATGGAGCAAGAGCTCTGCTGTGATGCGTTCCCGCGCATGACTGTACCCTATGAACAGGATTTCAGGCTTGGGGTTCTCAGAGTTCTCGTTAGTCAACCTGACGCAGAAGACGTCCCGATCTTGCCAACTCTTTCCAAGAGAAAAAACATCGATGATACTTGGATAGGTGGCATTCAAGGCCAGGAGTGTATCGGTTATTTCCGTGTAGCTGTGATACTTGGCAAGGTCAACGTCATAGTTGATTGAGATCCAAGACTGGTCAAGAGGTGACAGCGCAAGGATAGGTTTCGCAAGGTTGGAGGACAGCAGAAGAATCAATGGGAGTATCTGCCATGGAATCTTTGGTCTCACTTCATGTCTCCTCAATTAGAAATAGGGTGTGCCATTGCAGATGCATTGATGTTCTTTGAGGTAACTGTTGGAAGCGGGGCGAGACCTGACTAAAGCACAGCGCACACGTTTTCGCGAGTAAAGAGAAGTCTGGCACTTGGCTTCTCATAAGTCTACCACAAGCGAGGCGACCCACGTCGCCGACTCTGTGAGCACTGCTTGCCGGTTCGCACTTCAGGAATCTCGTCTCCAAACTTCTCTTCAACGATTTTCCTAAAGAAGCTTGTGACTTCCAAGGCACTATCGCATAGTTCCATTGCCTGTCTCTTGCCGAACAACTCCTGTTTTGCTTCTCCAATTGGCAGATGCTTTAAGACCATTCTATTCCGAGCGATTCGGGCAACTATGTTCACAGTTCTGTCGAACTCCTCTCTTTCACCCTCTGGGAATCGTGTAGCCAGCAGCCTTAGAGGTTCCTCCTGCCCTGATTGCACATTCGGTTTGCCTCCATAACAGTAGATTAGAGCTCGAGCAGCGTTTTCAACGCTGATCGCTGTGTCTCTGATCACATTTTCATAGTCTTCCAGTATCAGCTTCTCTCTTCCAGACTGCAAATTTCTTTCTGCCAAGCCTAGCAACCCAACTATCGCTCGTCGCCAATTCACGTAGAGCGATTTGACATCTCGATCTCCTCTGCTGAAGGATGACGGCAGATTGGGAACATCGAGCGGTCTTCTGATCTGATCCCCCAGTCTTCGTCGCCTAGGAGAGTTCTCGACTTGCCAGTGGGTAGCTCCTATTTGTGTCTCCCAGCGAGTGTTTCCCGTTAGGTAGTATCCTCCAGGTAGAAACAGAATGGATCTGTTGGAAAATCGGTTGTGTGGATCGAGTCTCGGAGTTCCCCTTGTCATTTCTCCACTGGGTGGAGTCCTGGGAGACTGTCGCTTTTCCAGATCCGCAATCATTAGCACCAGGGACAATATCACTAAAATGATCCAAACGACAATAAAATCTGGTATCAAGCGTTCCCTCTCTTCAATCGAGTGATGCAAACGTCTCAGTGGATGTAGGCGTTTTTCTTGCGCTTCTTCGTTTGATCGCTGGATTCCTTTTGTGTCTTTTCTATCTTCTTGGCATTGCGGATTTTTGCAGCCAATCTGACGTATTGATCTAGGAGTTTCCTCACAAGCTGTTCAAAGGAGTACGGATCATTCTTTCTAGCTTCCTCTAACTGCTCTCTCAGATGCTGGCATCCATCTGCCCCCATCACGCCGAAGTGCCTCCGCATCTCTTCCTCAAGGAACTCTTCAAGCCGAATATCATGAACCATTGGGGCTCCAAGGCCACGATGGTAGCGATTCTCCCACAGGACTCTCTGTACTATGGGCATCACTACATCGTGAATAACAGTTCTACTCAAGAATGGGTTGCTCCTTGGCTCGTTGAGTTTTCCTCATCGTGGTGGATTTCGGGCTTGATTCTCAGATGTGGTGTACTATCTCGTTTCATTTCCTCTCCCCCCAATCTAAAACGTGTTACACCAATGCCGAAATGAGACGCTATAATTTAAACGTTACGCAAGCCATATATGCTTACATACATTATGTGTAACACGATACTGCGAAGGGAGAAGGACCGGTTTAAGCATGCCGCAGAATGCGGAGGAGCTAGATGAAATCAAGAAGAAGCTGAGTGAGATCGCTGGAAAGCTTGATCTCTTGCTCCATGAGAGTCAGATGACTCAGAAAGCCACTGTTCCAAGTACACTGACATCACTACCTGAACATCTGCAGAGAACAGCCTTGACCGTAGCTGAACTGGGTGAGGCGACGGCTGAACAAGTTGCTGCCAAAACTGGGTTGACTAGAGCCGCTGAAAGCGATTACTTGAACCAGCTGGAAAGCCGCAGTTTCTTGAAGCGGGAGAGGCGAGGCAAGGAAGTCTGTTTTCGCGTGTTCTCTCTCTACGCAAGCTGTCCGAGTTGCCAGGGACGTGTCCTAATGAGTCTGAGCAAGTGTGCCTATTGCGGAGCGGATCTTGTGAGGAGCCGGGAAGCTTCTTCTCAATGAGATCGCTAAAGTTCCATGCTCTCAGTGACGCCAGTCATGTTTAGATGAACTCGTCTTCTACTCGCTGACGAGCTTGAAGAAGTCACGTTCAGTGATAATGCCTACAAGTCGTTCTTGGTCAAGCACTAGTAGTGCACCGATATTCTTGGCGTGCATGACTCTAGTAGCTTCATTCAAGCTGTCCCGAGGGCCGATTGTGACGAGTTTTTGTGTGCCTATCTTCAGAGCAGGAGTCTGGAGAACTTGGTGGATGTTTCCAGAGCGTAAATGTTGGAACACCTCGCCGGAGCCAAAGAATCTCACGATGTCCATTGCAGTCACTAGTCCAATCAGTGCGCCTTCGGACGCAATCGGCAGACGGCGAAAGCTCTTCTCTATCATCGCTCTTTCCGCTTCCAGAATCGTCGTTGCTGGGTTCATAGTAACCACTGTACTGGTCATCAGATCGGCAACGGTGAGCGCACTCTTTCGATCCTTGAAGAAGCTCAGAAGGTCTCTTTCAGTGATAATCGCCAACACACGGTTTGTGTTGTCTACTACTGGCAGGCCGCCTACCCGATGCGCTGTCATCAGCCGCATTGCATCCCTGATGGTTGCGTTTGTTCTGATTGATGGCGGATTGGGACTGAGTATGGCCTTGATCGGCGAATTGATTGCCTTGTAGAATGAGCCTTTGAACTCCTGCTGGATTATCTGGAATTTGGCTCCTCCACCCAGATAGTTCACCATGTCTGTGCTCGTCACGATCCCTTGAAGCCTCTTGGCGTCCGGATCAACGACAGGGATGCGTCGGAAACCTTTCTCCGCCATAATGTGAACAACATCGTAGACGGTGGTTGTGAGTGATGCCGTAATCACTGGACGCTTCGCTAATGTCATAACTTCTCCTTCGTCGAACTTGGAAGAATGTGTTTTCACTTTAGCCTTCTCCCTTGCATGGTGCCCCTCTGTGGGTCTGCCATTCTTGTGTGATCGATGCGCCTGCGGAAGTGAATCTTGAACAAGCGGTATTCTCATGCTTCCTCTGTCAACGATACCTATAAATGCACCCCATCTTGAACCACCAGAGTGCACTTGTCCAGTCATTTGGCACCGCATCTGTGAATCGCAATTGCCACAGCATCCACAAGCATCTAATAGTTCCTCATGTAGATTTTCATGGATGCGTGATGGAGATGAACCTCGCGCTATTCGCTGAGATTCTCGACAGGAGTTTTCCACAGCTTAGTGTCGATTCCATCAAACAGATATTCGGCGGCTGGGACTCTTTTGCTTTCGAAATCAATGATGATCTGATTTTCAAGTTTCCAAAAAGTCCTGAGATCGAGAACACAATCAGGAAAGAAATCAGGTTACTTCCCGAGCTTGCCAAGGTCTTGTCTGTAGAAGTTCCTGTCTCGAGTTTTGTAGGTGAACATGAAGGCAAAGCCTTTTTCGGCTACTGGAAGATTCAAGGGGTCCCGCTCGTTTCATGCGATTACCACTCAGCAGATCTGGCTGATCGGGTGGCTCGTCTCATCAGCGAAATACATGGCTTTCCCGTGCACAAAGCAGTGACTCTAGGGGTCCCGAGGCTCAAGTGGCGCAGTGAATATGCAGGTCTTTATCGCAAAGTAAAGAAAAGAATCTTTCCATTGATGAATGCATCTCTACAAGAGAAGGCAGCTACGGTGCTGGAGGGCTTTCTTGACAAGAAGGACCATTTTCGGTTTGAACCTGTGTTTATCCACCATGATTTGAGTGCTGATGGGCACATCCTCTGTGATCCTAAACGGAACGAGATCACGGGAATCATCGACTGGGGTGATGCGGTTTTTGGCGACCCTGCAATCGACTTCACTGGTCTATACTGGGATTGCGGAGAGCAGTTCACGAAGAACGTGTTGGCGAAATATGTTGGCATGGTTGACGACACTTTCTGGGAAAGAACAGTGTTCTATTACAAGATAGGCGGTTTCTATGAGATCGAACACGGTCTACTCACAGACGATGAGACGCATGTCCAGAAGGGTCTAAGTCATCTGTCAAGAACGCTTCAATAAGCCTCGATGTATATTCAGTCAATTACAGTTGTCCTTTCTGCAATGGAAACGTGCGGGTTCAGCGATACGTCTAACTAACATGCCACACGACTACTCTCTCCTTCCTGTTGCATGGAGAGCAAAGGTAGAATCTGTTATTTCTCATTGTGAGTCCTGCAAGCTTCGAGTCCTCGCGTGCACCATCAAATCAAAGACAACACATCGATTGTCTTAGTGATTCAAGGTTGTTCGAGGTTCTTTCGGATCTATGCGACCAAGAGTTAAAGCGGAGACAAACTATTCTTCTATTGTGAAGTAAGAAATGGTTGTGAAACGGGAGTTTGGCGCTGACGTCGAGTTGAAGAAACTTTACCGAGTTTATCTTGCTCTCGTGACTTTTGGCGGCTTTCTTTGGTGGATGCTCCCAGCGATTGTCGCTGTCACATTCTTGCAGGTAGCAATTGGGATTGTTCTTGCTGTTACGTTGCTGGTACCACTTCTTGTTGCAGCAGTAGTCACTCTCTATTGGATTCCTAAGTTTCACTCCTCAATAACCTACGTGCTCGAAGATGACAAGATCGTGGTCACAAAAGGAGTGTGGTGGAGGAACAGGAGCTTCGTTCCCTACAATCGCATTACGAACATCAACATCTATCAAGGCCCGGTTTCCAGGCATTTTGGACTAGCGAAACTTGCGATTCAGACTGCCGGGTTCTCTGGATCTAGTAGTAGTGGAGGAAAAATCGCTGAATCAGTGATTATCGGAATAACGAACTTTGAGGAGGTCAAGGATGTGATAATGGAGTTCGTTAAAGGCATGACACCTGAGGCAGTGGAAGCATCGACAGAGGGTAAACCTGGAACGGACGCAAATCAGCGAATTCTTGCAGAGCTAGTCAGAATCCGAAAGTCGTTAGAGAAGTGAGCCAGTGGTTCACATGAAGAATCCGATGCTCGAATTTTCATGCGTGGAGTGAAATTGCATCCAAACTCTCCACCAGTAGAGACTGTATGAACTCGATGGACTGATGGCAGAGAAGTTCGAGGTTTCTAGAACTGTTCAATTGTGAGATTCGAGGTTGCTCGAAACGATTTGTTTAAAAGAAGCTGTAAACAAGTGTATTTTGGTGAAAAACGCGTGAAAATGACAGTAAGTGCTTTGGTGCCAATGGCACTGGCAGCTCTTCTGATAACAGTCGCTCTGCCCTTGGGTTCAACAGCAGCAACTGATAACAGTGCTTTGAAGCCTAGCTGTGACCTGTACAGGCAGAATTGCTGGTGGCGAATCAACACGGATTCGATGACGATCCTGTTTCCATCTCAAGGAAGAAAGCCAATGTTCCTCTGGTGGTCTTCAAATGATACAAGCAACGTTTACATTGTCAAACTCAAAGGACTCATCGAGTACTTGACCCTGGATTGTCACTACTACGTCAACAGGTATGAAGCGCATCTCATGACCATACAAGAGAGACTGGAAGCGAAGTACTCCGAGCCTATGCCTGAGCCCTACAGAACACAAATTCGAAATCTAATACGCGCCCACTTAGCCACGGTGGATCTGCATTATCCATACTTGCCGTTCAGCGCCTGCAGCTGGAATCTTTCTGGGCCAACCGAAGTTGACAGGAATGATGGCGTATCCTACATTTCATTCAACTTCACACTGATCAGTGCGCCTCCAAGCTTCAGCTTTGCAGAAGACAATGTTATCATCAGATGTAGATTCTACTCCACCGAAGCAACAGAGAATGTCTACGGCTTGTACAACTACACAGTTGGCGCCGGCGAGCTAAAATTCGACCTTGTAATCCGCAACTGGGAATGGAACATCGATCGACTGCAGAGTCTATGCGAGGCGCTGCACGGCGACTTCAACATCACGGTCCCAGGAGACTGCGCTGGCTTAGCCTTGTGGGCTGACCTAGCATCTATTGAAATTGCAGATCTACCTATTGCTGAAGATGACGCAGCGAACGTTACCACTCAGATTCCGGAAACCAGTCGTTTCGCTCAACGTTCCAGAATTCAAGACTGTTACACTACCTCAGACATCATGGTTGATGGCCAAAGAGTTCAGCTGCGCGAAAACTTAGCAGCACAGGGAGCCAACGAGACACAGTTGAGAATCAGAGATCAGGTGCAAGCACATTATAGACTGCGCTTTGCCTGTGGCTCTGAAGCTTTGCCCGGCTTCTTCAATTTCGTTGACCAAGCGATCATCATCAACGCCACATCGAGCGAGATGACACAGGTAAACGTCACTGCAGCCTACATCTCAGCAGGAAACCACCTGCGATTGTTCATCGGCTATCCCTACTTTGCAGATGAGACACTGGAGCACGATCCTTCGATAGGACTTGAGTATGAGGCGTCATGGATTCCAACAAATGCCCTGTTGCTGATGGCTGGCGCGGGAATAGTCACCACAGGAATCGCGGTTGCAGCGCTGAGAGCAAGACGAAGAAAGTATACGCTGCTCAAATAACTCCTCTTTTCTTTTTCTGTTTCAACACAAGTCGTCCATTTGCAGATGGAGAAGTTCTTGTGGGAAAGGTTAATACACTCTCAATTTTGATTCTCTACAACTAGTGATGGAACTGCAATGCTTCAGGTTTTCAATACCCTAACGCGAAAGGTCGACGTGTTCAAAACACGCGAGAAAAGGAACGTCAAGATGTTTACTTGTGGGCCTTCCATTTACAGACGGCCACACATAGGAAACTACAGAACCTTTCTCTATGAAGACCTACTGCAACGTTACCTTGAGTACTTGGGGTATGATGTTGTGAGGCTGATCTCTATCACTGATGTTGAGGACAAGGCTATTGAGGAGGCAGAGAGAGAAGGGGTCTCGGTTAAGGAATTAGCCGAGAGAAATAGAGCGATCTTCTCTACTGATTCTGAGCTTTTGAAGATGAAGAGACCAACTTACGGCGCATGTATGATGGTCTGCTCGTCGACGGCAGTGGAGACTGCTGGTCAGCTCATAGGGACTCTGCTTGAAAGAGGTTATGCCTATCACTACGAGCACATGGGCAGGTGGAATGTGTATTTTGATCCGTTGCAGTTCGACGGTTTTGGCAAGTTGTCTCATCTTGACATGAGCAGCTGGCCGACGAGGAAACGCCGGTTCCACAAGGACACCTATCCAGGCACGCCATGGAACCGTGGCGACTTCATCCTATGGCACGGTTACAGAAAAGGCGACGCGAACTACTGGGAAACCGAAATCGGACGCGGTCGACCAGCCTGGAACGTTCAGGACGCAGCGAACATCGCCAAATACATGGGCTTCTCAGTGGACGTAGCTTGTGGAGGAGTGGACAATCTTATTCGACATCACGATTACACCATTGCGATTCTCGAAGGTGCTTCAGGTGAAGCGTTTGCCAACTACTGGTTGCATGGGGAACATCTCTTGGTTGATGGAAACAAGATGTCCAAGAGCAAAGGCAACGTCTACTACCCTGTCGATCTCACTGCAATGGGGTACTCTGGGGAACATCTGCGATTTTTCCTCATTCATGAACACTACAGAAAACGTCTGAACTTCACACATGAGAAGCTGAAGCGCACAAGCCAAACGCTCGATCATCTTCGGAAGATGATTCACCACTTGAATGAAGCGAAATCGAGGAACCCCAGCCCAAAGGCGAATGAACAGGTTGAGGCCCTCACTGAAGCCTTCGAGGAGAAGATGGGCAACGATCTAAATGCAGGGGCTGCTATTGAAGAACTGGCTGCAAAGGTCACAGAGCTGGACAAGTTGAATCAGCGAGGGGAATTGAGTGATCAAGATGCTCGCAACGCGATAGACAGGCTGAGAAAGATCGATGCGGTCCTTCAAATCTTGTTTTAGCTCCGCGCGGTCTGAATGGTGCAACCAAGACGAGCTTTCAGTGATGTGCCGTTATGGGCTGTATTGCTCTCCGTAGCTCATAGCTATCGTGACCATGTCAAAAATGTCGATTACCCCATACGGTTCAGCTATATCACAGTGCGGGTTCCACTCGGGATCTGATGGTGTGCTCCCGTAGATCCCAGCTGCTTTCACCACATCAAAGATGTCCACATCGAAATCATGATCGATATCTCCTGAACTCCAGTACCGATTGATCAAAGGATACTGATCAACACCTTCCCAGGGAAGGGCAGTGTCGCCTACTCCATCATCATCTACGTCAGTGCCAACATAGTTGCTCCAGTAGTTCCCTTCACAGCCGTTATCCCAAGTTGTGTTGTAGGAACCCGTGAGGTTGAGTTGATTCGTGTTGTTGACAAAGTTATTGTGAAATACTGTGGTGTTTGCTGTTCCCTCCGCCAACTCTAATCCATTCAAATGGTTGTCTGCGATGGTGTTTCCATCAATCACGCTAGTATCGCTGCCGCAGATTCTTAGGCCTACATCTCCTCTTCCGTAGACCCCTGCTGTGATCGTGTTCTTGACAAACCAATTGCCAGTTGCATCTGAAGCGACCACTCCTACGTCATAGCCGGTCACATAGTTCTGAGAAATCATGTTCTGGTGCGATTCGTAGAGAGCGATACTCCCATTGGTGAAGGTGTTGTTAATGAGTACATTGTCGTACACGTGGTTGTTTGACGAGGATTCCAGCATGAGACCCACTCCATTCTGGAGTGGATCCCGAATGATGTTTGTGACTATGGTGCAGTTAGTCACCGAGTCTAGTTTGAGACCTGCATTTGCATTGGCTCCCCCATGTCTTATGGTGAACCCGCTGACGCTGGTACTGTGGGAAACTACATGTACCACTGGTCCGTTTCCTGAACCATCGACAATAGTAGTGTTTCTGTTTTCCCCAATTAGCGAAATGGACTTGTTGACAACCAGGGTTTCATAATATGTTCCTGTAGAAACATAGATTGCATCTCCATGATCTCTGCTGTTGATGACTTCTTGGATCGAAGCATATTTGACGTAGACTGGATATCCTGCATTCAACCACGCTGTGATTCCTCCCAGCATGTTGTAGATGTGCAAGAAACCATTGTCGACGAGTGTCTGGCTTGCCGTGGCACTTCTGCCCCCAGATCCACAATAGACGAGGATTCGATCAGTGGGATTCAATTCATCCAATCTTCCTGAAAGTTGCGTGACTGGGATGAGTTTTGCGTTTCCAATGTGTCCTGCATAGTATTCACTCTGTGTTCTGACGTCTAGGATCACCAGAGCAGGATTCAGATCAATCATAGCCCAGGCTTCTGAAACGGAAACGTTGGAGTAGCTAGTGGCAATCACATCATAGAACAGAGATGTGGAAAAGACTGCCACAATAATTATCGTGAGCGCCTCTTTTCTCATGCTTGTCTCCTATGGCTCTATATCTCTTGGGCACATTTATTGCTTCTGAGAGGGAGCTGTATCTACCAGAGAATGTACGCAGCATACAGTCGCTCATTTCTCGATTGAGCACTCTGGTGAAGCGTGTGTTGTTCAATCTGAGATGTCGTCTCTATCATTCATGAGGGCTTTGAGATTTCTGGTAAAGATGGGGAATGTTTCTTGGGATCTTGCTGGGCCAAAGTTTCTAAGTTTCTTAGATAGGGAAGTCAACAGTTTCTCATCGGCGGTTCCATTCAGTATTCTCTGAGTTTCGTCTTCTGTGATGGCTTCCAGTCTTCCTGTCAGTCGAATGTATTCACGATTTGCTGGGCAATACATTTGACATCTCATGCAACCTATCAGGGCATTGTGTGCATGTGGGCTGATCCATTCTGGGAATTCCCCTTCAACTTCGTTGAATAGGGAGAGGCATCTGCCAACATTAATCACGAATCTTTCTTGAGTTATGCAATTGTTTGGACAGTGACTCATGCAGAGTGTGCAGTCTTGACAGCTGTCCATCATCGTGAGCTCGGTCCAATCATCCTGCAACTGGTAATCTGTGAAGTACGCGAAGAGCCTGAGCAAGCTACCCATGTCATCCACGTAAACGAGGTTGTTACGCCCATACTTTCCAAGCCCACTCCTCGCTGCCAACAGTTTCAAGTGGACTCCTGTGGCCCTCTCAATCCTGCATCCGGGTTTCTTTATTATCTCCTTCAACACGATGTTCTGCAAGATTTCTTTATTGAGGCCAGTTGAGTAATATCCCGGAGGGACCATGATCTCTTGGGTTGCTCCATTCAAATGGAAATCAACAAGCATCACCTTGCTGGAGACCGCGAGAACAATAATTGATTTGGCGTTGGGGAAATCTTCGGGAACCGCGAACTTCAAGTCACTCAAGTAGTCTTGGAAAACCTGATTGTGACTGAGTTTGTCTTCACGCTTTAACTTGTCAATGTATGCCTGTAACTCATTCAGATGATCAACGGACAATGTCTTGTACTTGTAGAAATAATCTGATACCATCCAATCTCACCTTCAACTGAAAGCAGACTTCTCTGCTGCTCCAGACGGAATTCCAGTATTCGTGCAATAGACATAAGCTTTTGCATCTCAAGCACCTGAATGTCATCGCTGCGCTTTTGGAGAATCTGATCACAGGTTCAGGATCACGGATATGCAAAACACTTTGATCACTAGATCCGCGCAATCTAGATGGGGGTCACTATGCTTCAGATCTAATCTGGATGGCTTTTCTCCTTGTGCGATGAGAAGCTCAAGGCGCAAGTTTTATCTGATTACTGTGTGAAAGCTCTTGCTAGAGGATTAGAATGAGTTTAGGATCCAGCAAGACTTTGGGCGGCGTCGGAGCAATTTTGCTTGCCATTCCATTTCTCAACATTGTGGGCGTCATTCTTGTACTCATTGCGATGAAGGGCATGGCAGACTACTACAACGATAACGATATATTTCAAGATGCACTTTATGGATTCCTCTTCGGCATCATCGGCGTCTTTGCATTCGTGACTGTTCTTGTCTTGGTTATCATTGAATTTGTTGTTGTAGCACCTGCACCTGTTGTTGCTCCATTGGCTGGAATCGGACTGATAATAATCGTCACTGTTGTGTGGTACATATTTTCTCTACTTGGAGCCATCTTCTACAAGAAGGCAATGGACCGATTGGCTATGAAGTCTGGCGAGAAGATGTTTGAGACCGCTGGTTTGATCTTGCTCATCGGAGCAGCCATACCGGTGATTGGCGAAATACTGAAATTGGTAGCATGGATCCTGGCGGCTGTAGGTTTCTTCTCGATCAGAATGCCAACTCATGTACCCGTAACCCCACCTACGATGCCAGTTGCTCAAGAGAGACGATTTTGCCAATACTGTGGAGCAGCGAACCACCTTGATGCAAGCTTCTGTCAGAAGTGCGGCAAGAAGATAGGATGAAGCGGTACTTCAAACCACCCGTTCGCGCGGTTCTAGAAGAATCACTGTCATCTGTGTGGGTGCCTTCTTCCTTGTGACAATTCCACAGATAGGCCCAAACCGCAAGGTTTTTACAATGAGACTACTAGAGTTTCTTAGTGACGTTTTTCTGCCACTGCTTTACTGGGAAAAGAAGCTTGCAGAACCTAGAGTCACGAGCGCAATGCGCACAATCCATGCGTCAGGTGTTGACTCGGTTCGGATGATATGAGCTCTTTTCCCAGAAGGCGACTTCCGCCTCCGTGTGAATTCAGGCGCGCACAAGCCTGATACGGGGCTTTGGGTCTGGTGAAACCTGTTTCACGTGTTGCGCTTGGGAGTATTGAACCGGGCCAGATAGAAGCTCAGATGCAGGCAACCACCCTCGTCTGAATCGTTTAGATACGAGACGACGTAGAGTTTCGCGTGGAGGAACATGGAGAAGGGAGCTGTTCCTTCTTTGGGGGAGGAAAGTCGTGTTAGCGGATGCCTTTGAGGAAGATGCCGAGGGTGATGCCCATGAGGCAGCAGAGGATGCCCATGGGGAAGATGAATCGGAAGACGTTGACTATGGCGAGGAAGGCGGCGTCTTCGCAGCCCCAGGGGATGGTGCTGAGGGCCCGCACGTAGTCGAGGACGAACCAGATGTAGGCGAAGATGTAGAGGGTGGAGAGGGTGAAGGCGCCGAGGATGGTGGTGAAGAAGCCGTAGATGATGCTGCGGATGTCGGTGAGCATGAGGGCGACGACCAGGCTTGTGGCTCCGAGGATGAGGAGGTCAAGGTCGGTGAAGGTGGGGCCGGTGTAGCTGAGGTAGGCGATCTGGCGTTGGGACAGGAAGCTCTCCGCATAGAAGCTGTTGTACGTCTTGATTAACACGAGGGACACGGCCACGGCCCACGCGAGCACCACGATCAGGTCGCTCTTGTTTCGTCCTAGAGAATCGACTAAGCTTCTTCTCAGTGAGTTCATCGATCCTTGCGTGCTAGCTCCACGATCACTCAAAGGAGCATTACTGTTCGGGCTTTCGGTTCTGTGTGACATGTTCTTTTCACTCGACAGGCAAAGGTTTATGGAGCCTATAAAAGGCAACGCACATGTAGAATACACGAGTTGTAGTCACAAATTGTGACTATCACGGTCTTCTGACGCATGAAGTGTCAAAAGATCTGAACGTGCGGATATGTGCTAGGCGGTCTTCGTGAGGCTACTCCTTCTCTCGACAATACGCCCAGCAAGGAGCCAAATGGAGGCCGTGGCTGCAGAAAAGATGGTGAAACTTGACAGGAAAATACCTACCCACGTGAGGATCGGCAGATTGTAGATGAGGAAGAGGAAAAGAGTTGCTAGCGAGGCGGCGAGAAGCATGGCTGGGAGTCTTTCTCTTTCGGGTATCTCTAGCAGATGTTTCAGACTGTGAAACCTCTGATTTGCAAAAAGCGTCGGTAACAAGATCGGTTTTGGACTCCGCCAAGATGCGAGGAGCAGTAGCGAGCTAAAGATGGCTGCAAATAGACCGAGATTGAAATAACCAACACCGACTTGAAGATAGCTGGGCACTTTAAAGACACTTGTATCAAGTATTGCTGCGTGATACTCTTCAACCACCAACCAAACCATGAAGGCTAGATGAAACATGATGCTGAACGTCCACAGGGCTGCTGCTATCAATCTCACCTTTTTCCCAACCGCACTCCAACCTTCAAAAGCGCACAAACCCGCTGCTGCAAGCAACAGAGAACATACGCCTAGCAGCAGAGCAGTTCCCTGCAACATGGCCTGCCCTGCCGAGTAGTCGAATCCATAGCCTGCATTCCATTGCCAATAGCTTTCTTCTTGGGAAGCAGGTGTTGAAAGGTTCTGAAACATTTCCGCTCTCGCACCCACGTAGAGAGGAGCAAAGTCGAAGTCTACTATGATAGCTTCTGAAACCTCTCTATATGGCAATGACAATGGATATGAGAAAACTCTTGTCACTGAAACCCAAGGGAAAAAGAGACATGCAATTGCGACAATTATCCCTTGAGCCCCAAGCCATCCAGGCGCACGATCCCCACCCAACCCTCTCCTCTGTGCTACAATGGGTTAAGCCTTCTGAATCAGCTATACATATTCCCGCTGTCAACTTCGAGCGTTTGAGTTTTGGTTGACGGCATCCTCCGGCACGCTCTGTCGGATTTGTTTTTTCTGATCAACTTGAGCGCGCGCATAGTCTCCTTCAACGGTGCACATGAATGCGGTTCTCGGATCTTCGACACGGTCCACGTAGATTCTTCTAGGGCTGGTTCCCTCCAGAAGCACAAGTCATCAGGTTCCACTCCAATTCCTTGAATAGAGGCTGCACTCTGGAGTAGTTTGATTTCTCAAGTTCGTCGATTTTGTCTCATCCAATCAGAGGATTGCAGCCAACCTCTTGAATCTCCCTGTCAAGAAGAAACCTGTTCTGCGCATCGCTCTGATGCGGAATTGGCGATAAGTATTTCACTCACGCATCTTGAGGAAGCGCCAGACGAAAGGAGCGGTTTGGATGGGAGACCTGAGAAACGTTGCGACCCTGTTCAGCAAATAGACGCGCGTGCTAGAATCGCGCCATCCACGTTTCCAGCGCTTTGTCCACGAGTTTGTCTAGAAAGCTTGACTTGTAGGCCACTAATACTTTTGCGATTCTCTCTTCATCCACAACAGTGTAGATGTTTTCGTAGCCTATCTTGTCCTTTGCCAGAATCCCTCTGTCAAGCAAATACTTCAGATAATACGAGAGTGTCGATGACGATAATCCTAGACGCTTGGCCAGAACTTTGAATCTTATCTTCTGATTGGCGAGAACTGTGAGAACGATCTGTCTCATTCTCTTCTGTCTCAAAGCAGCTAAGATTCTCTTATCAGCTGCATCAAGAACCTTCGTATAGAACCTCTTGACACTTCCTTTCGCCTCACTGAACACAATTCGCTTGCGAGTCATGTAGTCGAGATGATAATCCAATGTGGATAGCGGCA
>CAYFWV010000017.1:0-25371 GCA_964346975.1 uncultured Candidatus Bathyarchaeia archaeon
AGATTGAGTGGTGTGTTCATGAACCAGGTGGGAGCAGTTGCAGTTATCGGAGGAGGCGTTTCAGGGATCTATGCAGCTCATGAACTCGCAGAGTCCGGCTTCAAAGTTTTCTTGATTGATGAACGCCCCACAATCGGTGGCAGAATGCTATTACTGGACAAAACTTTCCCTACAAACGATTGTGCCATGTGTATCCTCTCACCTAAAATGGTGGAAGTCGCTCGCCATCCCAACATTGAGATCCTTACACTCAGCGAGATGACTAAGGTTGAAGGACGAGCTGGCAACTTCCAGATCACTCTGCGTCAGAAACCTCGATACGTCGGAGACAACTGTAACGCATGTGGAAACTGCACCAACTCCTGTCCTGTAGAGGTGCCAAACGAATTCGAGCAAGGGCTCACCTGGAGAAGAGCCATCTACATACCAATCCCTCAAGCAATACCAACACGCTATTTGATTGACAGAAAAAGCTGCTTAGGAGTTGAACCAAACACCTGTGCCAGATGCAAGAAAGTATGCAGCTCCAATGCGATTGATTATGATCAGAAAGAAATAGTGGTTGAACTAAGTGTGGGCAGCATTATAATTGCAGGAGGTGCAGAAGCCTACGATCCAAACCTCCAATCCTCGTACAACTATCGTCACAAAAATGTCATCACTGCAATGGAATTCGAACGGCTCATGAACGCAAGCGGACCTACAGTTGGCGAGATTGTCAAGCCTTCTGATGGATCCAAACCTCACCGAATCGCCTTTGTCCAGTGCGTTGGCTCTAGAAACCCCAGCATATACCGAGAGCTTTGTTCTGCAGTCTGTTGTATGTATGCAACAAAAGAAGCAATGCTGGCAAAAGAGCACAACCCAGATCTCGATGTCACTATTTTCTTTATAGATCTACGTGCTCATGGAAAAGGATTCGAAGAGTTTACCAACAGAGCCAAGGAATTGGGAGTAAAGTATGTACGATGCAAAGACATCGAGGTCAAAACTACTCCCGAAAGCGACATGCTGACGCTGTTCTATGAAGATCCAGAGGACAACCGATTCAAGAGTATGGACCTAGATCTTGTGATTCTCTCAGTTGGCCTGCGACCCTCACATACTCTAGCGTCGCTCAGCAACATAATGGGCTTGAAGCTGAACGAATATGGATATGTTGACACCAAACTGGATCGTCCGCTTGAGACAAGCATACCCGGTGTCTTTGTGTGTGGGTGTGCGCAGGGTCCCAAAGACATTCCTGACTCTGTTGCTCAAGCTTGCGCTGCTGCAGCAAAAGCGAAATCCATCCTATGGTCAGCTAGAAACCAGCTCACTGTGGAAAAAGAATACCCTTCTGAGCGAGAGATCCACGATGACCCTCGAATAGGCGTGTTTGTGTGCCGGTGTGGGGTTAACATTGGCGCTATTGTTGACGTGCCTGAAGTTGTCAAGCATGTTCAATCACTTGAAAATGTAGTATATTGCGAAGAGAATCTTCACACGTGTTCGAAAGAAACCCAAGAAGTAATCAAGAAAGCAATCGATGAACATCAATTGAACAGAGTTATTGTCGCTGCTTGTACGCCGAGAACACATGAACCCCTCTTCCAGAACACTTTGAAGGATGCAGGATTGAATCCCTACTTATTCGAATTCTGCAACATTCGAGAACAGTGTTCGTGGGTTCATCGAAGAGAGAAGGAAAAAGCAACTCAGAAAGCCAAGAACCTTCTGGAGATCGCTGTCGCCAAGACAAGGTTGTTGCACCCATTGCAGTCAGAACAGAACTCTCTCAAACAGAAGGTATTGGTAATCGGCGGAGGAGTCGCAGGGATGACCTCGAGCTTGGACATTGCCGAGCAAGGATTTGAGGTGTACCTGGTGGAGAAAGGAGACAGACTTGGTGGATTCTTGTGGAATATCGACAGAATTCAAGATGGCACTCATACAATGGATATAATCGGTGATCTCGTCCACCGAGTGGAGAAGAATCAACGAATAACAGTCTTTCTCAATGCACAGGTCGAAGAAGTTGAAGGCCATGCTGGTGATTTCCACGCCAGGATCAGCTGTGCCGGGAAAGACGAAGAACTCGACTTTGGAGCAACTGTCATCGCCATCGGAAGCACACTGCTCGTGCCTGAGAAGTATCATGGATTTGGGGAGCATGCCAAGATAATTACCCAGAAAGACCTGGAGAAACTTCTCAGAGGCGATTTCGAAGCCTCAACTATTGTCATGATTCAATGTGTTGGATCTAGAGAAGAGGAGAGACCCTATTGCTCCCGAGTCTGCTGCACCGAAGCCATAAAGAACGCGATATACATCAAGAAGAAAAAACCTGACAGTGAAATCTTCATCTTGTACAAGGATATTCGAACATATGGCATCTGGGAAACTATGTATAACACGGCGAGAAATCTCGGTGTCCTTTTTATTCGCTACACTGATGAAAACACACCCGTAGTGAACTCCCAGGAACTCACCGTCACAGTCCCGGAATTACTCATGAACGAGAAACTGATCATCCATCCTGATCTATTAGTGTTAAGCAGCGCGATAGTGCCAAGTGAAGACCATGAAAAGATCAGTCAGCTTTTCAAAGTGCCACTAGACCAAGAAGGCTTCTTCCAAGAAGCTCACGTAAAGCTCCGACCAGTAGATTTTGCTACAGACGGAGTCTTTGTATGTGGAACCGCTCATTACCCCAAGATGATCTATGAAAGCATCGCTCAAGCAAGTGCTGTAGCCTCACGGGTCACGACATTCCTTTCAAAAGGTCACGTAGCCAGTGAAGGAACTACAAGTCGCGTTGACAAAGACAAGTGCCTTGGTTGTGGCGTGTGTGAAACAATCTGCCCATTCCACGCCATCAAGCTTGGAGAGGATGGATTTGCAGAAGTCATTGCATCCACATGCAAGGGCTGTGGTGCTTGTGCAGCATCGTGCCCAGCCAAAGCTATTCAGACCCCTCACTTCACGGATCAGCAGCTCGTAGCACAAATTGATTCAATCAGGGTGATTTAATGACTGGAGAGACCAAAAACGACGGATTCCTCCCTGTGATCACTGCATTCCTCTGCAACTGGTGCTCGTATGCCGGCGCTGATCTTGCAGGTGTATCGCGGTATCAGTACCCGCCAAGTCTGAGAATTATCCGAGTCATGTGCAGTGGAAGGATCGATCCCTACATGGTTTTCAGAGCGTTTCACAAGGGTGCGGATGGTGTCCTTGTCGCTGGTTGCCACCCCGGCGACTGTCATTACATATCGGGAAACATCCATGCAAAAGAAAGGATGGAGCAAGTGTCAATGATCATCAAGAACAGCAAGATCCCTTCTGAGAGATTCAGACTTGCATGGATTTCAGCGTCAGAAGGAAAGAATTTCGCACAGCTGATAAATGATTTCACTGAAGATCTAGTGAAGCTGGGGCCTATTACAAAAGAGATAGTTGCAGGCGTTCCAACCATCGATAAAGTAGCAGCAGCTGAAAACCTCTTTCTTGAGTTTCCAGTCCGATGGCTGACTGTGAAGGCAGAGATACTATCACGAGATAAGAACGTGTACGGAGAAGAGCTGGATCCCGATCTACTCAAGAACATGGCAGAGAGCTTCTTCGAAGCTGAGCACCTCAAGCATCTGATACTGCGACTAATAACCAACGAACCAACATCCATGGTTACCCTCTCTAAGAAGCTGGATACACCAACCCAGAAGATTTTTGATTGCTTGATCCAGATGAAGACGGAGGGCCTCGTCGACATCGCAGGGTTCGAAGATGACTATCCACTTTATGTCCACAGAGGTGGAAATCAGGAATGAAAGGTGCAGTACTAGTACTAGGAGCTGGCATATCAGGAATCCAAGCTTCCCTTGATCTTGCTGACTCAGGATTCAAAGTGTACTTAGTCGATGAACAACCGAGTATTGGCGGAATCATGCCACAGTTGGATAAAACTTTTCCAACGAACGATTGTGCCATGTGTATTTTATCTCCAAAGCTTGTTGGAACAGGAGCACATCCAAACATCGAGATCATTGGAAACGCGGAAATTACTGAGTTCACGGGTTCTCCTGGAGATTTCGTGGTTACGCTGACCAAGAGACCGAGATATGTGGATCCTGAGAAGTGCAATGGGTGCGGTGAATGTATCCGAGCTTGCCCCGTAAAAGCCTTAGACACGTTCAATCGAAACTTGTGCAAGAAAAGCAGCATAAGTGTTATGTACCCTCAGGCGGTTCCACTTGTTGCGTCTATCAACAGAGAAACCTGTATAGGTTGTGGACTCTGCGAACGAATCTGCAAGAAGGGCGCAATCGATTATAGTCAGCAGCCTGAATCTGTCGAGCTAAATGTAGGCAGTATGATACTGGCGACAGGAGCTGGCATCTATGATCCCTCAGTCACGAGCAAGTATCGATACGACCATCCAAACGTGGTCACAAGCCCTGAACTCGAAAGGATTCTCAGTGCTAGTGGTCCATACGGTGGCACGGTGCTTCGTCCCTCTGATGGCAAGCGACCGCGAAGAATTGGATTCATCCAATGTGTCGGCTCACGAAACCCTAACATTGGAAGAGAGCTCTGCTCAGCAGTGTGCTGCATGTATTCCACGAAAGAAGCAATTGTTGCCAAGGAACATGATCCAGATCTCGATATCACAATCTTCTACATCGATATGCGAGCCTATGGAAAAGGATTTGAGGAATTCACTCAAAGAGCGATCGACGAATATGGTATCAAGTACATCCGATGTAAAGTTCCAGAGGTTCTGGTCAATGAGGCGACGGATGACCTCATAGTTCACTATGAAGATCCAGAAGACAACCAAATGAAAAGCATGGAGCTCAATCTCCTCGTTTTGTCAGTTGGTTTGATTCCATCCAAGACTCTAGCCTCACTCCAAGAGATTCTAGATCTGGAACTTGATGATTATGGATATGTCAAAACAAGCTTAACACATCCTGTGGAAACGAGTGTTCCTGGTATCTTCGTCTGCGGTACAGCACAGGGGCCAAAAGACATCCCAGATTCCGTCGCTCAAGCAAGCGCTGCAGCAGCTAAAGCAGAAGTTCTCATCTCCACTGCTCGAAATCAATTGATCCAACCCAAGAAATACCCTGATGAGAAGCCGATCTCCATGGAACCGAGGGTTGGCGTCTTTATCTGTCACTGCGGAATCAACATCGGAGGCGTCGTCAACGTTCCAGAAGTTGTTGAATATGCCAAGACCCTCCCATCTGTCATTCATGCTGAAAGGAATCTATACACCTGCTCCCAAGACACACAAGACAGAATAAAGCAAGTATTGGAAGAGAACGACATAAACCGAGTAGTTGTCGCGTCTTGCACACCCAGGACACATGAACCACTCTTCCGCAACACATTGAAAGAAACTGGGTTGAACCCATTTCTCTTTCAGTTCTGCAACATCCGGGAACACTGCTCTTGGGTACACATGCATGAAAAGACGCTCGCTACTGAAAAAGCGAAGGATCTCGTCCGGATGGCTGTGTCCAAAGCGAGACTACTGAGACCTCTCAAGACCCAGCAAGTCCCTGTGAAGAAGAGTGCACTTGTAATCGGAGGCGGGATATCTGGAATGACAGCCAGCCTTGACATTGCCAATCAAGGCTTTCAAGTCCATCTTGTTGAAAAGCAGGCTGAATTGGGAGGCTTCATGAGAGCAATAGATAGTATTCAAGATGGAACGCTGTCACATCAAGTACTCAATCAAATCATTACTCAAGTTCAGAATCACCCTCTGATCCGAGTACATACGGAGACAGAAATCGAGGAGGTGAAAGGCTTCGTTGGAAACTTCGAAGCACAGATCAGAAGCGAGAACAACTCGGAGGCAATCCAATTCGGAACAGCAATCATTGCGATCGGAGCTCAAGATTTTCAACCACAGGGATACTACCACTTTGGAGTTGACAGCCGAGTTATCACTCAAAAGCAACTTGAAGAGAAAATGGGTGAAGGTCTGGATACAAAAACTGTTGTCATGATTCAATGTGTGGGATCTAGAGAAGAGGAGAGACCCTATTGCTCTCGAGTCTGCTGCACTGAAGCAATCAAGAACGCTATTCGACTTAAGCACCTTGACCCCACCACCAAGGTCTACATCGCCTATCGTGACATCAGATCCTATGGACTATGGGAATCACTATACCGAGAAGCGAGAGAGCTAGGAGTTATCTTCCTTAGGTATACAGACACAAACAAACCTGTCGTCAATTCCAACCTAACTGTTGAGCTCTGGGAACCATTGTTGGGAGTGCGGTTGCAGATTAAACCCGACCTTGTGGTGTTAAGTAGTACAATAACACCGCCAGCCGACGCCGAAAGTCTCAGCAAGATGTTTAAGGTTCCCCTCGACGCGAATGGCTTCTTCTTGGAAGCCCATGTGAAGCTTCGACCTGTGGATTTCGCCACTGAGGGTGTCTTCGTCTGTGGAACAGCTCACTCTCCGAAGATGATAGATGAGAGCATAGCACAGGCCAGCGCCTGCGCATCTCGTGCTTGTACGATTTTGTCTAAAGACCACATTGAATCTGAGGGTGCAATAAGCAAGGTTGACGATGAAAAATGTAAAGGGTGTGGTTTGTGTGTTGAAGCCTGCCCATTCAAGGCGATAGAATTGACACCACAGGATGTAACCCTAGAAACTGTCATGTTTCAAACGAGAAAGGCTACCATCAACCCGGTGACCTGCAAGGGTTGTGGGTGCTGTGCGGTTGCCTGTCCTGTTGGAGCAATAGTGCCTGAACACTTTACTCGAGAACAGATTGAAGCAGAGCTGTTGGAGGCCATTGCAGAAACATAGAGGGTACACAATGGTCAGAAAATCACTTGAAACCGGAAAGACTACTCCAACAATCCACAGTGTTGAGAGCCACAATTTTGAGAACCTCAATCTCTGCTATCAGTGTGGGACATGCAGTGGCGGATGCCCAGTTACTCGACTAGTACCAGAATTTAACATACGAAGAATCGTCAAGCATGCAAAGGACGACAAAATTGACGTCAATGACAGATTCCTTTGGTATTGCTCTACATGTTTCATCTGCTATGAACGTTGCCCGCAAGGAGTGAAACCGATTGATGTCATCCACCAAATAACTAACTCGTTGTCTCGAGATGGATTCGCCCCTGCCTCCTTGAAGGAAGGGAACAAGAAAATCTTGGAAGTTGGGAGGAGTAGCGAATTGACGAAATTTTCGGAGCAGAAGCGGAAGAATCTCAACTTGCCTGAATTGAAGACTGATGTTTCCAAACACTTCAGAGAAATCGCAACTCTAACAGGATTGACGGAGATGGTCAAATGAAATATGCATTCTTCCTTGGGTGCAACGTTCCAACGCAAGTGTACAACTACGAAGCTTCTGTCCGGAAGATTGCATCTGCCTTCAACACAACTCTAGTCGACATTCCCGACTTCGGCTGCTGTGGTGAACTCACAGAAGCCATGGATCATCACACGTCGATGGTCTTCTCAGCGCGAAACATAGCCCTCGCAGAAGAAAAGGGGCTTGATATCTTGACCTTGTGCAATGGCTGTTATGCTGCACTGAACAAGACGATCTTCGCCCTCCAGGATACTGCGATGAGAGAGCAGGTGAACAGAACGCTGGAGAAGATCGGCTTAACCTACAGAGGAGAATCCAAAGTTCTCCATTTTCATCAGCTCATGTACGATGTCATTGGCGTGTCTAGGATAAAGGAAGAAATTTCAGTAAACATGAACAACATAGTGGTTTCCTGTCACAATGGCTGTCACATCCTAAGACCAAGCGACATTCTGAAGTTTGACAACTTTGAGAATCCGCGAAAACTGGAGGAATTGGTGTCCTCTACTGGAGCTCGAATTATCAAAACGGATGGAATTGAACAGTGCTGTGGATCATTTCTCTCACTCCATAGTTCAGAGATCGCTCAATCTTTCGCCATTGAATCTATAGAAAGAAAAGCCTACTCTCCGGAAACTGAGAGCTATGTGGATGCTATAGTAGTCGGGTGTCCATTTTGCTTCAAGCAATTTGATATGACCCAGTTAATAGCCAAGAAGAAATTCAGCAAAGAGATGAACATCCCAATCCTCTTCTTCGCGGAACTTCTCGGGCTGGCTCTAGGATTCAATCCGAAGGATCTCGGACTCGACGTAATCCATAAGATTCGAACAGAAGCGTTCTTGAACAAAGCAGGGGTAGCCAATGGTTAGTGTTCTCGTAGTTGGTGGCGGAGTCACTGGGATTCAGTGCTCACTGAGTCTTGCTCGAATGGGTCACCAAGTCTGCTTGGTCGAGAAAGAAAAAGAACTGGGCGGCAATCTGAGAAACCTGCATACAATTTACCCTACGAACGAGGATGCTTCTCAATTTCTACTGTCTCTCACGGAAGAAGTTAGGAAACATGAAAAGATATCTATCATGACACAGTCCAAACTCATCGACATCAAGGAAGAAAGCCAAGGCTTCAAAGCGAAGCTGATGGTTGCAGGTAAGTCAAAGTCTATAACTATAGATGCCGTGGCTCTCGCAACAGGCTTCACTCCATATAATCCAGCGACAATGAGTGAGTACAAATATGGAAAGCTCGACGATGTAGTGACTTCAATCGATCTGGAGCGGATGCTGAAGAACGACGATCTGTCACGGCCATCTGACTCTGAGAAACCTAGTTCTATCGCATTCATACAATGCGTCGGATTCAGAGATTCAAGAGCTTACGAATACTGTTCTTCTTTCTGCTGTACTCTCGCCATAAAAAACGCGGTTTTGCTGAAGAACGCTTATCCTGAGACCCAAGTGACAGTTTTCTACATGGACATCAGAACACCCTATCTCTATGAAGAGCTGTATGAGCAAGCCAGAAATATTGGCGTGAGATTCGTGAGAGCACGACCTGCAGAGATCACTGAGAGAAACAAGAAACTGGTCTTGAGCATTGAAAACACTTTGACAAGTGAAATCCAACATGTGGAATCAGACCTAGTGGTACTTTCAGTTGGTGGAACTCCTCCTCCTGAGACAGACGCCCTGAGTCACATGTTTAATATCACACTCGATGAATGCGGCTTCTTCAAAGTGCAAAGACCTCCCTCAGAAACGAGCTGCAAACGAATTTTCGTGGCAGGAAGTGCCTGTGGGCCAAAAGATATCTCATATTCACTAGCCCAAGCTGGGGCTACAGCCTCTCAAATAAACACGTTGGTGAAGGAGTGAAAATGACGCTTGTAAATGAATGTTTTCAATGTGGTCTGTGCACCAGCATCTGCCCAAAAAGACGAGTTTCCAAGTATTCGCCAAGACTCAAGATCACCAAGTTCCAGCAAACCAACCAACGACAGGTTTCCTGGAAATGCCTGACGTGCGGGCTTTGTTCTCAGTATTGTCCCCAAGATGTCAACTACCTGAACTTTGTGCAGAATCTGAGAGAGCAGGAAGCTAATGAAGACGCAATTGCTCACAAGTCGGTCTTCTCACTGACTTCGCAAATAATGTCTGCAAGTGAGAACACCAACGGAGTTCCCATGAAATTCGAAGGGGAATTGAATAGAGAGAGTGACATCGCGTATTTCCCTGGATGCATCGATCTCCTTGACTGCTTTCTGGATGTGGGTACAAACTTCCATGAGATTGGTGAGGCTAGCATTCGACTGCTGAATGAAATTGGCGTAAAGCCACGTGTTCTATCTCTCAAGTGCTGTGGACACGATGCATTATGGCAGGGTGACAATGTAACGTTTGATGCCTTGCGAAGACAGAATGAAACGCAGATTAGAGAAAGCGGAATCAAAACTCTTGTTACATCATGCGCAGAGTGCGCACGAACGTTCTCTATGAACTATAAGCTTCCAGTGGAGACTTTACACATATCTCAATTGCTTGCTGCAAACATCGAAAAACTTGGATTCAAAATGCGGGAAGGCGCAGCAACCTACCATGATCCTTGTAGACTTGGCCGACATATGGGAATATACGAAGCTCCTCGAGAGGTTCTCTCAGCTGTAAAGAACCTCACATTCAAGGAGCTCGAGGAGAATAGGGAGGATGCTCAATGCTGTGGAGTGTCCGCATGGCTCTCATGTGGTCCTGAAGCGAAGTATCTACTCATGGAAAAGCTTGAAGCTGCAGCATCTGTTGGTGCGGAAACACTGATCACAGCGTGTCCTAAATGCCTAGCTCACTTGAGCTGCGTGAAAAATGAGAAGCCTCCTGCTCAAGCGTTCACGGTCGACGTTGAGGATCTGACAGTGTTCCTAGCACGATTAATCAATAAATGAAAGTGACTGATAGTGACTGAGAGTGAAAGCGGATTCAAACCTCGAATTGTGGCGTTTGCCTGCAATTGGTGTTCCTATGCCGGAGCTGATCTTGCAGGGGTTAGCAGAATTCAGTACCCTTCAACTGTGAGAATAATCAGAGTCATGTGTTCAAGTAGAGTAGACCCAGCTTTCGTTTTGAAAGCGTTTCTCAAGGGGGCTGATGGTGTTCTGATTGCTGGATGCCATCTCGGTGACTGTCATTACATTGAAGGCAACTACAAGACTGAAAAGAGGATCGAGCAAACGTTGAAAGCCTTAGACTATATTGGGGTAACCCCGCAAAGGCTGCGACTCGAATGGATTTCAGCTTCTGAAGGGCCAAAATTCGCTAATGTTATTCGTGATTTCACTGAGGACTTGAAGAAGTTAGGTCCCAATCCCTTGGACATAGCAAAGGGGAATGGAGTCGATGCTAGTGGCTAAAGCACTGGTAGTAGGCTCGGGGGTTTCAGGGCTTCAAGCTTCGCTTGATTTGGCAAGTTTTGGTCATAAGGTTCTCCTTGTAGAGCAAGAGGAGGAGATTGGAGGAAACCTTAGACATCTGAACAACCTCTACCCCAACGATCAAGAAGCCTCAGCTCTCCTAGCAGACCTCACCACTGGGATCAAAAACACTGAAAATGTGAAGATTCTGACGAAATCTACAATCATGGATATCGCAGGAGAGTTTCCTCATTTTAAACTTCAGGTGGAAACTGCAGATGAGGAGGTTGAAGCTGAGCTGAATGCTATAGTTTTGGCAACTGGTTTCCGTCCGTTTGATCCATCATCTTTGAAACAGTTCGGATATGGCAAATACAAGGAGGTGATCACCTCCTTAGAGCTCGAAGGGATGATGGCTCACGGTGACTTGATAAAGCTCTCCAGGACAGGCAAGTTGGAAGCTTTGTCGCTAATCCAATGTATAGGATCAAGGAACGTGAATACAAACACCTATTGCTCCTCATATTGTTGCATGAACACAATCAAACTAGCCTCTGAGATCAAGCAAATCATCCCAACTATCGAGGTAACTGTGCTTTACATGGACCTCAGGACTCCATATGATGGCGAACTCTCTTATAGGAACGCAAGGCGACTTGGCGTTCGCTTTCTCCGAGGAAATCCCGCCAGACTCAAGAAGATCGGAGAGCGACTGGTGATTCAAGTAGAAGACACACTTGAAAACGATCTAGTTTCAGTGGAGGCAGACCTCGTTGTTCTCGCCACAGGAGCTGTACCTGATGTGAGTAACACTTTCTTCAAGGAAAAACTTGGCATTTCAACATCTGCATCAGGCTTCATCGAAGTCGTAGACACACCTGTCAAGACCAACATTAAAGGCGTATTCGCAGCAGGAGCAGCTACAGGACCCAAAGACATCGCATATTCAATGGCTCAAGGAAGCTGTGCAGCAGCTGAAGTCGACATCGCATTGAAATCAATAGAAACACAATGATGCATTCGCTCCACGCTTTTCAACCGTGAACGATCTCATATGGATAACCAATATTTCGCGCGCTCGCTAATAGATGCTTTTCCTTCACTCGATTGGTAAGCGCAAGTATGTCTCAGAGTGCGCAGAAAAAACGCCCTCTAGTGCTTGGAAGGCACCTTTGCTTTCTGTGGATATCTATCAACTGTGGCCCGAAGAATATTCTGCGGCGTTTCCATGTGACGTAGTCTAATCTCTAGCGATGGTTTTCGATGTTACCAAGGTGAACGTATCGTGAACGCCTGGAGTTTTTCGTACAACATTGAAAAGAAACTCATCGAGATCTTCCATAGTTGGGAACTTTGCCTCTATGCAAAAATCATGAACTCCATAGGTCAGACTGACTCGCGTGACCTGTCCTGCATTGCCCAATGTATTGAGAACACTCAATTCCTTCCCTGTCTCTACTTTTCCAAGAATATAAACAAACACCATTTCTAGTCACCCATCAATTTCGAGAGTCTCAAGCGGTTTGCATTCATGGTACTCAATTCGTTCTCGTTCACAGATCTCAATGATCTTCGCATAGATCATTGAATCCATCTCTGAGATCGGATTATTGGCAGGTCCTTCAATCTCAATGGTAACTCCTGTGGGGAAATATCCGCAGCAGGCCACAGCATCCTTGTAGACATTTATCTTCAATTCACTCGGGACTTGCTTCTCCTTTAGGTATGCTTGGATCTCATCGACAAATCTGTTGAGATCTTCATTCTTCACTTCAACTAGATGGCATTCTCGTCGACTGATAAGAGCCATAGTTCGCCACTCCACTTGCAAGACTTTACCGGAACTCGTTTATATGTCTTATATCTCTGAGAAGAAACATCTTAAAAGTCACCATAAGCAAGAGATTCAGCTATAGTCCAGATCGCCTCCTTGCTACCCAAGCGGGGACATTGCTGATGAGTCCCTGCTTATTGATCCAAAGTTCAGCACACCCCTGCAATACGATGTTATTTATGAAAAAAATGAAAAATAAGATAACGTTTTTTAGTGGGGAAGAAAATTCTAACTCTCGTGAGCTAAGCTCATGACAAGACGCGTCAACAAGGATGTTTATGAGCAAATGGTAGAAGAACCTCGTGTTGGCGTCTTCATCTGTCGCTGTGGAGGAAACATAAGCGACACTGTGGACGTCTCTAAGGTAAAAGATATCATAACCTCTCTTACGAATGTGAAAGATGCAAACACGTTTGAATACTTGTGTAGCAACCCAGGACAAGAGATGATCAAGAAGGCGATAAAGGAGCATAAGCTAAATCGAATCATCGTTGCCTCCTGCTCACCCAGGATGCACTTGGATACCTTTAGACAAGCAGTGAAATCTGCTGGACTGAATCCCTACCTTCTTGAAATGGTGAACATCAGAGAACATTGCAGCTGGGTACATGATGATAGCGAAAAAGCCACAACCAAGGCTACAGCACTACTCAAAGGTGCTGTTGGTCGAGCGAAGTATCTTGAACCCCTCAATCCTGGAACAGTCAAAGTGACAAAGAGAGTTCTTGTGATTGGTGGAGGCATTGCAGGAACCTATGCTTCTCTCGAATTGGCGGACAATGGATATGAAGTTTACATGGTTGAGCGGAACACAAGCATTGGCGGTCATATGGCGCAACTCAGCAAGACTTTTCCAACCTTCGATTGTTCCGCATGCATACTCACTCCAAAGATGGTGTCAGTCTCACAGCATCCAAATGTGAGAATCTTGACTAACGCTGAACCAGTTGCTGTCGAAGGCTCTCCTGGTAATTACAAAGTGAAGATTCGAATCCGACCTAGATACGTGAATATTGAGAAGTGTACCGCTTGTGGAGAATGTGCGACCAAGTGTCCTGTCAAGAAGTCGAGTAAGTTTGAAGAGAACCTGGTGCAGGAGAAAGCCATCTACATTCCCTTCAAACAGGCGATCCCAAATGCCTACACCATCGACAAAGACAACTGTCTCTTTCTCACCCGTGGCGTCTGTCGAATCTGCGAGAAATTCTGCAAAGGTGGCGCCATTGACTTTGAACAGAAGGAGGAAACTATAGATCTAAATGTAGGCACAATCATTGTGTCCACTGGATACAATTTACTGGATCCTCAGCTAGTAAGTCAGTACAGCTTTGGGCTGCATCCAGATATCGTCACCAGTCTCCAGTTTGAACGGCTCATGCTACAAGGACTCCACAAACCCTCTAATGGTGCAGTACCTCAAAAAGTCGCATTCATTCTTTGTGCTGGAAGTCGATCAACTACTGACAATGGAGTGGGCTATTGCTGCAAAATCGGCTGCATGAATGCGATAAAACACGCTCTTCTCATAGACAAATCAGTACCTGGAGCAGATGTTTGGATCTTCTACACTGACATGCGAGCACATGGAAAAGGCTATGAAGAGTTCTATGCCAAAGCCAGAGATCATAATGTAACATTCATCAGAGGTCGCGCAGCTGAAGTTATTCCTAACGGTGAGTCCCTCATCGTAAAGGCAGAAGACACCATTTTGGGAAGACAGATTGAAGAGAACTTCGATCTCGTTGTCCTAAGTCCAGCGTTGATTCCAAATCATGGAACTCGGGAGCTAAGTGAGATGCTCGGAATCGACTTGGGACCTGATAACTTCTTCCTCGAGATCCATCACAAACTTCGAGGAGTTGAAACCAAACGGGAAGGCATCTACATCACAGGGTGTGCGCAAGGTCCTAAAGACATACGAGAGACTACGATGGAATCCTTGGCCACAGCATCAAAGGTGGCGACATTTCTAGGGAAAGGCGAGACCCTGGTTTCACCAGAAGTTGCCTACGTTATACCTGGAAAGTGTAACTTGTGCGGGATCTGCATCGACAGTTGTCCAACAAAGGCAATCAAAAAGGGAGATCAAGAGATACAGGTAGATCCCATTTCCTGCATCGGATGCGGGCTATGCCTCCCATTGTGCCCCGAAAAAGCACTTGACCTGAAGAATTGCACGGAAGAGCAGCTAATCGCTCAAATACGTGAAGTGAGTGCAGAAGGAGAAACACCACCAAAGATCATAGCTTTTCTAGAGAAGAAGACAGCCTACGGATCAGCTGACCTTGGTGGACAAAGCCGACGGAGTTACCCACCTGAAGTGAGAATCATCGGGGTACCAAGTACAGGGCGGTTGGGTACAAAACACCTGCTCCACGCATTTTCTGCGGGCGCGGATGGTGTGCTATTGGTGGAAGGAGATGATAGCGTTCTAACAGAAGAACAGTTGAGAGAACGCGTCATCAAAATGAAGAAAGACTTAGCCTCCCTCGGAATCAAATCCCTCAGAATTCAATCAATCTCCACTACTCTTCCCCAATATGAGAAAATCATGAGTCTCTTTGACTCCTTTGTCGACAGAATATCGAAGATCGGTCCATTAGAACAAAGCAAACGTGAAGAGATTGAAAAGATCCTGGAAAAAAAAACTAATCCAGTGAATCTGATTGAGGTGACACGTCGATGAAACTCGTTGCTTCACTAAGCTCATCAACAACAAGGACTGATTTTGTGAAAGAAGTCATGAAACTGCCTGGAGGAGACAAAATCCTAGATTGCATCCAATGTGGTCTATGCGCTGGTTCATGTCCTACTCGATTCTCAATGGACTATTCACCTGTTCAACTCATCAAGATGATCCAACTGGGCATGCGGGAGGATGTCCTATCAAGCAAGACCATATGGGCCTGTGCAACCTGTCAGACCTGTGCGACTCGATGCCCAAGAAACTTGGATCTCACTACACTCATGTTGTCATTAAGAAATCTAGCCATTAAAGAAGATCTAGCTGACAAGCGAGGAGTTAAACCCAAGTTTCACAAAGCATTCTTCGACATTGTCCGGAAGTCTGGTCGACTCCACGAACCAACACTGCAGGTCCGCATTATCAAAAAATCTGATCCGAAAGCACTCGCTCGCGCTGCGAAGCTGGGACTACGGCTTGCCCGAAAAGGGAAAATCCGCCTTAGACGTGAGAAGATTGAACACACAACGGATTTGTCAAAGATGTTTGAAGTGACAAATGAAGGTGATACTGAATGAAGAAGCTGGCATTTTACCCTGGATGTGCTGTCCATTCCTCTTCCAAAGAATATGAAGTGTCTGCAAAAGCAGTGAGTGAAGTGCTTGGAATCGAACTGGTGGAGATTGAAGATTGGAACTGCTGTGGAGCAATCGACGCTGTCTATTCCTATAAACCCCTCTACTCTGCAGCTCTAGCTGCCAGAAACCTGGCTCTAGCTGAAAAAATGGAGACCGACGTCACCGTCCTGTGCAGTGCATGCTACTACACGTTATCACGAGTCAACATGCTTCTTCAAGAGGATGCAACCGCCAAAAGCAAAGTTGACAAAGCTCTAAACAGCGCTGGCTTAACTTACAACGGAACAGTGAAGATTCGACATTTTCTCGAAGTTCTCCTCTCGGACGTGGGTCTAGATACGATCCGGAGAGCAGTGAAAAGACCCTTAACCAGTTTCAACGTGGCATCCTACTATGGGTGCCTTCTCGTCAGGCCTCCCAAAATAGCTGCCTTTGATGATCCTGACCATCCTACTCGTCTGGACGATCTTGTTGAAGCTCTCGGAGCTTCCAAAGTTGAATACTACAGTAAAACTCGGTGTTGTGGCGCCTCTCTAGGAGTGACAAATGAAGACGTGATGCTTGAGCTGTCCAAGAACATCTTGCTTGATGCAAAAAATGCTGGAGCTAATTGTATCACTACTGCGTGCCCACTATGTCACTTCAACCTAGACGCGAAGCAAGTTGACATTGAAGCGAAGTTCAACGTGAATATCAATCTACCAGTCTTTCATTTTACACAACTCGCTGGACTGGCGTTTGGATTGTCTCCTGAAGTGCTAGGTCTGAAAAAGAACTGTGTCTCGCCTCAAGAGATCACTTCTCTCATGATAGATGCAGTGATGTAGATGGGAGACGAGAGGCTTTCTTTTCATGCGTTGACCAGGGACGTCATTGAAAAGGGAATCTGCGCTGAGTGCTATGGATGTGTCAGCTTCTGTACCGCAAATGAGCTGAATGTGCTTTCAATCAAAGAGGACAAGCCAGCATACTCCGATGAGACGAGTTGTCTTGATGATGGAATCTGCTACCTGATCTGCCCCCGAACAGGTGAACTGGACAAGGCACTCACCATTAAGTACAGAAAGCGTGATTCGATCGGATCCTACGTAGCTGCGCGAAGTCTGCGAACGACCGATCCTGAAATCTCTCAGGTGTGCTGTGATGGCGGTGTCGTCACCAGTCTTCTAGCCTTCCTCTTGGACACACGGAAAATCGGTGGAGCTGTCCTCTCTCGGCGAGAAAGTCTGTGGAATAACGAACCCATGATAGCCACAAAACCTGACGAACTTCTCGAATGCGCTGGATCAAGCTTGACGCAATCAAGAAGCATCAGTGATTTGGGGAATCTAACTACCTATTCTTCGATTTTCAGTGCATTAACACGCTCGAGTCTGCATGATCTCATGAGACTCGCAGTTGTGGGAACTCCATGCCAAATAACTACAATTCGAAAAATGCAGCTGCTCCACATCGTTCCAAGCCATCTCGTGAATCTCACTGTGGGCTTATTCTGTTTTGAGAACTTCCTCATGAATGAGGATGGACAGAAGCATTTGGAGACGAAGATTGGGGCCTCTTTGGATCAGATCGAGAAGATCAACTTGAAGGATGAATTCATTGCGCGACTCCAAGATGGAAGAGTTCAACGTCTCGATCTTGATGAGCTTGGTCCTATCGTGAGACCAGGCTGTCTTGCTTGTACGGATTTCACGAATTACCTTGCGGATATCTCTGTAGGCGGTCTCGGTTCACCAGATGGTTACACCACAACTCTTGTTCGCACCATTGAGGCTCAGAGATTGGTGAATCAAGCTATCGCTCAAGGGTACTTGACTGAAACTAGCTCCAAGAACATGATCGAAGACATTACGAAGATGGCTGAAAGAAAGAAGCGCCGCGGTATGCGTATTCTCAGCGAACGAGTGCTCTCCTCAGCGTGAGGGCAAGAGCAATTTTGATGATAATTATCAAAATAAATATAAATATGATTGCTTAACACGATACTTTAGGTTGGTTCTGATTTATGGAACTAATAAGCTATAGATCATGCTACATGCTTGGCGTAGACGATAAAGCCTTGGATAGTTTCATCGACGAAATCAAATCTTTTCTCCATGCAGTTAACGTGCCTGAAGACTATCGGGTCAACGTGTACAAAGATGAGGTCACCTGTTGTGGCCATTATCCAATCGGAGTGGCCATCGAAATCGAAGGACCGAAAGGACAACAGATCAAAGCGATCGATGAAAAGGTTCTGGAAAAGGTGCATGAAATTTGTGGAAGGGAACATATTGTACAACACGAGTGCTCACCCGCTGAGCTGCTCCAGAACATCAATGGAAAGATCTTCGCCCAAGGCTAAATCTTAACCGTATTGCATGATGCATAATCTAACCGGACTATACTATCGGAGTCCCAATAATATTACTAATTTCTGTTTACGGCAAATCGCCACCTGGTCTCACTCGCTGTAACGGACATAGTCGAATCCGGCTTCTATGAGTTTACCTTCTTGCGCGCGCACATTTACCTGAATTGAGAGCTTCGCCTGATTACGACAGCTTGCAGCCACCTGAGATCTCTTTTGCCTAGGACTGGATGTTTGAGAGCGAAACTCTAGCAACTTCCAAGGCAAGTGTCTATCATTAGCGAAGTCTTCGCGCTTGGATGGCTAGGAAAGCGACGGACGCAACTAGTGCTATGAGACTCACGCCCATGGGAGTGAAGAGAAAGTTAATGGAGGTTTGTCCATGATCAGATTCCGTTATGAGAAACTCAAAGTGAAACGCAGCGGTTCGAGCTGGATGATCCTCTGGGGTGAGTAGAGGATATCGATAAATACTGCTAGAAGTTCCTTGCGGTGGACCATCATAAATCGTCGGATAGATGTCGATTGTGTGGATCCCAGGTCTACCAACCGCATCGACGTATAATGTCACATTGCCCAGAGTGAAGAATCCACAGGCATAACCTACGAAAGAGTTGTCGTAAACAATGGTTGCAGTATTTGTGACAAAAGTCCATCCTACCCCTGTCATCTTAACTTCCACAACTGTTCCTGACGGACCTTTAGTTTGATTCAAGAAAGCACTTCTAATGATGTAGAGTGTGGCGTTCTGTACAGCTTGCACACTCTCAGACGATGCTGTGATCTCGTGGATACCTTCCAAGTCATGGAGGACTTTGATCTCTGTAGCGAACGATCCTTGCGTGTCTGTGGTCACGGTCTTCAGGCTTCGAACCAAGTCGGTCCAACCTACCAGATAGCTTCCTTCCTTTGACAGCCAAGTGAGCTCGAGCTCTATGTTTGATGGAAATCCTGCACCGGAGATTGTGACATTCTCTCCAACTTTTGCCACTTGTGGCTCAACAGTCAATGTTGGTATACTTTCATTGGAAGGTGAATCGACACCTCCATCAGGTAATATGATAGTTGGACTGATTTCAGAAGATTGAGGCTTCAGTCCAGCTAGAGGAGATGTTGTACTTGTGTACGCGAGCACGGCTCCAGATAGCAGTGTTGAGATGACCGCCATTGAGATGAGTGCCCAGAGCCGTCTTGTTCTTCCTGCAGGTCCCGATCCATGGGAGACGGATGCAGCGATCATTGCGACTGTGATGAGCCCCAGCCCACCCAATGAGATCAACCCTATCGCGTTGGTAGTCGTGTCCCAGTCGGGAGGAGTCACATTAAATTCAGCATGGAATGGAACATATGGCGGGAAGTAATACTCTGGTTTTGGAGGAGCTTCATGGATATTCAGATATGCAGGGCCTGGGTACCCTTCATAGATATCAATGTAATGTGTCCCTACATCTCCTGTGGCATAAATCGTAAAGGTTGCGTTTCCCTGTGTGGTTATCGCTGTGGCATACCCGACATACTTATTGTCCCAGAGAACGTGCCAGTTGGTGGTGTACATTCTATTACCCAAACCGGAGCCTTGAATGGTTATGGGAGTCCCTGGTGGACCGGAAGTCGTGGAGATTTGGAAGGAGGGAATGACAGTAAACACTGCCTGTCCCATGTTCGCTTTACTGATTTCCTCGATCGCAGTGATATAATGTCGTCCTCCATAATCGTAGGGTACCTTTATTCTAAGGTTGAAAGAGCCTGAAGCGTTTGACGTGACTGTTGCAATAAGATACTCTTTCAGCGAAAAGGCTGATCCTAGAAAATCATGGCCATCAACGATCCAGCTGCCTTCGAATCCTTCCCAGTATAATTCGAAAGCTGAGTTTGGAGGAAAGTCGTGACCGACGATGTTGATTTCAGTTCCGACAGGTCCCAGCTCAGGAAGAATCTCGAGGAAACTTGTGGGTTGAGCACTAACTTGGGACAATTGAACTCTTAGGAGAGCTATCGTAATAATCGCGAGCATTAGCAGGATCCCATGGTGTTTCATTCAGATACAGTCCTTGAACCTTTGTTACTCTCGAAGCTTGTAGAGAGTTTCTTACTAATTTTGTTGATTGTGGGATAACAGTTGTATAAGCGATTCATCCGAAAGTTAAAGAGAAAAAGTATGGAGTGGGTAAGCAATCGGATCTATTTCCTTCGAGCCAACAGTGTTGCAACGACAGCTATGACAGTGACGAGTGAGAGTCCACCGATGGCTAAGTAAACTGATGTGGGAATGATTTCAACAGTAACTTCAACTGGAACCTCAAGTGTCTTTTCGACGATTTCTGGAATGGGCAATAGATGAACTTTGGTGTTTCCGATGTTGGGCGCATTTGCGCCGTCACGTGCATCAATGACAAGAATGTAGTTTTCGACTGGCTCTGATCCTGTAATACTGTATGTTGCGCTCCAGTTTCCTGATTGTGAGTTATAGTTCAGTGGAATTGTGGCGATTAGTTGTCCCGGATTCTCAGATATGTCAGTGCCACCAAAGGTCTTGGATGTTTCATTGTAGAAGCCCCATCCCAATTTAGCTGTGACATCGCCATTTCGCGTTGTGTTGAGTAGACCCAAGTATTCAGAGTGGCTTTCTCTGCCTAGTGGTCCGAGTGGATGTCTATACTCTACCCGGACTTCCACTGCCAGTTCTTGATATTGAGTGAGATTGTTCGTCGCGAGTTTTCCCGTCGCTTTATCGTATACATCTGCTGAGATTGTCAGTGGAGCTGGAGTTATTTCATAAGCCATCCTCAGAACAAACTGTGGGAAGGTTACGGGTTGATAGCCTAGTTGATAGCTTACAACGCGGCCGTAGTTTCCTTTGCCATCATTTGCTTCAGCAGTTATATTCCAGTATCCTGTTGGAAAATTCCAATTTGGTCTAAAGCAGTTTCTCCAAGCGCCTTCTGGAGGCAGATAGGATGCGAATCTGGTGAGGATTACGCCAGGAGGCATCTGATCCTGGTTTTCAGCAGGCGAAGGCAGTTCGTACGTGCCGAGAGTGTTCGGGGGCATCGTGAACGTCACTGTCGCGTTTGGGCTGTTGCTGATCGTCATGTACCCGCCTGTGGATGCATATTTGACATGCATTCGTGGCACAATGCTTGTGCCTCTGTAAAATTGGGTTGTAATGGGGCACACGTTATCAGTGGTTCCAGAATCTGCGACTGATAGATCGATGTTCAGCTGGTCGGTTGCGAAGAAAGTGGTTGAGGCAAGCTCTGCAGTATTGTTCGCCAGTGTCACGTACACACGGTACGTTCCTGTTTGATCGATTTGACTAAGGTAGTCGATGGTTGAGTTTCCATAAGTTTGATTGATGCTGCCTGGTGACGAGAACGTATAGTTCAGTTGGGATTCAGTGGATCCATCAGGTTTCACAACTGTGACTGTGAACGTATCTGTAGCATCAGAGTTGACGCCTATTGACACTAGCATGCCAAGGTTGACGAAGGAAGGATCCGCTGTGACTGCAATTGTCTGTTGGGCCTTTCCTTGTTGTATAGAAAGAGGAAGGAGTAGAATGAAAGCTAGAAGAAGAACAGCTGTAAAAGACCATGATTTCATGTGTTTCAGTGAATAATTGTATGTTCTAATCTTCATTCGTTAATCATCTTCTGATTTTTCAATGGAGAAACAGCAGCAAACTGCCTAATATTCGTATATCCATATTTGGGTATAGTAACAATGTACATATAGTAGTCAGCTGGGCACAAGAGTCAAGAGACTGCGATTGAATTAGAATTGCCAAAAAAAAGGCGAGGTTGATGAATCTGCAAAGTCACTGTACGTATTTACGCTCTCTGAGTGACGCCGAAGACTGAAAGATGCTCAGTCACTCCGTAGACAGTGATAAGATCACCTTCTACGAACACCCACGATTCCAACTGATCCCACACAGATGTTAATCCAATATTGTGACTCGCGATAGCCACATCTTCATTGTTGACGACGCCATCTCCATTCAAGTCAAGGTTTGAATAAGCTGGATCCTGAGGATTAGCATTCGCGATAATGGATATGTCGACATCGTCCACGATTCCATCAAGGTTCACATCCCCGAGCATCACTTCTGTTCTCCACAGAGTCAAATTATAGGGATCCATACCTTCCGGTAGATCAGTCAAGGCAAGCATCAAGTAGATGGTAATGTTGTTGGCAAATGTGGCTGTTGTCTGGATGTCCCAAGAAACACCGATCTGAGCTGTCTGTTGTAAGGCAGTAGTATATGCATAAGCGAAGCCTTCCGACAAAACAGCGTCAAAGATAAGGCCTACCTCAGGATCCGGATAGGTGCCGATCAGTGTTCCAGTTTCAACATCATCAACCCCTCCATTCTCAATGAAAACGACGGTGATAGCATCTTTCACGACGACATTCACGAGGCTAAATCCATCTTCATCGACAATAACAATGGGATTGCCATCAATCAGAACCGCATCAATGTGCCAGCCAAGATCTGGCGTGAAAGTCACAGATTCCAAACCACCAAACACTGCATAGGTATCTGAGGTGACAACTTGAGTTCTCCCTGATTTCCAAGACAACCCAACATGACCACCACCAAAGACGAACACAGTTGGATCCTTGACGGGTGAAGCAAAAGCGAGGAGAGCTGCGCCTGTCACAACATGTAATGACATCAACATCAGCAACGCACTAGCAACCGATCTCTTTGCAACCATTTTCTCAATTCCAAATCTTTGGTTTTAGCAGAAAACAGTTGCACTACAACTAATAAAGTACTCAGGAATAATCACTATAGTACTAAAATACACACTTAGAACAACGCTGAAGCGGAGATATCACCCGCGCGCGCAAATTGTATCTTGCCTTGTGACGAAATGCCCGATGTACGTGTTTGAATAGAGACATCCCAAAACTTTAAGAATCGAATTGCCCAAGCACTCATTTGGGTGAGATAAACGGAAGCCAAGAAATGTATTCAGGGAATGGACTTCATGAAGGATTGGAATGCGTGGAGAGCGACGATTCGGGATGCGATTGCCCAAGCTCGGAAACTGGGGTTGTCTGATAAACGAATACAAGATTTGTCTGAGAGGTTCATTAATTTCCTAGCTGAGAAGGTCTGTCCAGCTACTCCAGAAGAAGAGTTGCTCAAGGAAATGTGGAACACAGCCGCTCCTGATGAGCGAAAGGCTCTAGTTGCAATCCTGTTCAAGATGATGGAAAAATAGTTCACTAGGCTTTCATTGCGATTCCGTCTGCTCTTGCTGCAGCCTGCGAAGAGTTTTCCTATGCCTTTTCTTGCATGCAAAATATATTAAAGGCAATACGCTCGACAAACAAGCTACATGCGAGGTTTTAACAATGTCGACGATCAAAGAGCACAATCAACCTCTGCAGACTTCTAGCTATCGCTGGATTGTGCTGTTTGTCTCATTCTTCACTTTCGTCGTCTTCGCCTATATCTTTCAGCTCATACCTCCCTTATTGGGTATTATCCAGGCTGACTTTCATGTTGGAGATGCCGAAGCTGGGCTGCTGATGTCCATGGTAGTGATCCCCGGCATATTCCTCGCACTGCCTGCAGGATTTGTCATAAACAAGTATGGATTTCGTTCAGTTGGCTTCCTATCGATCATGCTAGTTGCAGCTGGGAGCATAACAATGGCGCTAGCAGCGACATTTCCTATCGCTCTACTAGGTAGATTCATTCTAGGCGTGGGTGGCGTCTTCATAGTCGTAGGTACACCGACCGTTATTCCACAATGGTTTATCCGCAAGAACCTCAGCAAAGCTATGGGAATCTACGCAGCAAACATGCCTGTGGCAACAATTCTCGCTTTTTCAACAGCAAACCTTCTGGAGCAGAGTTTTGACTGGCACTTTCCCTTTTATGTCGGCACAGCAGCAGCTCTAGTGTGCGCCCTAATTTTCTTGCTGGTTACCAAAGAAGGATCTTTAGCTGGGGAACACACACCGGTCGACATGAAAGAGATTAAACAGGCATTGAGAACTGTCGAAGTCTGGAAGGCGAGTTTGGCATGGGTCTTTTTCAACACAACAGCCATCGCGTTTCTATCATGGTCTCCAAAGTGGTTTAACACATTCAAAGGGATCGAGAGCTTTTACGCGAGCCTCCTAGCAAATGGATTGATGATTGCTGCTATGTTTTTTGTGCCATTGTTTGGAGCGGTTTCCAGCATAATAGGTCGACGAAAACCGATCATGATCCTAGGTTCAGTTTCGACGGGTCTAACATTAATTGCAACTGCCTACACGACTGATTTTCCCCTTGTGATGTCTGTTGCAGCTCTTGGTATCTCAGCAGCCACCGTTCCACCTCTAGTAATGGCGATTGTCGCAGAAGGTTTACCGCCACGATTATCAGGCACCGGATTCAGCGTCATTACTCTCTGCCAAAACATCGGAATCACCATATCAGCCCCACTAGCAGGTTATCTTATGCAAACGACTGATTCTCTTCCGATAACTTTCTTCGGAATCTCGCTGTTCACATATGCAAGTGCGCTAACAGCACTTACACTGAAGTCTAAATAGGTGCTCTCATCAGTAGCACCCAATAATGCGCGCTTGAGTGAAAAAGGATAGAAACTATTGGTACTCAGACATAGAGTAAACACTGGCCACTGGATTTTTTTGAACCATCACAAATATAGAATCCATCCATATAAAGGGACGTTGTTCAAAACGACTTAGCACGCGCTAGCGTATTGTGGCAAGAAAACCTAATGGAAGTTATGAGTCTGAACAACCAAGTCAATAGGGCTTAAATAGGTCCAAGAACATCATTTTGTGATCATTATGAAAGAAATTGCTCTTGAACCTATTGGGGTTGCAAAGAACAGCGAAAAGGAACCACGATTCGGTAGCTTTTCAGGAGTCGTTTCTGAAATAGTAGTCAATGAGAAATTCACAGATGCTCTAAACGGCATCGAGGATTACTCTCATGTGATTATTGTCTACTGGATGGATAAAGTCAAAAATTATGTGATCACCCATCGTCCGCAAGGAAATCCAGATGTGCCCGTTGTGGGGATTTTCGCTTGCCGATGCCCTCCAAGACCAAATCCGATCGCAATTACGACAGTAGAACTAGTAGAA
>CAYFWV010000018.1:0-7032 GCA_964346975.1 uncultured Candidatus Bathyarchaeia archaeon
ACATAGTGGTGTGTACACTGTTCAGAGTACTGAGTTTCTTGTGTGGAAACGAATAGGCGGAGCGTGCCTCTAGAATGGAACGACGTCAATCCATATGTACCTACAGACTGACTACTCACGTCACGAGCCTGAGTCTCCAGGCCCCTGAACAAAAGAAAGGGAGGTTATGAAATCTGGGCTCAGCCCTCTTTCTGCCAGTTGACGTTTGGTCTGCGTGCGGACAGGAAGATTGCTGCAGCGATGATTATGGCACTCAAGATTGCCAGTATTGCCGCTACAGTCAGCAGCACCGCAATATTGTCCATAGCCCTTAGGATGCTACGTTGATACGATGGTACAGCAATTATGTCCCCAGCATACGGGTGATAGCGCGCGCTTGTTGTGTATATCCACACTTCAATATCGGTATCGACTGCTCTTTCGTCAGTAGGTACAGTGAAGCTAATGTCTTCCAGTGCGACCGTTTTGTTGCTGCCCACGATGATTGGTTCATCGTAGATAATGGTATCGTTACCGAGTTCATCCCAACCGTCCACTGTGTACATCATCCAAGCTGTGAATTGTATAGTCAGATTGTGCACTTCTACAGGATCTCGACCTGTATTCCGTAGAACAATGGAGATTGTTCCCTTCTCTCCAGGCATATATTCATACTTGTCTTTGTAGACATAGACCTCGAGACCGTTAGCATGTACCAGAGGCATCACGACGAGCGAAAGCGTAGCGAAGACCAGTAAAACACTGACTTTTCTTCTCAAGATTTCACCAACCCTCCCAGTTCTGAGTTTTGAATATTTAAAACTTCTTAACGCAAGCTACTGTTCCGCATTGAATCCTACCATCATCTCAAGGAAAAATCCGCTTTGATGCAATTTTAATGCAGGGAAGTCTGCTCATCTCAGAGTATCCAGGCTGGACGGATTGAAGAATGCTCTGCCGATATTCAATCCCATAGATCGTCTAATTCTTGTGCGTGATGACAGTCCCGGCTCTCCCTTCGAGAGCTTCTCGTGCCTTCTCAAGTGAGGTGATCACTGCCCGTTTCCCGTTGCCTTCCAGGAATCGGATAGATGCTTCGATCTTTGGAGCCATGCTTCCTGGGGCGAAGTGGCCCGTCTTCAAGTATCGATGAGCTTCTGCCACAGTCATCTGATCAAGGTCTACCTGGTTGGGTCTTCCGAAATTGAGAGACACCTTCTCCACATCAGTCAACAAGAGCAGGAAGTCGGCCTGGATATGATTGGCAAGAATCTGAGCCCCCAAGTCCTTATCAATCACAGCCTCAACACCCATCAAATCACCAGCTTCATCTTGTATTACGGGGACACCTCCACCACCCACAGCGACAACAATGATCCCAGCTTCAAACAGTTGCGCGATTGCATCCCTCTCCACAATCTCACGTGGTTCTGGAGACGCCACAACTCTTCGGTAACCTCTTCCGCTATCTTCAACCATTCTCCACCCTTTCTCTTTCCTCAACGCCTCCGCTGTGGATCGTTTGTAGAAGGATCCTACGGGTTTTGTCGGGTTCTTGAAGGCAACGTCTGTTCGATCAACACGTGTCTGCGTTACAAGGGACACGACTGGAATGTCTAATCCCGCTTTCAAGAGTTCGTTCCGCATAGATTGCTGCAGCATGTAGCCGATCATTCCTTGGCTCTGAGCCCCGCAGACATCCAACGGCATCGGTGGAAGTAGATCTTTGGAGTGCTCATTCTTCAGCAGAATGTCTCCAACTTGAGGGCCATTGCCATGCGTGATTGCAATTTTGTATCCGTCTGCAATCAGACGTACAAGATGCGTGGAGGTTCTCTGTACATTTCGCAGTTGCTCCTCAGCCGTTCCTTTTTCCTTGTGCTGCAGTATGGCATTTCCACCGAGTGCTACTAGAACCTTCCGAGTCATGTAATCATCAACATACCCTACTCGTTGATAGGAGTGAAACCGTCGAGTTTTATAGCCTTTTCCAAACCAGGAGAATTCCCTCGCAACGTTGAAGGCTCAATAGTTAAAAGATTACGTTCACACTCAATATGTGTGGAGTCGTCTCACGTGGGTTCCATTAAGAAGATTAAGAAAAGAGACGGGAGAATAGTCGATTTCGACTCGGAGAAGATTGTTGCCGCCGTCTGGAAGACTGCCCAGGCCGTGGGCATACGAGATCGAGCCATTGCCGTAAACACCTCTAGACAGGTTGTTGAGGAGCTGGATAAGGCTCTGAGCCCGGAGGATCTTCCTAGCGTCGAGCAAGTCCAAGACCTCGTGGAAAAGACGCTAATCGGACAAGGGCTAGTGAACATGGCGAAAGCCTACATTCTGTATCGTCAGAAGCGAGCTCAGATACGTAAGACAAAAGCACTGTTAGGGGTGGTTGATGAGCTCAAGCTCCCTCTCAATGCGATCATCGTTTTAGAGCGGCGATACTTGAAAAAGGATGCAAGAGGCAAAGCTGTCGAGTCGACTAGTCAAATGTTTGGCCGAATCGCCCACAGCATGGCGATGGTTGAAAAGAAATATGGGAGACTTGACACCGAAGTGGGTGAATATGAGAACCAATTCTACAAGGCCATGACCAGACTCGAGTTTGTTCCCAATTCGCCCACTCTCATGAATGCTGGCACAATGTTCAGACAACTCAGTGCCTGCTTTGTGCTGCCCATCGAAGACTCCATCGAGAGCATATTCGACACTTTGAAGGTGGCTGCAACCATCCACAAGACGGGTGGAGGTACAGGTTTCTCCTTTTCCAGGCTCAGACCCAAGAATGATGTTGTCAGAACTACTGGAGGCATAGCTTCTGGAGCCTTGTCCTTTGCCAAAATCTATGACATCGCAACCGAGGTGATGAAACAGGGTGGCCGTCGCAGAGGCGCAAACATGGGAATTCTACGTGTGGATCACCCTGAGATTATGGACTTCGTTGTCGCAAAAGAGAAGGAAGGCGTGCTAAGAAACTTCAATATCTCTGTAGCATTGACTGACACGTTCATGAAAGCCGTTAAGGAAGACGGATACTTCGAGCTGAGAAATCCGCGGAATGGCGAAAGCGTGGAAACGCTCAAGGCCAGAGCCATCTGGAACCTTATCTTGATGATGGCGTGGAAGAATGGTGAACCAGGCGCAGTCTTCATAGATACGATAAACCGACATAACCCCACACCGAAACTTGGACAAATCGAGGCAACCAACCCTTGCGGCGAACAACCGCTTCTGCCATATGAATCTTGCAACCTCGGAAGCATCAATGTCAGCAGGTTTGTAGGAGAACAAGGTGATATCGAGTGGAATAGGCTTCGAGACACTGTTCGATTGACAACTCGATTCCTAGATAACGTGATCGATGCCAACCTCTATACATTGCCTGCGATAGAGAAAATCACCAAGGGCAACAGAAAAATCGGTCTAGGCGTAATGGGCTTCGCGGACATGCTCATAAAGATGGGCCTGCGATATGACACTGAAGAAGGACTGGAAGCTGCTGGAAAACTGATGCGCTTCATAAGTACTGAAGCAAGAAAAATGAGTGCAGAATTGGGGGAGGAGAAAGGAAGCTTTCCGAATTTCGCTGAGAGCATTTGGGAAAGCGAATACAAAACTATGAGAAATGCCACAGTGACAACTGTGGCTCCCACTGGGACCATCAGCATAATTGCTGGCTGTTCACAGGGAATCGAACCTCTCTTCGCAATTGTCTATCTTCGAGAAGTTGCGGAAAGCCTCGGGCAGAGCCTCATCGAAGTGAACCCGCTGTTTGAGAGCATCGCGTTGAAAGAAGGGTTCTACAGCGAAGAGCTAATTGAAAAAATCTCAAGACAGATATCTATTCAAGCTCTTGAAGAAATTCCTGAACATTGGAGAAACGTTTTCGTCGTTGCTCACGACATAGCCGCTGAATGGCATGTTCGTACACAAGCGATGTTTCAGAAACACACCGACAACGCGGTCTCAAAAACAATAAACTTCCCCAATAGAGCTACACCCAATGATGTCGACAACGCCTACTGGTCAGCTTACGAGTTAGGGTGTAAAGGAATCACCGTGTATCGACACGGTAGTCGAGAAAAGCAAGTTCTACGCCCAATTGAGAGTGAAGGAACCCTTGGAGACATAGATCTCACGTGCCCCACTTGTCTCTAGAAGAATCCGACGCATCGCCTCTGCGCTGAACTGCATTCTCGCCCAGCGTGCGTTACGCCCGCTATTGATTCTTGAATCTGATTCAGATTTCATAAGGCTTAATGTTTTTCGCAGCGTAGTTCCTCAGGTAAGTCTATGGAGACCGCCATCAATCTGTCAGCAACAGGTCTATTGCTGATCCTCGTTGCAGCGAGCTCCCTGTTTGTTATGCTCAGCCTGAACCATATCAACTACATTGTTCATGGAGAGCTCTATGATTTCGGTCTCGCATTCAGTTACAGATGGGCCATGCCCTACTGGATCCTCTCAGGAATCGTCTTCAGCTTCTGTTGGGTGAACATCGCCATAGCACTATCCCTCACTTTCTATCTCCTAAAGAAGAGTCGGGTGAAATCACCACATGTGATTCCTCAAGATACGGTCCTGGAAAGGGAGCAATGCGAAACGCTTTGTGAAGAAAGCCATCAGAGTACGCTCAGCGACTACAACACGTTTGCCCCTACAGAATCACTCGAATCAAGATCCGTCCACGAGCCAAAGAACGCGCCACCACAAATAGATCCCGAGCGATCAGAGAAAGCGCTGCAAATACCGATTATGGAGAACCTCACAAATCAGGAACAGAAGATTCCGCCTTCGAGCAGAACTGACGAACCTGGTGACAAAGCAGCTCCATCAAGCGATCCACATGACACTCCATCGCACACACCCTGAAACCGAAGACAAGACCCAATACGCCGCGATGCTGGAGATCAGATTGATACTCTGGATATTTACCCTTGCTTCATAACGTTAAATTGCCAATTACACCAGCATCTGTTAGGGATAGATTTGACGTTCAAGAAAGCAGTCTCCGTTTGGATAATGACAGCGTTCGTCTTTCTCGGTATTCTAGTCACCGTTCACGCATGGAATCTATGGCAAAGCACTGGTCCCGGATCTCTGGTGACCTTCTCAATCCTTGGCAACCTAGTGGCTCTGGAAGTAACTTTCTACCTGATTGTAGCATTAGCTTTCTCCCTGGCCTGTATTGGCGGCGTCTGCTATTCAGTATTTCACAGCAATGCCCTTGAACTACCCCTATATCAACTCTCAAAGAGCTTTGAAGAAAAACTCGACCAGAAAAGCGAGGAAATCCAAGAGTCAACAAGCCAAGCCATAGGAAAGCTCGGCCTAAGAGAGTTTCAACTAGGAGAAGACATGAAAAACCTGCAGAAACAGACTGAAGATGTGTGTAGAAAATTGGAAACAGGCCTCAAAAAGTGCGAAAAGAACCTTGCCGATGCGCAACAAAGACTGGCAAACCTCGCACAGAAAGCCGATGGAATAGAGAAGAGTCAAAAGCAGTTATCCGAACTGAAGAAAAAACTGCAGTCGACAGCCAGTGTTGATAGTAGTCTAAAAGACATACACCGAAAGATTGGAGAGATCAACTCCAGGCCCAAACCATACCTAGCTAGCACTGACCAGATTCAGCTGCTTGAAGGGAAAATCTTGAAGAAGGATACAGTTCGACGCCTGAAAACAGTTGGATTCAGCAAAATTGAAGACCTGCTGTTGAAAAGTCCGATGGAAATAGTGCTAACAGAGGCTATGTCTGAGAATGAAGCAAAGAACTTGCAGAGCATACTCCAGCTCTTGATGGTTCCAGGAGTTGAACATGAAGATGCCATGCTCCTGCTCAAGAGCGGAGTGAACTCGAAGCAAGAACTGGGACTCCAAGACACTTTCAGCCTTGGAGCTCGAATCTCGAAGGTTGCCGAACACTACTTGGACGAAGGAAAAATCAAGGAAAGTGAAAAGCCCAGTCTGGAAGAGATTGCATCATGGATTAAATGGGCAAAGCACCAATAAGCGAATTGCTCTCCAGTCTTCTCATCACTGAAGCCTCGTGTTCAACTCGTTTTCCCAATAGGATTCAACGTGACCATTCTTTCCGGTTATATACTCTTTCTTGAAGATGGGTACTTCACTCTTGTATCTTTCCACAGCCTTCCGCAACGTGGAGAACATACCATCCCGATGAGACGCAGCAACTACTACATACACTAGCGCCTCACCTACGCGAAACTCCCCAAGCAAGTGATGAATCTGAACATCCACAATCCCATCGTCCTTCTTCAAGTCCTTGCAGATTTGATTCAGGATCTGATCTGCCTGTTCCTCATACGCTTCCAGTTCAAGTTTCAAAACCTCATCCTTCTTTCTACTCTTGCCTCGAACTACACCAACAAACACCCCGATTGCACCAGCATCTGCAAAGTCTTGCACAGCTCTTACGTTTCTCAATATGCTGGACAGGTCAATCGTCCCCTTTTTATGAACTCCCGCGATCTTTGGCACTTCAAGTCCCAAATATGTAGGACATTCTCTTTCATGTAAAGGTTGGCATGGTCTCTCACTCACATCTGGTTCACTTTGTGAACTGTTCACCTATCAGCAAACACACTCTTCTCTACAAACCAGGTGTCCAATCAACCGAACGTGACCATGCGACGCTTCTCCTTAGAACGTGGACAGGGCTGATCTTCATTACCAGAGAGAAACTATAAAATACAGGTTTACATACGTCAAATATTCCTTGAGTAGACCAACAAACCTTCGTCACAGACGATTCAACTGAAGTGGGTTGTAAAAAAAAGATGCCAACCAGAGTTCGCAAGAACCAGACAAACAAGAGGCTCACAGTCGAAAGGATCCATCACGCGAAGAGCTATGGACTAGACGTTGACCGCACAGTCTGTGTAGGATGCGAACTCTGCAGCCTGATCTGCCCTAGAGAGGCAATTACCATAAAAAAAACCCCGCAAAAACTGGCAGGAAAGACACAACGCGCACAAGTCGATATAGATGAAACAAAATGCCATTATTGCGGGATTTGCGCAGCAATCT
>CAYFWV010000019.1:0-8125 GCA_964346975.1 uncultured Candidatus Bathyarchaeia archaeon
GAGTGAGACCGACTGTTGCAATATCTCCTCTCACGGAGCTGACCTTTCCAGTTGTGATTGTTGTGCCCACATCGAGTAGGAGATTCTCGTTTGGGAGCACGCGATCTACTGCAATCAGCTCCTTGGTGCCAACAGCACGGTCAAAGAAGTGAGTGTTCATTGTCACTTCTGTAACTGTCGGAGGAAGCTTTTCAGGCAGTCCAGCTAGGTTGCCCGTCAGGCTGTCTGCCTTTGCCAGAGAGGGATCCAGCAACGTTCCTATTCCCACCAATCCTCCGCTTTGGACCTCATCAGTGTTCCTTCCACCTGCCTTCAAACTAACGATTTTAGTGTTCAGTGGCTGGAAAGTGCTCTTCCCTTGCTTTTCTACTCGTATTCCTGGGCGAATCTGGATCTCATCATCGAGCTTGAATCTTCCGTGTATGATGCTGCCTCCGATGACCCCTCCGGCTAGACCTTTGATCGAGGTTCCCGGTTTGTTGATGTCAAAGGATCGGACAATGTACATGAGTGGTGGCTTTGTTGCATCTCGTTTGGGTGTCGGGATGTAGTCTTGCATAGCTTTGATTAGTACATCAATGTTGACGGAGTGTTGGGCAGAGACAGGGAGTATTGGCGCGTCTTTCGCGATTGTATCTTTCACGAAATCAGTGATTTCTTTGTAGTTCTCGAGGATTCTTTCTTCTCCGACAATGTCAATCTTATTCTGCACGATGACTATCTTTTTGATACCTACAACCTCGAGGGCTGCCAGATGTTCCCTCGTTTGAGGTTGAGGGCAGTGTTCATCTGCAGCAATCACAAGAATTGCTCCATCCATTACTGCAGCACCAGAGAGCATTGTTGCCATCAGCGCTTCATGTCCTGGAGCGTCTACAAAGCTAACAGCTCTCTGAAACTCGCTCTGAGAACCGCAGGCTGTGCACGTTGGGGAAGTTGAATAACAGTCTGGTTCGTTGCATTTTGGACATTTGTAGATTGGAGCATCGGCGTATCCAAGCTTGATTGTAATGCCTCTTCGCAGTTCTTCGCTGTGTTTCGCCGCCCACACCCCTGACAGAGCTCGCACGAGAGTCGTTTTCCCATGATCAACGTGTCCAATCGTGCCTATGTTGGCTTCTGGTTGAACAGGCAAAGGCACGTTCTTACTGGTCATCTTCGGTCTTTTCCATTCTTGTGGTGTAGGAAGATAGATATCTGGGCTAAAAAGGCTTGTGCGAAACTTCTTGGAGAATGCCTAGCAGCTCTCGTGCTGCGAACCGGAAATTCGTGTCGTCAGTCTGCTGCATGCAGATTGATGCCTGCTAGGCTTTTCCAGGCGTTTCTGGGCTTTCTTCCTTCTCTGTTTCTTTGCGGGTTTCTTCTTCAGCTTTGCTTTCCGTTTGCTCCGTTGCTTTGGGTTTCTGTTTTGGTGATTCTTCTTCAGTGGGTTGTACTTCTGTCTTCTCTGGCTTTGGCTTCTTGGGTGTGCTTGGTTTCTGAAGGATCTTCATGTTTATCTGAAAGATTTCTTCGGTTATTACGCTTCCACGGAGGGTTTTTCTTCTGCGCTCTCCTTTGCGAGTAGAATGAAAACCAACCCCATTTGTCAGGATTGCACGAGTCCTTACTCCACCATGGATATCAGGACGCATGGGGAAGCCGTCTTTGTCGGAGCCTCCAGTTATCTTTAATCTGTGTCCGCCCTTTCCCACAGTGGTTCCATCGACTTCCTCTCCAAGTCTCCTTCCCAACAGTGGAACCGCTCGTGGACCTTCTGTTTCAACGGTCTCGGATTCACCAGTTTCAGGATCTGACAGGATTATCTTGAATTTCGCCATTGATTCTACTCCAAGTCTAGCGATTTCGAATATGGATTGTACACCCAGTTCTTAAAGCTTCCTTTCTGATCCTTCGTTTCCAAGGAAAAGCCAGCAGGAATGCTGATTTGATATAGTTTTTAGTGTCCTCTGTAGGAGAAACCAGTTCTCACCAACCACTCAGTAAACTTAATAGGATACAGTCTTTACAAGCATGTAAGTTCATTGTCAAGAAGGTTGCATTTGGCATGCCTAGGTTTAAGCAAACGGCCGACATTCTGAAGCTCATGAAAGAGAAGAAGAACATACGAGACATTGGAATAATCGCTCACATCGATCATGGCAAGACGACTATGACTGATAGTCTACTCACGGAAGCTGGGCTTCTCAGTCCCAAGATAGCTGGGGAAGCAAGAGCTCTGGACTATCTTGAAGAAGAGCAGAAGCGAGGAATCACGATAAAGACTGCTAACATAAGCCTTCTTCATGAGGAAAAAGGAATCCCCTACTTGATCAACCTGATTGACACGCCTGGACATGTTGATTTCACCGGGAAAGTAACCCGAGCATTACGAGCAATAGATGGAGCAGTAGTGGTTGTTGATGCTGTTGAAGAAGTTATGGTTCAGACCGAAACTGTCACTCGCCAAGCCTTGAATGAGCGCGTCAAACCTGTGCTGTTCATCAACAAAGTTGATCGGCTGATTAAAGAGCTCAAGCTGAAGCCTGAAGAGATTCAAACGAAACTCGCTCGCATAATACGGGATTTCAACAACCTGATCGCCCTATATGGAGAGGCTGATCAGAAAGAGAAATGGAAAGTGGATCCAGCAAAGGGCAGTGTCGCCTTTGGCTCAGCCCTTCACCGGTGGGGATTCACGGTAGACATTGCCCAGGAAAAAGGTGTGAGATTTAACGAGATAATCGAAGCTTACAAAGAGGAGAAGAGTGAGGAGCTAGTTGAGAAACTGCCACTCCACAACGCGATACTCACAATGGTCGTGAAGCATCTGCCAAACCCTCTAGAAGCTCAGCCATACAGAATTCCAAAGGTCTGGAAAGGAGACATCAACTCTGAAATCGGAAAGGCGATGATGAAGGCCGATCCTAATGGCCCGGCCGTCCTCTGTGTCACATTGGCGCAGATGGATCCTCACGCAGGATTGGTCGCTACAGGCCGCCTGTTTTCAGGAACTGTCAAGGAAGGAGAGCAAGTGTACCTTGTCGGATCCAAGAGAGACTACAGAATACAACAAGTTTCCATGTATATGGGTGCCTTCAGGGAAGTTGTCGATCAAATAGATGCGGGCAACATTGCTGCCCTTCTGGGGTTGGATCAAGCTAGAGCCGGCGAAACGCTTGTGGGTGTCAGCTTCAAAGATGGGATGGTTCCCTTTGAACGGATCACCTATGTATCGGAACCGGTCATCACCATTGCCTTAGAACCTAAGCATCCTAGAGACTTGCCGCGACTCATCGACGTCATGGGGCGTCTCGCCATTGAAGATCCAAACCTTGTGACTAGCGTGAACAAAGAAACCGGGGAATACTTGCTGAGCGGGATGGGTGAGCTGCACCTGGAGATTGCTGTGAAGTTTCTGCGGGAGTATGCTGGCGGCAACTTGGACATACTTACGTCCAAACCACTCGTGGTGTACAGAGAGTCTATGATGTCACCTGGGGTCGTTGCCATGGCCAAGAGCCCCAACAAACATAGCAAATTGTGGATACAGGTCGAGCCCCTTGAAGAGAACGTCATTCAGCTCATCGAGAAGGGTGACTTGGCTGAGGAGATGAACCGGAAGACCATGAGACCTATTCTACGAGAAGCAGGGTGGCCCACGGATGAGGCTAGAAATGTCTGGTCCCTAGAAGAGCATCGAAACATTTTGGTTGACCTGACGAAGGGAGTGCAGTACCTGCGAGAGGTTCGAGACATGGTGATTGCAGGGTTCAGATGGGCATGTCAGAATGGACCGTTGTGTGAAGAGCCTATACGTGGGATAAAGGTCAAGGTCACCGATGCATCGCTTCATGAAGACCCGGTACACAGAGGACCTGCACAGATTATGCCTGCTGCGAGACGAGGAATTCTAGGTTCGTTTCTATCGTCGAAACCCATCATCCTGGAACCCATCTACAAGATCGGCGTCTCTGTCTCCGGCGAATGGGTTGGCGAGGTGTCAGGTCTCATCACGAGGAAACGGGGACGCATCGTGTCCTCAGAACAGAAAGGGCCCTTGACAGTGATCACTGGGTATCTTCCAGTTGCGGAAACTTTCGGACTCTCCGCAGACATGCGATCAGCCACGTCCGGCCATGCCTTCTGGCAAACGGCCTTCGATCACTGGGAGAAAGCTCCTGAAAATGTGGCCGCTGAAGTCATCAGGCAGACGAGAGAGAGACGGGGCTTGGCGCCGGAAGTTCCATCCGCCAATCGTTTCATCGATCAAGCATAAAACTGCCAAGGCTCAGTGAACTGAACGGCGCACACCTGCATAAACTTAGAAACTCGACCCCGTAAGGGGTATGCGTGATTCCTCAACTCAATGAGGATGCTCACCTTTCGCGCTGTGCGCTTATTCACAAGCTTGACGCCAAAGCATTATCAACTTTATGAACTGTCAATCCATGTTCAGAACTCAGCGGTTGCCTTCGACACTAGGTTTAAAAACTTGACCAGCATCTTTCACCTGCACAGGGTGAGTAAAGTTTTGAACTCAGCGGTTGAAACAGTGGATTTGACCAAGGTTTTCGGGAATATCCGCGCCCTGGATGGGCTCAGCCTTGTGATCAGCCCCGGCGAGATTTTTGGGCTCATTGGCCCCAACGGGGCTGGAAAGACCACGGCTCTCAGAATCATCTCCACGTTGCTTCTGCCCACCTCTGGATCCGTGACAGTCTGCGGGTATGATTCAGTGGCTGAAGCTTCAGAGGTTCGCAAACATATCTCTTATCTTCCAGAAGAAGCTGGAGCCTACAAAAATCTATCAGGGAATGAATATCTCACATTCATGGCAAAGTTCAGCTCACGAGACTCTCCTGTCGTGGAAGACACCGTCAGAAATGCCGCAGTAATCTCCGGGCTAGGTGACCGGTTGCAAGACAAGGTCAAAACTTACAGTAAAGGCATGAAACGTCGACTTCTCGTAGCTAGAGCTCTAATGACAAAGCCGAAGCTCGCGGTCCTTGATGAACCTACAAGCGGATTAGACGTGCTCCACTCAGTTCACGTTCGAGACATCATCAAGAAATATGTGGCAACCCATGGAGTCACAGTTTTACTGTCCAGCCATAACATGCTAGAAGTCGAGTATCTCTGCAATCGAGTGGCTCTGATTGATCATGGTCGCATCGTAGCCGAAGGCACTCCTGAGGAGCTGAAAGCTCTGCATCAAGTTGACAACTTGGAAGAAGCGTTTGCCAAGGTGGTTGGTCTTGCTTAGAGGCTTAGGAAACGTCCTTGTCAAGGAACTGAAAGAACTCCTACGGGATCCCAAGATCCTCATCGGCATGCTTGTGGTCCCTCTTGTGATGTTTCCAATTCTTGGATTTGTGATACGAGGCGCCATGGAGTCCACAGAGCAACGCATACAGAACCTGCAGATCGGCATTGCCGACTTTGATCAGGGTGAACTCGGTCAGAACCTATCGACTTTCCTCACCAACATTCCAGGGGTTAGACTGATCAACATCACGGCCTCATCTGTGGATGACGCCGTCGATTTCCTGAGAACCCAGACTAATGCATCTGATCTCGTGGTCATACCATTAGGTGCCACGAACAACGTGACAATAGGCGTGCCTGCTATCTTCGACGTGTACAGTGTCTTTTCCGGAGCAGGAGGCATGAGCGAGATAACGGGCTCATCTGTCGTGGCGGAGTACTTGAACCTGTTCACAAGACTGAAGTCACCAGATCCCTTCATCACCAGAACCAAGTCCATTATCAAAGGTGAGCCGACGAATGTTGCCCCCAGTGTACTCTTCAGCATCATGTACTCCCAGGTCTTCGCGCTGCCCATCACAATCAGCATCCTGCTCGTCTTCTCTATGCAAATCGCAGCGACGTCAGTCGCTTCTGAAAAGGAGGAGAAGACTCTGGAAACCCTCTTGAGCTTACCTATCGGTCGATTCACAATCTTGGCAGGAAAGCTTGCCGGTTCCATCATCGTCGCTGCGGCTGGCGCAGTATCCATCCTCATCGGATTCAACTACTACATGGGAGCCTGGACAGTGTTGAGTGGCCCTGGCGGATCAGTCGATCTCGCGGCGATAGGTCTAGCGCCCACGCCAGTTGGCTACGTGGTGCTTGGTGCATCAGTCTTCATGTCGCTCCTCGCCGCTCTGGCATTAGCCATCATCATCTCAGCCTTCTCTGAAGATGTCAGAGGCGCTCAATCAATCGTAGGCTACCTCTATGTTCTCATCATGTTACCCATGTTCATCGTCATCTTCGCTGGCTACAACACGCTCCCTCTGATACTCAAACTCGTCTTGTTTGCCATACCCTATACCCACCCGATGCTGGCAGCACAAGCCACTATCACTGGAGACTACCTGACAGCCTTCATCGGCGTAGCCTACGTGGCGATCTTCACAGTTGCCCTGCTGTATGCCGCTGCCAAACTCTTCGCCACCGAGAAGATCCTCACGGCCAAACTCAGGTTCCGAGGCTTCAGACTCCGCAGAAAACGAGAGCGCGTGCCAACCTAGATCCTTAAACATTTAAGAGAAACCACACTCCCTTTCCTATTGGGTTGGTGAGCTGGCGGATGGCTCCGAGCTAGCTAGAGCTTGAGGAAACTCCGCCCACTGAGCAGACTTGCAGCATTCGCAAGAATGTAAGGCGAGAGTCTTGGCCACAGAACAGAAACGAAACGTCCATCCTGCAAATGAAGATGATGCATGCTAAGTTGTTGAACGATGCCGGGTGCGAAACGCTGAAACGGCTGTCCTGCAAAGTGTAAGGGCAAATAGGCGTCCATGAAGACTGCACGAGACGCGGGTAGCCCGAATAGCCAAATGCCATCTTTGAACAAAAGGCGGGTTATGTCCAGCACACCAGCCTATAGTTAAACAGTAATCTTTTTATGCTCGGAGTGCCACATGTTCATGTGGGTAAGCAATTGGACGCATTGGAGTATTGGATGGGAGAAATAGCCAATCGCTCCGAAGGAACCCGCACAAAATACCAGGAATATTTCATCAAGTTCTGCAAGTGGTTGGGTAAAACCCCAGATCAACTTATCGAGGAGCGCAAGCAAGATCTCAAAGATGATGACCAACGAGAACAACGAAAGATTGAGAGCCACCTAAAGGGATTCATCGCCTATTTAGAGAAAGAAGGCATGTCTGTGGCTACCCAACAGGTAGCCTATGCAGCGATACGTAGCTTCTTCGAAATGCACTACCAACCACTCCGTATGAGAAAAGGTGACTATCCTCGAGGAGAGTCATTAGGGTCGAGGGTAGCCACGAAAGACGACATCAGGAAGATCTATGAGGAAGCTCCAACTCGCATCCGTGCGTTAATCCTCTTCTTAAAAGATACTGGATTGAGAGTGAGCGATGTTATTCGATTAACTTATGGAGATCTCGCTCAAGGTTTAGAAAAGGATGAGAAGTTCATTCCCTTATCGATTATCACCAAGAAGAACAAGATTGTGGCAAAGACGTTTGTTGGGCCAGAAGCCATTCAAGCTCTACAGGAGTACTTTGTTGAACGGCGTACAGGGACTCGCAGTGTTCCACCAGAAGACATTGCTTCAGACCATCCCTTATTCCGTAAACGTTCCCCCAAGGTGAAAGCCATTTCTCGCTCAGGCATGAGCAGTACCATCACGTTCTACGCTCAGAAACTAGGGATAAACTCCGCGTTCAGCGCTCATTCATTCCGGAAGTTCTTCCAAACACAGCTCGAGGCTTCGGGAATCAACAGCAACTGGATCGACCACATGCTAGGTCATCGACTCATCAATTCAAGAGACAGCTACAGCAAACCGACATGTGAACAACTGAAAGAAGCCTACATGAAAAGCTATCCACATCTCATGGTGTTCAAAGAGTCCAATGTAGAAGCGAGAATAAACATGTTGGAAACGCAGGTCGCTGAGCGAGACCGAATTATTGAGTCTCTGGTAGCTAATGGCACAACCAAAGCTACAGAAATGAAGAGTCTTCAAAGCAAGATCGAAGATGTAGTCAAAGAAAACTCGGAGCTGAAGCAACGACTCAACCGAACGACTCTGACTGAAGACCAAGTACAGGAGTTGCTCAGGAGAATAGAGAAGCTGGAAAAACAAGCGCAAGAATAAAAATAACCA
>CAYFWV010000020.1:0-23347 GCA_964346975.1 uncultured Candidatus Bathyarchaeia archaeon
TTGATGCTTCTCCAAGCCTGTTCATAATGTTCAACACAACTGAACATCGATCCTACTACTTGTCTGAACATTGGGGCTAAATGCTCTGAAGGATCTTTGGCTTCATGGATTTTAGTGCCCAGAAATGCTTGTTTGACTTGAAACTCTTTAGCCAATGCAGTGTGAGTTTCGAAGATGTCTATCCCGAAGGTGTGAACATAGGGTGTATGCCATAGCGGAGATTTCAGCAATTCTCTAACGAGTCGTAAAGAGAGACCAAAGTCGCCTCCAATAGGTTGTCTAATTGGCTTACGATAAAGGCTTGTAGTCATAGGATAACAGAGGAAATTCGTGATCGTGGCATCATACTTATCTCTGATGTATAGGGGAGTCACCAAGTCTGTGTTATGAAGACTAGGAGAGAGTAAAAGATTTATCCATTCTGGAGTGATGCTTCGAAGATCAGAATCCACAAGTGCAACAGCTCTGGCTTCGAGGAATATGGCTGCCTCGCACATTGCTTTTACTGCTGACCCTTTTCCTGGAAGCCCCTCATAATAGGCGGGAATCACTTGCACGTTGTACGGGAATCTCAAAGCCCTGACAGTTCTTAGTGTTCCATCTGTTGAATGTCCATCCGCTACAAAGATGACACTGTCAGATTGAGGGAAGTAAGTTGCCAGCCCTTTTGCAGCTTGGTAAACAACAAAGTTAATTGTATGAGCGTTGTTGTATGATGGGATCCCGACAAGGAGGTCAGCATTGTCAATTCTTCTGAGATGTCTCACAGCTTGAGGAGACAACGCAGTGCCTCTGACTTTTCTCATATAAGACCCGCCTACGAACAGTATACTCAGTTAGTAAAATCTTTATAGCCTTCTCGACTAGCTGAACGTGAGTTTCACGTTGAAGGATAGAGATTTTTTGACGAAGAGGATCTGCATCGTCCATTACACTGCCCCTCCCAAGAAAGTCGCAGGAGTAGAGGTAGTGATCGACTATCACTCTCGATTTCTAACGAAACACGGTTATGAAGTGTGTCTCATCTTTGGAGAAGGAGGAGGACTGCAATATAAGAATCTAGACGAACGTAAGATAGCGCTTCTCTCACCAGAGAACCCTCGTGTGCAATCAATGCAGGAGGAGATACTCAAACGGAAAAGAGCAACACCTGCATTTGGCAAACTGAAGAATGAACTCAAGCAAGAACTTGAAAACGCTTTCTCAGACACCGATACAATCATTGTACACAACATTCCGTCAATGCCATTCAACTTTGCAGCAACAGCCGCGATAAATGAACTAACCCGCGACCTCAAGAAGCGCTTCATTTTCTGGCTCCATGACACAATTCTTGTACGAGACGAATGGAAAGATTTCATTGGCAAATTTCCCTTAACTCTGCTCCATAGGAGGAACAGAAGAACAATCTATGTCACACCGACAAATTTCAGAGCCAGACAATTCAATTCTCTACATAAATCCTACAGAATTCCGAGAATGAAAGTGATCCCCAACGGCGTAAGCGTGGAGGAGTACCTCAAGATTGACGAAGTTACGAAGCAGCTAATGAAGCGCCTAGGTCTATCATTTGATGATTTCATAATTGTCACACCTGTCAGAGTCCTTCCACGGAAGAACATTGAGATGGCAGTTGACGTTGTACATGAGTTGTCTCACCTTTCCGGAAACCGAAAGATTAGGCTACTGGTCACTGGTCCGCCAAGCACGGATCCAGAAGCAGCGGCCTATGAGACCAAGCTTAAACACATGATAAAGATGAGCAGACTTCACGACTCGGTCATCTTCTGCCACAATCTAATCAGTTTCAAACGTCAACTGTCCAACGGTGAAGTTGTGAAATGGAGTGTCGCTGATGTCTACAATATAGCAGATCTTGTCTTCATCCCTAGTAAAGAAGAAGGATTCGGTCTTCCAGTGATAGAAGCAGGAGCAGCAAGAAAACCAATTTTTTGCTCGAGGATTCCACCTTTCCAAGAGCTCATCAGAGAGAACATTGAAGGTTACATGTTTGATTTGAGCAATCCACCCGTGGACGTGGCGTTCAGAATATATCGTATGATGCTAGAGAGCACTGTTGATCACAATTTCGACCAAGTCGTAGAGAAGTATGACTGGGAATCAATAGTAATGAAGAAGCTAGTGCCATTGCTATAGGATAGAACTGCACATCTGAGACATAGTTGATGGATGTTACCATAGTCATTCCAACCTACTGGACTTCACACCTTATAGACCAGAACACCAAACCTGATGCAATCTATGACCATCCAACGCCATTAGAGTCTCAGGGTACATTGTCACGACTACTTGAAAGCCTCAAATACTCTGATCTACCTGTGAACTCAACTACAATAGTTGTCATAGCTGCAACGACTCACCGCAGACTAGAAGAAAAAGCAGAGAAGAAACTCAAGACCATCATAGACCATAAATGGAGTTTTGACATCAGATGTTTTTCAGTTTCTACACTGAAAAAGCTGTACTCAACGAAGAGGAGTCTCAGCAATCTCCTCGACATATATGGCTACTCAAACATCCGCAATCTAGGCCTGGCAGCAGCTCAGATCCTGAGCTCTGAAATTGTCATTTTCCTGGACGATGATGTCATTGTAAGCGACCATGATCACTTTGGAAAGATCACTCAGCGTATTGGCAAACAGTATCACGATAAGTTCCCATATGGAATCGCGGGCTTCTACACGGATGACGCAGGGAGCTTTTTCCTTGCCATTGAACCTAGGTGTTGGTGGAAAACCTTCTGGCCCAAGGAAAAGAAGATGAACGAAGCATTCGAAATCATCACGTCAAAGCGTCGACTAGTAGAGACAACGTTTGCTTTCGGAGGAAACATGGCGCTGCATTGGAAAATGTTTGAAAAGATACCTTTCGATCCATATATAACGCGGGGCGAAGATATGGATTTGCTCCTGAATGCAAAGATGTTTGGTTTCGACTTCTTGTTGGACACAGATTTGAAAGTTGTCCATCTCCCTGGTGAGAAAAAGGCGAATTGGTCTGAGATGAAACAAGACCTGTATAGATTCCTTTACATGAGAGAAAAGATGCGATCACAGAGACATCTTAGAAACATAGAACACACACCACTTGATTCTTTTCAACCATATCCAGGATACTTCCTGGGATCTGGAATGCCATTAAGATTCTCTCTGGCAAGTAGTTCAATCCTCCTTCATGCAGTTGTTGCACGAGAGACTAGAATCGCCAAGGAGATTCTATGCAATCTCGTTCATATACCCAGGGCTTTTCATTCAGCGCGAGCACATTCACTTGACTACTTCACGTTTCAAAAAAGATGGTCCACCATTCTACCGACGATTCGCAATGATGAAGAGTTGAAGATTGCTCTAGAGAACTGAAGATAGCCGCGAGCTACTACGCTCTCAGAAGTTTGGCTTCCCACAATCTTGACCAAGTACTCTGGTTGCTTCTCCGTCTGAGTAAATCTTTGAGCAGGAAGTAGTTTTCAATTCGTTCATTTATCATTCTCCAAGATGAGAGATTGTAGAACCTTGGAATCTTCTCTTTCAAATTCCCAGAGAGCGCTTCCATGATTATTTTCCTGATTAGATCCTTCTTCTTCAGCTCATCACTCCGAGAATAGGATAAGTTATCTTCAACTTTCCTGAGACGGGTCACTTGTTTTCTGAAATCTCTGAAAAGCTCTTCTACGTTTCTGTCATAAGAGACAGTCATCTGTTCCTTTTCTTCGTTTGTCAACGGGCGTCCCAATTTTTCATCAATAACACGGAGTACAAGATCCATGATCTGGTGCGCCATCGGCTCCAGATCCTCAAATGCCCTTCCGATATGACGATAAATCTCCAAGTCAACCTGAGCCATCGATGAAGGACCAACTAGATCATATGATTGGAACAACAAGGAGGTCTCAACAGAGTAGGTGTTGGGGAAGTAGAATTTCTCCATCAAGTCACGTGATACTGCGAATTCGCCGGCCAGAGGGAATCTTATTGTATCTAATCCTCGATATATTCCAAAAATCTCTACTATCGATTTCAGCAATGGCAATGTGAGCAAACGACACATACGGCCTCCGAGGTGAGAAATCTGAGAGTTCTCTTTTGTGACTGTTAGCCTTGTGTAGTATGCTTTCACGAATTTTACGGCAGCTTCCTGCACATTCCAAGAATATATGATTGGATGGCAAAGCCCGGCAATAAACTCTTTCTGAAAATTCATTATATCGGAATCGACAAAGACCAAAATATCTCCCTGTGCTATGGGAACGGATAGCCAGACTCCAGATCCTTTTCCGGGTAGGATGCCGAAGTAGCCTGTCGCACCAAAGACCCCGAACCGCGCAAGCAGCTTGGCAACATTATCATCATATTGATGAACCACCTTCAGGAAGAAATCTGTGAGCCCACGCTTGGCTCTCTCGTTTTGACTTCGATACTTGTTCAGCAAATCCACTTGTTCTCTGAAAAGCCCAAGCTCTTCATAAGCAATCTCAACTACATTTTGGAGAACACTGAAATCAGCACGACCTTTCTCATCCAGGGTTGCTCCCATGATGATTATTTCATCTAGGTAACCAACATCCACCAGTTCGCTACACTGTGAGAGAACTCTATGGAGCGTAGTCTCCTCTACTTCGAGAATGCCTTCCGATGCAAATTTGGTGGGAATGATGAGAGAAATCGCAAGAGGAGAAGACAACCCACCCTCATCCAAGACAACAGTGTTAAACTTGTCTTTCATCCGGATCTTGAAACCATACCTCTTGTAACTCCTAAGATCGAGAATTCTATCCATTCCCACTGTCATTGCTCAACGCACCAGACTAATCTGTTAATCTATCTAAAAAGCGTTCAAGCCATATCTGCAAATCTAGAAAATCCGTTTGAATAACAACGTCAGCAGCCTTTGCGATGATCTCATCCTTGGGTCGAATGGCAACGCCAATAGCTGCCTTCCAGACCATACAGGAGTCTGATCTAGAATCACCTATCGCGAGAGTTCGATCCTCCGATATTGAATACTTGCTAGCCAATTCTTCCATAGCATTGAGTTTGCAAATAGCTTTTCTCTGACAGTTCGGTATGTCTCTCTCTTCCCATCCTAAAGGCATCACAACTCTTCCTGTCACCACTCCCTCGATAATTTCAAGCTGATTGCCTCTGACAGCATCGATCTGCAAGCTGTCGGCAACTCTTGAGGCAAGAAAGATGTAGGAATCCGTTACTATACTGGAAACGAAGTTTTTTGATTTCAAGAATTTAGCGAATTCTGCTATCCCTGGGATGAATGGAATTCTATCGAAAATTCTTTCAAGGTCTGAAGCTTTCTGACCCTGAAGAAGCCTTGCGATGTTGGATGTCACCTCATGACCGGCCAGTGCCACGGACATTTCATCAATCGCTTCAAGCTCTTTTTCAAGTCCGAGCTCTTCACAAAGAACATCAACAGTTCGTCGTTCAAGAATTGTTCCATCCATGTCCAAAACAGCAAGCCAACTCATTGCATGGCCTCACGATAGACTTCCAGAGTTCTTTCAGCTGCTTCATCCCAAGAGAACATACGACTGACTCTATATCTCCCGTTAATCCCCATCTTGTTACGTTTTCGATCATCGTGAAGAATGGATAGAATTGCATCTGCCAAGGCTTGGCTGTTCTTGGTTCTAACCAAGAGTCCAGTCTGTCCGTTCCTAACAACCTCAGGCATTGAGCAAGTGTGGAAACCCACAATCGGCTTTCCACACGCTTGGGCTTCTACTGGTGGCAAGCCGAATCCTTCCCATAGACTAGGATAACAGAAGACATCACAAGCAGCATATAGATGGGGGATATTCTCATCGGGAACATAGCCAGTGAAGATGACTGACTTTCTCACATGGAGTCTGTTCGCCATGGTCATCAGATTCAGAGCATCATATCGCGCTGCTCCGCTGATAATGAATCTCGTCTTTGGTAGCTCCTTGAGGATCTGAGGAGCAGCTTCAATAAGGAACTGAACACCTTTGTACGGAGCTAGTCTGCCTAGATACAAGACAACTGGATCTCTACAGTCGACTTGATACAGCTTTCTGATCCTTTGACCGTCCAGTCGGGGGTGAAACCTATCCAAGTCTACGCCATTGTATATGACTTTGATTTCCTTGTTAGGGACAAAGTAGCTGCGAATCAATTCATCTTTCAGGTAGTGACTGACAGTGATAATCTTGTCAGTCATTGAACGTAGAGCCACGAACGTCCCGATTCTGTGATCGATCATTTTCAACCTTTGCCTTGGTGATCGCCATGCTCTCACAGGGGCGAATCCATGATATGTGAATACGTGTGGTTTCTTCAAGAATCCAGATGCAACATTTCCGGCGAAGATTGCTGGATGATACTGTGAGTGAACCAAATCGAAGTTTCTCAGGTGTTGAAGGCTGCGAAAAGGAAAGATAACATTCCTGAAGAAAGGAATCCGGCTTCCCGAGAATCGTATCTTTTGAACTGGAACACCTTTTGTAGAAACGTGAGCTGTTTGAGAAAGAATGACAACTGAATTCCCGGCAGCTCTTATCCTCTTGGCGATCTCTAAGATGTGATTTACCATCCCTGAGCCACTGAGTAGAGAAGAGCGGATGTAGGCCACATTCAAAGACTTCACACGCATGACTTCAAATACGCGTTCGCACCTGCAAGGATAAGATTCACCATGTCTTCTATCAGCTTTTGCTCTCAGTTCTTTCGATATGGTTTGAATATCACATAAAAAGGCTTTTGATTTGCTGCATCATATCTGTAAACTCTAGCTCAGGATGCTCTTCGAATGTATGCTCACTCTCCTCCCGCAATCAATGAACAGAGGAGCCAGATCACGAAGAAGAGTCATCTAGTGCCACTAACCTTTGTCATCATCACAAGAGATCACTCACAGCAGATAACCAACCTTGTAGACTCCATTGTGGAAGCGCACCTCAGCCTTTTTTCAATAGTTCTGATCGATGACAGCGATGTGGACAGTTTCGCTAGAAGCCAGAGGATCCTCGAGGCATCACTGATACCCTTCCAGCATCTCAGCTCTGATCGAGCCATCAAACTATTGAAGCCAGCGCTTGAAAAGTCAAGGCTGAGTAAAGATGAATCAAGCTTTGTTAGAAACTGCATAGGAATAGACTCCCCTTTTCAAGGCTTTGTTGAACGATTCTTCAAGCGAACGCGTTTAAAAAGCGCTTCACACCTTGGTCTACGCTTTGCACCTTACTCAATAGCACGGAATTTGGGTGTATGCACAGCAGTCATGAGCTTTAGACCAAGAATCATTGTCTTCCTGGATGATGACTGCGAGATACCAGATACAGAGGCTCTGAGCGATCATGTTAATCTGATAGGAACCAAACTCACAAGGAAAACAATCGTCGCGATTTCCGGAATCTACAGGGAACGGGAAAACATCCCGAAGAAAACTCATGCCATGGAGTCAATCATCACGGCAATCCGTGGAATGAATGTCTTTCTGGAAAAATCGCTGAGTCTCGCACCAAATCGCTTCCAGATTAATCCACCTCATATGCTTGGAGGGGCATTAATCTTAGGGCGTCGAGTATTTGGTCACCTACCTTTCGATCCATACATTGCAAGAGGAGAAGACCATATGTATGCTCTTGATCTAGCGACAACAATCAGCCAAGAAGAGGTCTTTGTAAGAGACTCAGCGCTCATCATAGACCATAGAAAACATCCCTCAGAGAGAAAAATGGAATTGAATGTCCTACGTGACATTTTTCGTTTCATCTATTGCCGAGCAAAAACCGGGCATTCATTCATCCCGCTCTTTCTGGTCAGATGGATCGCAGCCTCACTGATCGACTTTCTCCTGTGCTCTCACGACTTCAAGAAAGTCAAACTAGAGCTTTTCACACTTCTCTATCTAAGCCACAATTTCGCTAGGAAAAAGAGAAATCTCTACAGAGACAATGTCCAAGCTTGGAGAAGCTTGATTAGGCAAATGGCAACCTCTGCCGACACTCAGACTTGAACTTCACTCGATTTGGTCCACAGTGTCCTAAGAGAAGAACATATGCACGGGCAGGAAGAGCTATCTTAGGCAAAGAGACAGGCAACACGATCGTGTGAGGAGTTGATGGGTATGGGATCGAAAGCGTTGGTTGAGGAGAAGAAGATCGAGGGAACAATCAGGTTTCCCTGTAATTCTTCTGCGTGTGCCTCACTCTTTCAGCGGATCCTTCCGAACATGGTGATAGTGTGTGGGCAGCATGAGGGATCGAAAGGCTCGTTCGATGACTTCACTTAGTGCAGGATGGATATGCATTCCCTGCGTGATAGGTTTCACGCTCTGATCTGCAGTGTACATGAGGTTGACAATTTCTTGGATGAGGATAGACGCATGAGGTCCAATGATGTGTGCCCCCAGAATCCTCAGGGTTTCTCTCTCAACGATGGCTTTGACAAAGTACTCCTTGACGGCCATCGCTTCACCCTTTGCAGTGTCTTCGTACTTGTGGTACCCAATCAGCACGTTGTCCTCTCCGAACCGGTCGATGGCCTCTTTCTCTCGAAGCCCGACGCTCGCGATCTCAGGATATGTGAAGACTGCGTGAGGTATCGCGTGGTAATCCACTTTCTGTCGAAGCTTTTGGACTGCATTGTTGTAGACCACTTGGGATTCATAGTTGGCTGCATGTTTGAACATGTACTGTCCATTTGCGTCACCAAACGCCCAGATGTTTGGTTGCGAGGATTCCAAATACTCATTCACCTGAATCCACCCTCCTTTGTCGGTGTCGATGCCAGCTCGTTCAGGATGGAGGATAGCATTGTTTGAGGCCCGTCCAGTTGCGATCAGGATCTCATCGGTGACCGTTGACCTCTGAGCCCCAGTCTCGCGGTTGACTGCGATGAGTTTCTTTTTTCCCGCAGAGGTGGTCTGGGCTTCCGTGACTTCGTAATTCGTGAGAATCGTCATATGGTGCTCCAACTCCTGTTTTGCCAGTGCCGAGATTTCAGGTTCTTCTTCTTTGAGAAACTGCGGGTTTCGTCCGATAATGGTGACAGTCGATCCCATGGCAGACAGAAAGTGGCCGTATTCAGCTGCAATGTAACCTCCGCCCACAATGGTGATACTCGGTGGCAGTGTTGTTATCTGCAGGATTGTGTCACTTGTCAGATACCCAACCTCGTCCAGTCCAGCAATTGGTGGAATGGAGGGTCTCGATCCTGCGCAGAGAAAGATCATTTTCGCTGTGATTAACTGATTCTTCACCTTCAATGTGTAGGGTCCCACGAACTCAGCTGGGGAAAAGTAGTAATCAAGATTCTGAGAGTGAGTAAGCCCCAACCGAATCCGTTCACTGTCTTCATGAATCGATTTCCGCATCCGATTCATGATTGTTCCAAGACCTATCTTCTTGATCTGGAGATCGATTCCAAATGTTGTGGCCTTTGCGATGGTTCGGATTAGTTCCGCAGGATATAGCAGCATCTTGGATGGTATGCATCCTCGAGTTAGGCAGATTCCTCCAGGCTCATCTTTGTCAATCACAGCAGCTTTTGTCTGAGGAGTCTCTTGGAGCATGGCAGCGACGATGTTCAATGCAGATCCGGTGCCAATCGCGATTACATCATATTCTTTCAAATGCATCTGCCTCGCCTAGCGGTCATCATATATGCGTGCCAGGGTTCTTAAAATAGCAGGCGTAAACCGTCAGTCAGTGTATGTATTAGTGTGAGGTTAGTCTCTCCACTCCACAGATTGTCGCTGCTTCAGAGTCTCTAAGTCCTCCCCCTAATAGGGGGACAACGAGATCCCGCAGCAAAATGAGTTGATTCTGGCTTGGAATATAAGTTTCGAACAGTGGAGTTAAATGGCATCAAGGGATCGATTGGTGAGCAGTTGGCTAGAAGTTTCATTCGCCACAAGCTCGCTCCCAAGCTTGCGGCAGAGGAGGGGTGGGATCATGTCCTATTAAGCCACAATGACTACAAGGAAAACTTGGGAGCCTGGAACCAGAAGCTGTTCAGCTTCGAGCGCTTTCGGGATGACTTCTTGGTTCACGGCGTCTACGCAGACGTGAAACTTCTTGCCAAGTATGCTGAAACTGTGGGAGTACTAGTCCAGAATCACTGCACTCCAGACGGTTTGCTCTTCAAGCTTCGGGAAACGGGGAAGAAGCGTGAAGTACGCGAGCGTACAGGTAGGTTGAACAATGTGTTGTCTAAACGTCGCCATAGACCTGCTGAGAAATATCCAGTAGTTGCTGGGGAGCTTGAAATTGTGGAGATCAAGTGTGGACGCAATGCTAGACTGATGAGCAAGCAGAAGGAGGCGTACAATGACCTCATAGCAAAACATGTTCCATTGCGGATGATTAAGGTGAGAATAGTTTCTCTAGATTTGAACAGGTTCATTGTTGAGCACCGGAGATTTGAAAGGTTTCTCTAGTCTAATTGACGTGAAACCTCTGCGGGTAACCTGAACTCAAGATGGATGGTTTCTCCCTTTCAGAACGCGTGTTAGAGTGTCAGCCACGTTTTGTCTTCCCATGGCGATTATATATGGCCCCATTCTCGGTCCAGTTGGTGTTCCCAATAGAATCGTGTAGAGGATCTTGAAGAATCGCTTCGGCACGATCTCATGGTTTCTCGCAATTGTGAAGATTGCACTTTGTATTTCGTCTTCGCTGGGTTCCTCTTGGAGAGCAGTGACCAGCTTCTGGAGTGCTTTCTTCTCATCTGATGAAAGGGTGACTGAGGTTTCGCTGATTGCAGCGAAGTCATGGTTCCAGTTGAGTGCGTATCCTATTCTTTCCTTCAGATCTTCCGTGAGGCTCGCGTCTTTGTGGCCATATTCTTTCAGTTTTGTCACGATATATTCAGCCTTCTTGTTCTCTGGTGCAACTTTCGCTAGGAACGAGAGAAGGTTGTACGGGACATGTGTGCTGGGTTCTTGTGGAGGGTTGAGCCACCAGCAGTACTTGTACAATCCCTCTAGTTTGGCGAGTTCCTTCTTGTTTCCGATTCTTCTTCTGCCGAAGTAGATGTCTTCAAGATCGTCGAGTTCGTTCATGTATTGTGGAATGTCCACGATGGAGAGCTCACGTGTTCCCACAAACCGTTTCAGCATGAGCAAAATGAGCGATCTCGATGATCCATATTGGAACCAGACCTGAGGGGTGAAGACGTTTCCTGCGGATTTTGAGATCTTCTTTCCGCTCTTGTCGAGGAACATCTCATAGCGAGCGTGGTGTGGTGGTTCATAGTGGAGGATTTCACGGCAGATTCTGTCGTTGATTCTGACGGAGTCTTCGATGTCTTTCCCATAGGCTTCAAACCGGATGTCTAGTGCCTTCCATCGTACTGCGAATTCACTCTTCCAGCTTAGCTTTCCTTGACCTTTTCTGTAGTCAACTTCTCCGTGGTGGCCACAGCCTTCGAGCCATTTGCCTCGGACTTCCATGCCTTTGCAGTCATAGAGGATCTTTCCTTCGTGAGCGAGGTATGTGTGAGCAGTGGTTGTGTAGATTCGGCCACAGTTCCCACAGATCGGAAAGTAGGGGAGAGCTTCCGTATAACGATCTTGTCCCACTTCTTCTTTGACGATTTCTCCCACTTGCTGAGAGTGAGTGAGTATAGTCTTGATTTCCTCGTTGAAGATGCCTGTCTCATACGCGTGTGCTGCTGAAACGAAGGTGTATTGAATACTGCTCTTGTCTAATGCATCGAGCAGTAGAGAGCTCATGTGGGCTCCATAGTTTTCATGACATGTGAATGGATCTGGTATGCTGGTGACAGGGAACCCGAGATATTTCTGGAGTGATGGCGGGAATCCTGCTGGTACTTTGCGCAGACCATCCTTGTCATCAGAGAAAGCGATCAACTCTGAGTTGAGACCCTGCTCTCGCAGAGCGAGAGTCACAGCAAAAGAGCGTGCTGCATCCCCGAAACTACCGATGTGTGGAAGACCTGAGGCACCAAGACCCATTTCAGTTCGGATGAGATTCAGACTGCGGCCAAGCCTGCGCTCTCTCTTCAGAAGAGTCACTACTGTCTTATCATACCATGTGCCATGACCAATAATCTTCTCAGTCATGAAACGCCCAGTCCACACAACTAACACCTGTGTGAGACTAAAAATTGTTGTGCACGCACAAGTAGGCGTCTGCAGCTGCGGGTAGCGTACAGGTCTGCACAGTGATAGGTTATGTTGCTGCGTCAGTATCGAGTGAACCGACACGTTCTCTAGGCTCACGGATGAGGAGCAGCACAATCAGCAGCTCAGGCAATATCAGCACCAGAGCCGTGTAGAACGGCAACTGAGGCAGCCCAATCCGAAGCCCCTCGATGAACATGTAGTTGCCCAAGAGCATACCGAAGCCCATCGAAATGTAGCCGATGAAATTCACGAATCCATTCACTTTGCCTCTGCTCTCAGGCTTCACAAGATCTGTGGAAAGCGCGACAGCAGCTGACATGATCAGCAGTTGGGCAGCCCCGAATAGAATCATCGAGATCATGATCAGTTGCAGCGTGCCACTTGAGAAGATCAGTATTGCAGTGCCTAGGATCGTGAGGCCCAGAATCAGTGGAGGCTTGCGTCCATATTTGTCAACGAACTTTCCGATTGGAATGGAGGCAATTACCATGGTGAGCAGGAGTGGCACATAGACAAGCCACCACTGCTCAAGACTGATGCCTAGCACCTGCACAGCGTACAGCTGGTTTATCACTTGAGTGAGTGAAAAGCTGAACATGACAAGCACCTGTCCGATGAAGAGCCAGAACATGGATCTGGGCACTGTCTTCCAAACTAGAAAACTCTCCTTGATTGCCTTTGGATAGGAAGAAATGAAGTAGCGGAGCCGAATCGGCTCTCTCTGTGTGACTGTTTCTTTCAATCTGAGACGCCACACTGCAGCAACAAGGAATAGCGCGGTCATGATGAAGTAAATGACTCTCATGCTCCATTCCAGCCCGAGTTGAAGGAATAAGAAACCAGCGATCACTGGGCCTGGAGTGTTGAATGTTCCATGGATCAATTGAATAATTGAGGATCCCATGCCTCTTCGTTCAGGGGGCAGAGAATCCTGAACCATCGCGAAGAGAGCAGGTTGATAGATGAGAGAGAGGCTTCCCAACACCGAACCCAACAACACGAAGTGCCATGTTGGAGCCAAAGCAAAAAACAGGTTGGAAAGCGCCATCACAAAGGTCATTGTTGTGATCAGCCACCTTCTCCCGAATTTATCGGCAAGATAGCCTCCAGGAAAGGCCACTGCTGCCATCCCGATGAAGCTAGCTAGTCCAATGATCCCTAGCGCCATCTCAGGCCCTTTCAGGGTCTCTACAACGTAGACTTGGAAGTTGGGGTTTGGCATCTCCATCGCGAGATCCATTATGATCCAGCTTATGACGAGAATGCGATAGTTCCCTGTGATGAATGAGAATTCGCGCCTCAGAAGATCAGGGAGCCCCAATGGTTTCACTCCTTTCCTGCAACGTAGGGTGGCGATGATTTAAATCTTAGCTGGACGCGCTGACTTTGATAGTGTACGAAGCTTCTAGAAGATTCTTCTGTTTCATTGCCCCCTCTCCAAGCCACTGAATGTTGTTGCCTCGAATCACCTAAATGCCTCAAGATATTGACCTTAATCAGTGTCGCCTATGCCATTCAAAGTCATCTGCCACCAGTGCACCAAGATTCTGTATGAAAGCCCAGATTCTCCCAAGGCACCCTACGAGATCATCAGCAAGTACAGCGGCAAGTGCCCGCAATGCTCAAAGAAGTTGTCCCGCACGCCATTAAACCTTGAAGTGAAACCTGCCAGATGAAAGTCATCCATAGGTCGCCCGCGCAGCTGAGATCAGTTGTTCTCGTCTCGAAGAAAGCCCTGGCTTCCTGAGAAGAGTCATCTCTTCCTAGAAGAGGCCAATCTTCACAGGAGGTATTTCACCTTCAATCGTTGTTCCTGTGGCTCCATCGACTAAGATGCGATACTTCTTCTTCTTAAATTCGTAAACAACAAACCAGATAGGAGCATGAAGATAGACTGTAGCACCGACTTCGAAGTCGGTTTGAATCTCCAGTATCTTGTCAACCTCTTGCTTTGCCAGGAATTGGTGATGAGCTTCGATATCCTGCTTGACCCTAGTTGTCGCTTCATCGCTGTCCATTTCACTGTTTAGTACTTTTGCGAATTTCTCAATCTTCCGAAAGTCGTAGGGAATCTTCCCTTCTAATGGAACATCATATTCTCTGGTGGGAAACTGTGTGCCTTTTCGAGCTAGTGTGACCCAATCATAGTGTTTCTGGATCTGCCCCTCTTTCACGACGGGTGGTGTCAGTCGTTCAAAAACGCCTTTGTACACTGTGGAAACCTCAACATCTAGGATCCAGAAGGGAAGGTATGTCAAGTTCTTCTCAGTCAGCGTTGATTTCCTGGAGAGCCCGCTCGGTTTCGCGAATCCATCCTCCATCCATTGATTGATTACACTTTCAATCTGAGTCGCATCATACTCGTTCAAGAACATTGAATGAGCAAAGGTGAAGGCTTCACCTGTCTCAATGACTTGAGTGAAGCCACAGTAGCGACAGGTTGTCAGTATTTCACCAGGTTCAAACTGCACTGGAGCCCCACAGTGGGCGCAACTAATCGCTTTAATGATAGACATTTCGGATCTCTACTTCATCATTGACAGGATCGCTGTGCGTTCAACGAGACTTGAGCCCTGCAGCTATCGCCAGAACCCCAAGCAGGAGAAGGACGAACACGACTGTGAATTCAATGGGCATTCCCAAGCTGCTGAAATACCATGATCCGCCGACGACGATGAAAAGTGTTCCCCACCCAAAGACGCCAAAGGCTCCGCCAGTCTCTCTAGATGTGAGGGTTTTAATCCCCGCTACCACAACAGCCCAAACTCCACTGGACAAGAGAATCAGTGGGAGGATGTCGTTGAATGCGATTATACTCAGGAAGAAAGCTCCAACCCACGTGGCAACAATTATCAGGAATACGCCGAGAGTCAAGAGCCCCAATTGTCGCTTCGTCACCAATTCCCTCCAAACTCATCTAGAAAACTGTGCATGTGGGATATATATTGTTTGAGCGCCGCTGACGATGAAATCCACAGAGGACGGAACGCACTTTCACCCTGTTTGAATCCAGGGTCAGCATCCAACCCGGTTTACATACACGTGTGCCCATGAATCCAGAGTTGTGTCAGCAATGCTTATTTCTGTAGCTAACTCTAGGCTCATGCAGCGAGGATGCTTTCTTGGCGAGACTGGCTCGGCTGAGACTTTCTATGACATTGTCTATCTTTCTGATCAGCATAATCTTCGCTGTCTTCCTCGTGGCTGTAATCTTCATACTCAACCTTCCCTTAGTCTGGGCGTTCGTTGCGACTCTGCTCTTTCTCCTATTCCAGTATCTCATCGGTCCAGCAGTTGTGGAAGGTTCCACTCATCTGCGGTACTTGAGAACCGGTGAAAATCCGTGGTTGGACTCGAAGGTGAGTGCGCTCTGCGCAAAAGGCGGCATCCCACCGCCCAAGTTGGCAATTGTACCAGAAGAGACTCCCAACGCCTTCGTCTTTGGTTGGACTCCTCGCAGCGCCACCTTGGCTCTACATGAAGGACTACTGAGAAAACTCAACACGGAGGAGGTGGAGGCAGTCATAGGTCACGAGTTGGGACACATCAAACACAAGGATTACCTTGTGGTGACAATGCTTTCAGCCTTACCGCTTCTAGCCTATTGGATTTCTTGGGGAACATTTGAGGCTGCACGGTGGGGAGGAAGAAGTTCCCGCGGGAAGAAAAGCGGAGGGTTAGCGACAACTCTTTTCGTTGTCGCCATGATGTCCTATGTGATTTATATTGTCACACTGGTATGCGTGATGGGGTTGAGCAGGCTCCGTGAACACTACGCGGATTCCTATTCAGCCTATCTCACCGCGCAGCCGAGGCACCTTCAGAGTGCACTTGTGAAGATAACCTACAATCTTTCTCTTTCACCGAGACCCACAACAGGTGCCAGATCATTCTATATCAGTGACCCTGCGATGGCGAAACAAGAGTCGGCGAGAATCATTGAACGACGAGACGAATATGATCTGGACAGAGATGGTGTATTGGATGAGAAGGAGCTTCAACTCGCGATGGCTAAGGAAGCGAAGTCAACCTGGACCAGCATCAACACGTGGTTTTCAACTCATCCTCCAACCTTCAAGCGGATTCTACTGTTGAAAGAGATCGAGAAGGAAATGGAGACTGGAAGGTTCTCGAGCCAGCGGATTTATGCTCACATCTGACATTGTCATAGCTGCATGATGTGTTCACTTCTTGAGTGTGGCGAGATAGAAATACCGTACATGTCTTCCGCTTTCTGTGGCTTCGTCGATTTTGAACGTCTTAACGAGCTTTTTGACTCGTCCTCCGAGAACTCTGTGTAGGTTTGCTCGATAGGCTGATTCCAACACTTGATGATATTTTGGGAGACACACGTTAAATCGTAGATGAAGCTGTAAGGCAAATGGGTTTGCTCCAATTATGGTTTGATGTTCAGATCAGAGCGGTCTGACGCTCTTGCCTATGACACATGTCATACCTAGGGCTTGTGCTCGCAGCGCTCAAACATCAAACCAGACTCGTCACACTTGCCGATTTGCTGAGCCTCACATCGAATTAATTAGTCCCTTGAGCCCATATTCTTGCCCGTGTATGCCTACTTATACATCAATCTCGCGATAATCATGTTCCCACTAGCTGTTGCCTTCGAAAGAAAGAGAATCAGATACTATTCAAAGATGAAGTCAGTTGCCTTTTCCATGTTTTCGGTAGGTTTACTGTTTGTTGGCTGGGATGTCTTAGCCACAAGTCGAGGTCACTGGTCATTCAATGCCAGCTATCTCCTGGGGATGAAACTGCTCGGCCTACCCCTGGAAGAGATCCTGTTTTTTGTTACAACTCCTTTTAGCTGTCTTTTCACCTATGAAGCGCTGGCGTACTTTCTGGAGGACAAGAAGACATTGCGATTGGACAAGCTCCTGCCTCTAGTTGGAATAGCGTTTGCATTGCTGTCTCTCTGTTTTCTCAACAGAGAGTACACGTTCCTTGCGCTGCTTTCTGTGGGACTGACCATTCTCGCTGCGCCAAAGCTGGTTCCACACCTCTTCTCCTCAAGACTCTACTGGTCTTACATCGCTGTGACTTTCGCGCTTTTCTTTGTTTTCAATTTCCTGCTCACCTCACTGCCGATTGTCGAGTATTCGCACCTGGCAACGACTGGGCTGCGCTTAGCCACAATCCCAGCTGAAGATTTCATGTTCAACTTTTCAATGCTCACCTTCTACGTTGCAGTTCATCTCTGGGCCGCCGAGAAGCTTACCCGCATCAGGAGCTGAACTACGCGGCGCTCTTTTTCGCGTGCTTGGCTATCAGCCCTGCTGATATCATTGAAGAAAGGTATATCGTAGGAAGACCGCTTCCTGGGTGTGTGCCTCCTCCAACCAGGTAGCAGTTACGGAGTTCTTCGAACCTGTTGTGGGGTCTGAAGTAGAGCATTTGACGAATGTTGTGGGCAAGATTGAATGTTGCTCCTTTGTAGACGTTGTAGTCACTTTCCCACTCTCTTGGCGTGATGGTTCGTTCAACCTCGATGTGGTCGCTTATGTCCTTCATTGGTGTTCTGGTCTCGATTGCGCTGAGAACCTTTCTTCTGAAGCTGTCCTTCTCGTTGGTCCAGTCTAGTCCAGATGAATTGTTCGGGACTGGTACCAGAACATAGACCGTGGACTTGCCCGGTGGTGCCAGTGTTTTATCAATGACACAAGCGTTCTGGACATAGAAGGAGAAATCATCAGAGAGTTTACCCTGAGTAATGTCATTGATGTTTGTGCGGTAGTCCTCTGCGAGGACTATGTTGTGATGAGGTGCTGAATACTCTTTGTTGATTCCTAGATACAGCATGAAGGTAGAACATGAGTATCGTTTCCTGCTGATGTTCCGTTGAGAATACTTCCTGAGCTTCCCCGGTGGGATCAGTCTTGTGAAGGCGTATCCGAAATCGGCGTTTACCACGACATAGTCAGACGAGAAGACCTCACCATCATCCAGTTCCACACCTGTTGTCCGCCGACCTGAAGTCAGTAGTCTTTCAACGGCTGCCCCGGTCCTAATGGTGCCGCCTTCCTCCCGTACAACTTTGGCCATCGCCTGTGACAGCTGGTCTAGGCCGCCCATGATGTGATAGATGCCGAACTCATGTTCAACGAAGGGAATCATTGTGAAGGCAGCTGGGCATTCCCAGGGGGACATTCCAAGGTACTTCGATTGGAACGTGAAGCATACTCGAAGTTTTGGGTCATCGAAGTATGTTCCCAGGTTTTCGTAGATTGAACCGGTAGCGAAGACGTATGGCAGTGCCCTTATCACCTTGGGTGAGATGAATGCTCGCAAGGAGCAGAAGTCTCTCCTCAGGTTGGGCATGATCTTCTCAAACCGGACTCTCTCTCTGGTGTAGAACTGATTTAGTCCTTTGATGTGTCCAGGAAAAGATCGCTCCAGTTCCTTTCGCATCTTCTCCTTGTCACTGCTCATCTGGAGATCTCGATCTGTGAAACTCAGCTGGTACATCGGATCGAGAAGCGTGCAGTGCAGATAGTCCGAGCTACTGCGATCGCAGAGATTGAAAAGCTCGTCGAGGACGAACTTCATATTGAGAAAAGTGGGCCCTGTGTCGAAAGTAAATCTCCCCAGCTGTAGCGGTGCGTTTCTGCCTCCAACAGTCTCAGCCTGCTCGAATACTGTGACATCAAACCCATTGTGAGCCAGTAGCATCGCACATGCAAGTCCACCGGAGCCTCCTCCAACTATTCCGACTTTTTGATCCGTCAGGGGTTCCACGACCTTCCTCAATATGATCCGCTAGGATCTATACAGCGTTTACAATATATGGTCTTGGTGTTCTTCATGTTTCTCTCTCGCCCCTGTCTATTCTCCTACATGAGCCAGTGCGCTCAGACGAGAAGCTAGGAATCTCAAAACAATTTATAGGCTCTCAACCACACTAGATATTAGAGAACAGAAGACCTAGCAGTAGTATAGCGATCGCGTCTTCGGACGGTGTGTACTCTGGATTTCCGATTCACAAATGTTATTTATATTCCTTGCAGTAAGACGAGAAACATCGTCAAAAAGGAAGAGTGAAAGATGAAACGATCTTCCGCGATGCACGTCATTGATCTAACCAAGATCGAGGGTGATGGAGATTTTCCTTGCCCTCGTTGTGGCGCTATTATATCACCTGAAGATGAGTCTGAGAGCACTTACATCATCGAAGAAGTGAAGATGCGACAAGGTGAGGAACTGGAAGAACTTGTGATAAAGTGCAACAGCTGCGGAAGCATCATCCATATCACTGGATTTCGCTTCTAGTCGCTAGTTTTCGAGTTTCTGGAAAGCCTTTAGTCTTTCTCCTCTGGCAGCTTGCTCTTAGTCACTGCTCGTTCGATCCACCTGAAGCTCACGATGGTAACGAGCCAAGCTAGAAACCCGTAGAAGACGCCGTTGACGAGCCCACTCACGAATGATGCCGCCACAGTATTGGAGGTGACGAACAGGTAGCTTGCCAAGTTTCCTGGAAACAAGGGAACCGGAAGGGCAAGAGATGATGCTAGGAAAATGAAGAAGAAGATTGTGAATATTGTTAAACTATGCAATAGTTTTCACTTCTCTTGACTAATGGTTCAGGATTCTTCTTCTCACTGATGTTATAATGCATCGTAATATTTGATAAACCTTCTTGTCGAAGAGTACAACACAGATACAGAAGTCACACGTACACCAGAGTAGGCTTTTCCGATCGTCTACTCATAGTACAGTTGATGAAGTTGAGTCCCTCAAAGAGCATATTTGTCCAACCCATAGGCTACGTGAGGAGAGTATCTGTTGATGAGGATGTTAAGGACAAGAGTCTGATCTCAATGATAGTCGTCAAGAGTGAGCTTGAAGAAGCTTTAGATGGCTTGGAGGAGTTTTCTCATCTCTTTGTGATTTCCTGGCTGAACAAGATGCAAGGCAGGGCTACATGGTACTTGAAGACGCATCCCTGGGGACGACAGGAGTTACCTTTGATTGGCGTGTTTGCCACAAGAACTCCACGACGTCCAAACCCGATTGGTTTGACACCAGTGAAGCTCGTGAAACGAGAGGGGAACATTCTGTGGGTGAAGGGGCTTGATGCTTTCCATGACACGCCGATTCTGGATGGCAAACCTTTCGATCACTGGGGATGAGGTGGAGGAGTTTAGGGTTCCAGAGTGGATGGCCAAGCCTTGCCGGTGACTTGCTAATCAAGCGCAGTTTCGATTGGAGCGTGGAGTGAGTTTCAATTCCGCTCTATTTCAATACGTATTTGTTGCCAATCTTCGTTTATGTCTCTCAATGACAGTACTGCACCGGTAATTGCTCCGCTGAGGATCTTCTTCACAAAATCACTGATTTGAACATCTTCACTGTCGACAAGAAGTCTTACATTCATCTAGTTTCACCCGCTGATGTAGCCAGCTTATTCTCTATCTAGGTAGACAGAGCTTGCGCTAATAAGTTAGTCAGCAGGGCAGAAATCTTCGGGTGGAGAAAAATGTGGCTTGTGATGGAAATCGGCTTAGATTGAGAAGATTGATTTCTTCTTGTTTCGATCTTTGTACTCTTTTGTGTCGGACTCAGAGATGGGTTCCTCAGGAGGCATTACTACTTCGGCCACGGGTTCTGGCTCTTCTTGAACTTTGTCATCCTTGATTGGTTTTTCTTGCTTGGGCTTCTCTGATTTCGATTTGCGGGGTTTGGATTTGGACGCTTCACTTTGCCAAGCTGTTTCAAGATGCAAGGCTCTTTTTCCATCAAACTCAAAGTATTCCCATGTGTACAGGTCAGCTTGGATACCTTGCATTTGTTTCACGACATCCACGAGTTGCGGTGAAAATGCAGGTGCCAAGAATATCAGTCGTGGGTCTTTGCTAGCATCGATCTTGAAGTCCTTGTATGTGAATTTCAGGAGTGGTTTGACATTATTAATGTGTGTCAGCATCTTCAAGCCGTCAAAGAATATGTTGTCATCTTCTTTTGCACCCAGCTTCAGAATCACGAATTGCCCGCTTTCGTCATGGCAGAGGAGGTCGATCTTCGCTTTTGAGTCCATGGGCATGTCTTCACAGACCACGGTTAGGCCGTCTTCAATGACGTTCACGTCGTCGATGACGAGTTTTCTCAGTTCACTTGAGTCTTTGATGCTAATGCGCGAGATTGCCATTATTTCATCCCAGCAATCATAATTCCAGAAGAGATAAATAGATTATGAACTTTGAGTCACAAAACAGAATATGTACTTTAGATATGATTCAAAAATGCAGGTGATGCGTGTGTGGACGTTTTTGCCGGTTCTAGAGGACGCATTGAACCATTTTTCTGCATGTCAAGCAGCTGTCTGGAATCGGTGAGTTCTTAGGACGCTTTCTCAGATATCCAAGGTGGTGGGGGCAGGCTTCCTCATTGGTAGTGTCAGATTTTGCCGGGCTCTCTTCTTGAGGAGTCTTCAGAGTGTCTGGGGGAGTCTGAGGACTTGATGAAAAGACCGTCTTGCGGAAGGCTTCCATGGTTGGTCCTTCGTCAACTTTTGAGAAGCAGAAAGGGCAGGCCTTGTAGGTTTGCAGGGGTTCTGAGGATAAGATGGTGAGTTCGATGGGATTATCGAATACTCTGCCGCAAGCGTCACAATTACAGTCATCACCGTGTTTCTCAGATGGCAGCGGATATCTTAGCGCTGCTAATTTGGGCAAAAGCGTTACCTCTGACGAGTATAGTGAACCTTAAGATTTAATAAACTTTTCTGTGTTCCTGTTGGACACACATGCAGTTTCCCATGATCAAACCCGTAGAAACCGCGTCGGACTCCCGCAGGAGAGGAGACCCACTTGATGATCTTCACTTTGATCTTTTGGAAGGCTTCCATTTACCGATTATCGTGCCTTTCTTTCCTTTCTTCGTGGATCGCTGCCTTACCTGCATGTAGTGTGCCTTGATTCGGATTCTCTTCCGTGATTCCTTCTTCGCCATCGTCATCACCAATAGCCTAGCGCTGCCTACTAAAGAATTGTATGAAGCTGAGATCAACTTCCACGTTTGATTTCGCGACCAAAAACATCAAATAGCACGGAAGATATGTCGAAAGAGCCTATATGGGCGGGTAGATCAGATTGGAATGATCGCCACGTTGGCATCGTGGAGGCCGCGGGTTCAAATCCCGCCCTGTCCACCACACGTGAGTTTTGAGAGGTTTTCGGACTTGAAAAGTTACGTTCTTGACTGTAAAGGGGTCTAAGTTGATTAATCGCTTGTTTTAAGGCGTTTTCACAAGTCTTTGAGATATTTAGCCCTAATTCCTTGGCTTCTTCCACAATTCTATCGTCAATTCTTATAGTGACATTTACCTTTCCCAATTCTGCTCCAATCCACACATAAATTATGTGTAAATACGTATAGGTTTTTCGCTATGGTCAACGTATGGCTTCTAGTCCACGACCTGTGCCCAACTCGGTACTCCTTCATATCGCCTACGCCAATACTCCAAATCCCCAATTGAGGAACCAGTTGAAACAGCAACTGCTACGCTAGGGCGTTTTCGCTTTCCTCTATTATCACGCTTAGAGGGCTGCATATCCCTAAGATGTAAATCAAGAAACTCGCCAACTGTCAGCAACTCATTCTTGGCATGAAATCTGATCCAATGTGCCAATTCCTTACTCACTCTGATAGTGGTTGTACTCCGCATAATCTACCACACCCCTATAAAATAAATAGTAACGGTAGATAATAAACGATGTTTTCACGAAACCTGCACTTGTTTGTGATGTGTGTTCATGGAACAAATTTAGGTGGAAAAGTCACTTTTATATTGCAACTGAATGAACAAGTAGCAGGGAGACAGCATGCTTCCAAAGGAGAGTGAAGTTCAATTACCACTCCTCCAAGTTCTTGTCGAAATTGGAGGACAAGGGCGAACTCAAGAGATCTATCCACTAGTTACCAAGAAGTTCCCGAAAATAACTGAAGATGACCTAAATGAGAGAATATCTTCTGGAGGAAACAAGTGGACAAACCGCATCCAATGGGTTAGGCAAAGCCTTGTTTCCAAAGGTGAGATGGCAAGTCCTCAACGTGGTATATGGGCAATAACAGAACAAGGACGAAGACGAATACAACGCCAGATTAACAAGAAATTGGCAGTCGATGCTCAAATTCCGTCATGGGCAATCCAAGAGAAGACAAGTTTTACAGAGCTTTATGAAGAATA
>CAYFWV010000021.1:0-30440 GCA_964346975.1 uncultured Candidatus Bathyarchaeia archaeon
CTGATGATCGGCCCTGGAGGCTGACCCGTGTTTCCTGCTGGGACTACCACATCAAATGCAGCGATGTCACCTGCTTTTGCCGTTGTAATCACTTTGCTCTTCTGCAAGAGGATGACAAGTTTGAATGGATTGAGATCTGTAAACACATAAATTGTCGCGCCTGTCAAGTGCTCTCCGATAATCTCCAGGTTTGGTCTGTCCTTTACTTGAGCAATGGCACGTCTGATTAGCGTGTTCTTTGTAACTCGCAGAAAAGCATCTTTCTCTAGTTTCTTTCTGAGCTGTTGAAGCTGAGCAGCGCGGACCTTCTCCAAACTAGCTAGTGCGATAACCTTGTATTGTTGAATAGTGTTGCAGACCTCTTCTATTTCTCTAGCTTTCTGCTGTAATACTTGCCGCTCAGCTTTCATTCAGAATGCCTTCATATCTTGAGTTTGACTGGAGGGCTCATTGTGGTCTTAAGATAAATCGTCCTCATGTTCTTGAGGCCTCTCTTCAGCTTTCCTTCAAGTCTCTTAACTACAGCTACAGTGTTTTCGGCCAGTTCATTATCGTTCATGTCCTCTGTTCCAACCGCACATTGAAGAACAGGCTGTCCTCTAACTCTGAGGCTTATGGTTTTCGCTGACTTCGCCATTTGTGCTTCAATGTTTGCATTTGGAAGAAGCGGCTTTGGCATCTTTCCTCTAGGGCCTAGGATGGCTCCCAAAGCTTTTCCAACGAGAGGCATCAGGGCTGCTTCTGCAAAAAACGTATCATACGTGTTTGCCAGTTGTTTTTGTCTCTTCTTGTCCGTCGCCAGAGATTCCAGATCTTCATTGCTCAGGAGATCTGCTCCAGTTCTCTTCGCTTTCAGTGCCAATTCGCCTGTGGCGATCACACACACCTTAGACTTCTTGGTGGGAGCGTGCGGGAGTTCGATGCTTTCCTGTATTCTACCTTCAGGCTTCTTCATGTCAATGTCTTGAAGGTTGATAATGAGTTCCATCGATTGGCTGAACTTCCTCTTCTTGGGCTGTGCTCTCAGCTGTTTGATCGCTTCCAGAACAGTGTTTGTATCCAGCGACATTGTATAGGCCTCGTGCCAAATCTCGTATTGAAACCCTTTATAAAAAGATTGTTACTTTGTGTTTTCGAAGAGGGAATCGTATTTCCCTTCAGCTACTTCTCCCTGAACTTCTCGTGGGTCTTTGTTTTCCACAGTCACACCCATACTCAAACAGCTGCCTAACACTTCTCTAGCTGCCAATTTGAGAGATTTCGCGAGGAACTCTTGCTGTTTCTTTCTTGCGAGCTCAACAACCTGAGCCATTGTGAGGTTGCCAACTTTTTCTTCCTTTGGGTTGCCTGAACCTTTTTGGATCTTCAGTGCACTAACTATCAACGCGGAAGTTGTCGGTGTTCCTACTGTGACGTCGAATTCCTTGTTTTCAGTGTCGACGGCGATCTTGACAGGCACTTTCATCCCAGCGTAGTCCTTGGTCAACTCATTGATCCGATTGACAATCGCTAGAACGTTGACGCCTAACGGCCCTAAGGCAGGCCCTAATGGTGGTCCAGCGGTCGCTTGTCCCCCACTCACCAATGCATCTATTGTTTTCTTCTGTCCCACTTTCTAATCCTCCTTTGCTTTCTCCACTACTTTAACATAATCCGCGTGAACTGTGATTGGGAGCGTGAAAGAGGCTTCCAAGAGCTCGAGGATCACTTCGCTCTTTGTCTTGTCGATTCGAGTTATTTTCGCTCGCATTCCTTTGAATGGGCCACTGACGATCTCCACCGTGTCATTGACGTCTAGCTCTTCAATGACTGGCTTGACCACTATGTATCTTTCCACTTCGGAAAAACTGACGATGCCAGGAACTCGAGATCTGACATGCTTGATTCCTGCGATTGCTTCTTCCACAGAATGTGGGCCTTCAGATTCAATGAAAATGTAACCCTTCAGCATTTCAGGTACTAGGATTGCTTTAACTGGCAGTTTGGCACTTTCTATTCTTATGGAAATCAGATTCGCGACGTTCTTTTCCTGTCCTGCGGTAGTGCGTACGGCGAACACAGAAGTTGTTGGCACTTTGGACTCAGACATCGTGCTCACCGCTATCAAAGACCTGCCAGGACGAAGGAGATTAGCTTGATTATGAATCCGACAACACCCACTACTGCGATGCCAAGTAAACATATCTTAATAGATTGCCAGAGTTCAGATCGACCAGGTTTGGTGGCCAATTTTAGCAACCTACTTACAGACTGAAGGAAAGATTGAATGCCCAAAGTCAATCGCACTCTCAAAACATTAGTTCTGGTATAAAAAGAAATCGCACAGTAGGAAACGTCAGAATTTCATCTTTAGCCGTTCGATTCTATTCTCTTCTCCTGTTCCAGTGAGAAAGGTATTTCAATAGATGAGCTTGTAAGAGCCACAATGAATGCTGTTTGAGGCATCGTGTTGAACTCGACAAACAGAAAGATCGCACTGCAGAGGATCTGCAGGCTTTTCGAACTGGCGAAACGTATGATCTCCAAAGATGAGGCGCTTGCTCAACGCTACGTTGCCATCGCCAGGAAGCTTTCAATGGCATCAAGGACGAGTATTCCACTGGAGTATAGACGACAGATATGCAAGAGATGTAAAAGATTTATCTTGCCAGGTGTCAACTGTCGTGTTCGAGTCCAGCAGCGTAGAGAATCCCATGTTGTGATCACGTGCGGTTACTGCGGTGAATGGATGCGCTATCCGACAAAGGCAGGTCGAAAGAGAAGAAATGTCGATCAAGGCAAGACACTCAATGAGAAACAGATCAAGTTCGACGAAACCACTAGTTCAAATAGGAAAACAAGGAGTTACAGACGGAGTAATAGACGCTATTGACAGCTATCTGGAGCGAAAGCAAACTGTAAAAGTGCGCGTTCTGAAGACTGGTTTGAAAGAGAGGGATATGAGGGACATCTCAAGAGAGATCGTCGAGAAAACAGGCTCAGATCTTGTGGAAATCAGGGGTCACACTCTTGTCCTTCACAGACGAAAAGGGAAGTCCTAGGTATCACGTATCAGAGTTTGCTGTGAGCCTCAACAGTTCACTGGTAGTTACATCTCGCGCCTGAGTTGTTTGAGGATCGTTTCGATTTCGAGAGAAGCTGGTTTTACCGGGAAATTGTAGAGCGGGCCACTTGGCTTCTCATTGTAATAAGGTCGATTACATGATGGACACCCAGACGTCAGAAACGGTTCTCCGCTGCGACTAGCGTTCTCCAACTCATCTTCAGAGACGCCAAAATGAATAATCTGTCCGTGTTCGTTAAAACCCATTCGTTCATAACGAGTCCTCCCTCGAACAATGAGATGGCGGGCAAGCTGAATCCTTCTATATTGGTCTATTTTCGGGGAGCATCTGTGTTCCAACCTTGTTCCAGGAATCGGTGTAAAGGAGAAGAGAGCTGGGTGAACACCCCGGTCAACACACCATTGAACAATGCGAATCATGTCTTCTTCTTCCTCACCCAGGCCTACGATTAGGTGTGTGCTAACGTGTCCTCCACCGAATATTTGTACTGCTTTCAACAAGGCTTGACGATGGTTGCGCCACCTGTACGGCCCACCTGCAGAACTACCCTTTATCTTTTCGAAAACTTCCCTAGTTGCCCCATCCAGTGCAATTCCTATTCGCTCGACTCCCGCTTCGTGAAGTTTAGTCATCTCCTCCATGGTCAAGGGTTGGCAGGAAACCGATATAGGAAGTTGAGTTCCTTGGGACTTGATCTTCTCAATCAACACAAGAACATCACCCAGAACCCCAGGATAGTTCAAGGTTTGAATGCAGACTCGCTCAACCTTCCCATCCCGAGCGGAATTAGCCAAGCTAGCAGCAACTTTTCCCATTTCAAAAACTGGCCACGCCACTCTGGAGAGCATTTCCACTCGAGATCTGCTGCTCTTGGCTTGTGAGCAAAACGCGCAATTCGCGGTGCATCTGCCTTTGCGATACGTGAGTAAATATGCAGTTGTTGGTTTGGCATCCAGACATCCCTTCCGCAAACCAAGTATAATGGCTGATCCTGTTGAGACTCGAACTTTCTCCATCGAAACCCACACCTTACTTGAGCACACACTCAAGTTGACGTAGGCTGAACGAAGTGATCAAGAACCGTGGATTCCACATCGCCATGGCATTCTGCACATCCCGCCTACAATTGCTTTTCTATATTCGAGAAATAAACTATTCGGGAATCATGAGAAAGTGGAGCGTTCCTGGATTCAGGTTCCACATGAAGCTATTCTAGAAGGACCATGGAGAAGAGGACAAGGACTCCAAGGATGAACGCTGCTAGCTGCAGCATTGATTTCGCGAGTTTTGGCTCTTCAATGCGGAGTTCCGGAATTAGGTCTGAGCCTGCTATGTAGATGAAGTTGCCTGCAGCGAATGGCACAATGAACGGAGTGAAGTCTAGAACGAGAGAGCCTAGACTCAGAGCTACAATGACGCCAAGTACTGCGGAGAGTGCAGTTGAGAAATTGAAGAGGACTGCTCTTGGTTTGCTGAATCCTCCATACAGAAGGACTCCGAAATCCCCCATCTCCTGGGGAATCTCATGCAATGTGACGGCGATCGTGGTGGCAATTCCCAACGGTATGTTGACCAAGTAGCTTCCTCCAATTATCAATCCGTCGATGAAGTTGTGAACGGCATCACCGAAGAGATTCATGTAGGCAAACGAGTGTGGATGTTCCTCTGAGGTAGGTATGTGGCAGTGTCTCCACTGAAGTAGTTTCTCTATGATGAAGGAGACAATGATGCCTAGCAAAACAGAAGTTGAAACATTGATTCCGAATCCATTTTGACCTACCGCTTCAGGGATTAGGTGAATGAATGTGTCTCCGAAGAGCCCTCCAGCGGAGAAACTCACGAAGTACAAGAGGGCTTTCTTTGAGATCTCCTCTTTCAGCAAGAAAGTCAGAACACCTACGAGAGAGATGAGGCTCACAACGGCTACACTCGCCAGACTGTAAAGCCAAACGATTGTCATCTCGCTCTCTCTGAGGCATCTGAACTATCAGAAGATTGCGTATTGCAGATATATTACTTACTGAGGTCTAGAAACACGTGCTCGGCAGCAAGAACGATTTAAGAGGCTGAAGCTTGTAACAACAAGTGTGACCTGAGAATTCCATGTCGGATTGGAGCCGATAGTCATTGGACTATGGAAAGCTGCTGAATGCAGACGAGCAAGAGATTGATGAGATATTCAGACAGACTCTGGACGTCAGTCATCGTCATTTTGGTAAGAGCCTCCGCTTCTATGCCCCGAGTTTCGTATACTACAAGACTCAACACTACTGCTCTTCCCCACACGCGTTCCCATCAATATCGATAACTGGCTCATCATGTTCGTTGAAGTGCAAGCACTGCAATGGGATTGTCCTAGGCACAATGCATCCTGCAAGTTCCCCGAAGAAGCTTCTTGAACTTTGCAGGGATTTGAAGCTCAAAGGCGCCCGTGGATGCCTGATCAGCGGGGGCTGTTTGCCCGATGGGTCAGTCCCGCTTGGGAAATTCGTGCGCTCAATGGCAGAGATCAAGCAGAGACTCGGGCTGACTCTGCTGGTTCATACAGGAATCGTCAACGAGGAGTTGGCCAAGCGGTTGAAACAGGCGGGGGTGGACGCAGCTTTGATCGACGTAATTGGATCGAATGCAACAATAAGAGAGATATATAATCTGAATGTGACCGTAGCTGACTATGAGAAATCACTGACAGCATTAAGAACTGCTGGCATTCCAACAATTCCTCACGTGCTTGTTGGTCTACACTATGGGAAGCTCAAAGGCGAACTGGACGCGTTGAGACTAGTGGAGAAGCACCAGCCTTCGGCTGTGATCATAATAGCATTTATGCCAATCCACAACACTCCCATGGAGAAAGTGACGCCACCTTCACCTTTCACCGTAGGCAAAGTGATCGCATCTGCTCGACTCATGATGCCGTCAACACCGCTGGCTCTGGGTTGTATGAGACCGAGAGGACGGCACAGGACGCAAACTGACGTCTTGGCAATCAAGGCCGGCGTGAACGCAATCGCCTTTCCGGCAGAAGAAGCGATCGAGCTAGCTAAACGCTTGGGTTATAACGTTTCCTTCTCGTCCTCATGCTGTTCTCAGATGTATCAGGACCTGAAAAACCTGGGTTCCAATCATTGATGCCGCCATTCTTGGGTTAGATCGGTCAAGTCTCTATGGCGACGGAACAGGCATTTCGGTGCTATCGCGGGGATGCGGCCTTCCAAATGGACGCCATCACTTGATCCTTGGCTGCTTTCAAGGTTTGGCTTAGTCTCTTTGCCTGCCTCTTCGAGATGCCTCTTAACACGAGCTCCTTTTCAAAGGCTTTCCTTGCCTTTCTCACATTCCAGCCTAGGGTGATCCATATCCAAAAGAGGCTAACCACCAGCCTTGTTGCGTGGGCTGAGACCTTGAAGATTGTGAATATCCGCAACCTGCAGCCTCACAAGTATCTAGAAGAATGGAGATCTACTCGTCTTCTTCCGACTCCGAGTCTTTACGCGTGCGCGCGCGCAGAAACTCGGATGTGCGTGACTCCGAGTTCTTGGATCCAACTGAAACATTCAGAGATCCGGTCTTGCCCTTGCCTACCCCCTTGATCAAGTCTCCCAAGCTTGTGAAGGTTTTCATGTAGTCTTCTGTCATTCTCAGAGCCATATCTTCTGGCATTCCACTGTCTTTGAGTTCTTTGTAGAATGATCCTGCGGCCTTTCCCATGTTGCGTCCTGCTTCTTCGCTGAACACACTTGCTATGATATTCTTGATGAGGCCAGGAATCTCGGAAGAGACAACACTTAGAATTTCCTTTATCTCCTGTGGATCGTCGTGCAATCTTCCTCCTCCTCCTCCTCCTCGTTTAGTATCATCGTCTTCTCTCATTTTCTTCACCCACATTTGCTAACTGTCAAGTAAGAGTGCTATGTCTTACTATTTTAAAAGCTTCGGCTTTTCTGCCTTCTGCCTTCACCTTGATTCGTCTACACTCAGGTTCAGCAACACTTACTGGTTGTCTCAGTGGCGTAGCATCGTGCGAACCAGGTTCACGTATCTGAGGTAGTGTTCTCCTTATTCCAAGCAGCTTTTCTTGCTGGATTGCTCTCATATGTTCATCCACCTCACTTGATAGAAAGTGTGAGCACTCTAGTTTAGTGTGCTGGAAAGAAGTGGTCAGTCAAGTGATCACTATTCGATCAATTCGTATTTCTTGCCGAATCCTGTCACATGTCGAACTATTCCCGCTTTCTCCAATTGTGTTATTCGTGATCTGATTATCCGTCGTGACGCTTTGCCTCGCATGGCTTGAACCTGGCGAGTTACTGCAGAAATGTTTAGGGGGCCCTTGACCGCGAGAGCTTGAATGATGCATCGACTCATGATGTCTCTGCCGACTTCTGGCCTCTTTATGAAGCGTTCTGCCGTCTTGAGTCGTGTCGCGATCTTCAAGGGTTCATCATAAAGGCCTAGTCCAACTTTCGTGAGCCGTAGAGGCGTGATCAACCCTTCGTATTCAGGCTTCTCTACTATGAGGCTTTCCAGAGCATCCAATCTCTTGATGATCAAGTCTAGTTTCTTGCTGAGCTCCTCGATGATACCACTTGGGTTTCTCTGCTGCTCCTCTTCGCCGTCAATCATCGTGGAGACACGCTTCAACGTGAAGAATACCGTTTCCGAGTTTAAATGTTATACCTACAGCGTTCTTGGAAGGTTTGACACTGGCTGTGGGGTCGGCTAGAAAGAGTGGAGAGTGCCACTGTCATTTTTGGATTGCAGCAGGTCGTAGTGCTAGCAGCGGCTGGCGATCCATCAATCTTCTTCTATGTTTCTTTGGGGTTCTGGTTGTTCGCCTTACTTACCCCTGATAGGGCAGTTAGTCCTATGATCTCTCCTTTTGTGACATCGAGGGGAAGTGCGAAGACAATTGTGTTGCTCTGATCATAGCTAATGTCTTCTAGACTCGACAGACTCCGCAAATACAGAGCTCGGTTGCTCATTTGCATCACCGCTTTCTCCAAGTTCTCTGCAGCTGTTAACTCACCCTCGCTCTTGATAATCACAGCGCGTTTTTCTCGTTCAGCTTCAGCTTGTCTGGCGATCACTCTCTTCATTTCCTGTGGCAGCTCTACATTCTGTAGATTTACTGATATAATGTCAACACCCCACTCCTGTGTTTCTCTTTCCACAATCTTCTCAATTCGGTCAGCAACCTCGTCACGTCTCGCGAGCAATTCGTCCAATTCCACGTTTCCAACAACATCTCGCATCGTCGTCTGGGCATATTTCATGACGCTGTTCCACACATTTTGAATATTGACTAGGCTGTCTTTGGTTTTCATCACTTTCATGAACACTACTGCGTCTATGCTGACACTGATGTTGTCTTTGGTCATCACCTCCTGTCGTGCAACGTCTAGGGTGATTATTCGCTTGTCCTGTTTCAGAAAGGTCTCAGCCAGTGGCCATTTGAAGAAGAAACCGGGACCTACTAGTCGCTGGAATTTCCCGAACCTGAGGACAATTGCTTCTTCCCACTCCTTGTTAATCGCTACGCAGCTAGGTAAGAATCCTAGGCTCACCAAGGCAATCACTGCAAATAGGGCAGACAGGATGTTTGGGAAAACAAGTACAGTCAACGCGACGAACACTATAAAAAGCGCCAGGAAAAATCCGAAAGGAGTGGGAGAGCCCGAATACTCCGACTTGGTTTCAGTTTGGGGTTCAGTTACACTCAATTTGAGTATCCACCTCCTTCTAAGTAGATGAATGCGTCCTAGACTCTTCTAGTCTTTTCTATGGCTCCTCTCTGGACTCCAGAGAATATTATGAGGGTAATTCAATATATAGAGCATTCAGTTGACTGTCAACGGATTTTCCATTGCTTCAATACCTGAGTGTATGAAATCGCGTGAATCCTAGTGACGTTTCTGAAAGGAATAATAGTAGGTTCATTGATGTCACTTGTGGACAACCTTGTTCGCAGTGAGACTCCATCCACACATTTTCCTCATTGATCTGAAGCCAACAGGTTTCCCAGGTTTCATTTCGTCATACGTGATACGAAGCAAAAGAGTTGGAATTGTGGAGACAGGGCCAGCTGCCACGGTTCCTAATCTGCTGAGAGGGCTGGAGGAACTCGGAATCAGTGCTGCAGACGTTGACTATGTTGCAGTTTCTCATATCCATCTCGATCATGGCGGAGGTGTGGGATCGTTGCTCTCCTATCTGCCCCAGGCGAGATTGATTGTTCACAAACGGGGGGCTCCACACGTGATGAATCCTGACAGACTATGGGAGCAAGCACAGCACGTGCTGGGAACGGTTGCGGAGCTGTATCAGGAACCCGTTGCAGTTTCCCGTGAACGAATAATGGTAGCTGAAGATGGGATGACGCTTGACCTAGGTGACGATGTCAGAATTAGAGTGGTCGAAACATTGGGGCATGCGTCTCACCACCTGAGTTTCTACGATGAAAAGAGTCAAGGAATCTTCCCCGGAGATACGGCTGGAATCTACATCCCAGAATTCGATATCATAATCCCGACGACTCCGCCTCCGCTCCATCTGGAGACGATGCTGGCTTCACTTGACAGGCTGATGCAGATGAAACCTACTAGTTTATACTACTCTCATTTTGGTGAAGCCCCTGAAGCTATCCACAAGTTGCAGATGCACAAAGATCAACTTAGAGTGTGGGGCGACACTGTCCAGGGAGGAATCAGAGATAATGCAACCTTGGATGAGATCGAGACCCGGATTGTGAAAGCTGATCCTGCCGTACGCACAGCGCTAAACTACATTAGGACGCACCCAATTATGGGCAGAGGCATAATTTCGCAAAACATCCAAGGGTTTATGCAGTATTTCAAGCATGCCCAGGCTCAAGAGTGATTGTCGAAACGGGCATCGCCGCTTGGGACTGCTCTAAGACTACTTATATTGAGCTTCCCCACCTTTCTCTGCAGGTGAAGACCTTTGAACAATCTGGGAATGAAGAGATCAACCTACAAGGGTCCTCTTGAGGAGATTGACAATTACTCATGGCGCATTCCCAAGGAATATAAAGCAGGTATGCGCGTTCCAGGCATGGTCTTCTCAGATAAAGAACTGCTGGAGAAGATGAAGACTGATCGAACGCTGGAACAATGTGCTAACGTTGCGCATCTACCTGGGATTCTGAAATATGCGATAACTCTCCCAGACGGCCACGAAGGCTACGGGTTCCCCATTGGAGGAGTGGCGGCAACAGACTATGAAGGAGGAGTGATTAGTCCCGGCGGAGTGGGCTATGACATAAACTGCGGCGTGAGATTACTCGTGACCAATCTCGATGAGAAGGATCTTCGCCCCAAACTAGGACAACTGGTTGAAAGGATTTTCAGGAGAGTTCCCTGCGGGTTAGGCAGCCGTAGAAAGGATTTTCGAATGTCAGTCACCGAGCTGGAAAGGGCTGTTTCAACGGGTGTTCCATGGTTGGTTGAGAAAGGGATGGGATGGACGGACGATGTCGAACATTGTGAAGAGAAGGGCCAAATGAAGACCGCAAACCCGGACAAAGTTTCGCCGACAGCCAAGAACCGAGGAGCAACTCAGATTGGCACCTTGGGATCAGGGAACCATTTCCTTGAGATACAGAAGGTGGACAAGATCCTCAATCAAGAGGTGGCAAAGGCCTTTGGAATAAATGAGCAAGACCAAGTCACCGTCATGATTCACTGTGGTTCCCGTGGATTTGGGCATCAAATCTGTTCCGACTATCTTCGGACTATGGAACGGGCAGTGCACAAATACAAGATCGCGTTGCCTGACCGAGAACTCGCTTGCGCCCCCGGAACGACAAAGGAAGCCGAAGCCTATTTCCAAGCAATGTCTTGTGCCGTCAACTATGCTTTCATTAATCGTCAAGCCATCACTCACTGGGTACGACAGTGCTTTGCAGAGACTTTTGGACAACCAGCAGACGCGTTGGGTCTACAACTTGTCTATGATGTGGCCCACAACATCGCGAAGATTGAAGAACATATCGTGAACGGGCAGCGAGGAAAGGTCTGGATACATCGGAAGGGAGCGACTCGAGCTTTTCAGCCTGGTCACCCGGAAGTGCCTCTTGACTACCGTGATGTTGGACAGCCAGTGATCATACCCGGGAGCATGGGTTCAAGTTCATGGTTGCTGGTGGGCACCCCGAAGGCGATGGATCTGTCCTTTGGATCAACTGCTCATGGAGCTGGACGAATGATGAGTCGAACGGCAGCTAAGCGCAGGTTCTGGGGCGGGGAGATCAAGCGAGATCTGGAGCAACGTGGAATCATAGTTCGGTCGGCAAGCGCTGTAGTCTTGGCGGAAGAGGCTGACTCAGCCTACAAAGACGTGGACAGAGTTGTAGACGTGAGTGACAAGTTAGGAATTGCCACACAAGTTGTCAGACTCTTGCCCATGGGTGTTGTCAAGGGCTAGCGAGACACCTGCGGGCGTCAGAGGGCAATAACTCTATATATTGAAAGAGTAGAATCTGCTTGTGACTTATCATGTCAACTGGTTTTGACCGAATCTGGCATGACTCTAAGCTTCAGGATCACTGGATTAGACGACTTGTCGCTTTTGTCATTGACAGCATAATTGTGGCAGTCGCCATTGTGATTTTCGTGGCAATCGTCACAATACCTCTCATGCTATTGGCAGCAGCAACTGGCTTACCTTGGGGGATCTTTAATCCTCTCGCTTTCCCCTTCTTCATCGGCCTTCTGAGCATACTCTATTTCAGCATGATGGAGTTTCTCTATGGAGGCACGTTTGGCAAGAAAGTCATGAATCTGAAAACAGTGCGCACAGATGGAAGACACCCATCGCTTGATGCAGTTTTCGTCAGAAACCTCAGCAAGATCTACTGGATTCTGATCCTATTAGACGTGATAATCGGATTGGCCACAGCAGGCGACGCGTATCAGAAAATCAGTGATCGAATGGTGGGAACCACAGTGATCTCAGAAGGAAGCACTCGTCCAGCTGCTACCTCCTAAGCAAGATCGCATGCTCCTAGAGAACGAGGTGAGAGGGCAGTCTTTGCCACGTTGACGGCAAGTGCGTCACTCCAACCCTCTGGATCTCGCGAAGTGATACAAGTATTCTTGTGCGTATCCTGCGAACTCTCCGAAGTAGCCTCTTGCAAACGCGCTGATCGCAGAGTATGCCTGTGCAGAAAGTGATCTTCTGGCGGAGATCTTCGTGATGAAAGATGTGTCAAAGTGATGCCTGTAGTGTTCTTGGATCACCCGTTTTATCCAAGTGTCTATTGGAAAGGCTTCCAGTTTATCCAGTGAGAAGAGCAGCACGCAGTCCGCCACCTTGTTCCCGACACCAGGAACCTGAAGCAGTGCATCTCTCGCAGTTTCATAGTCTGTTGCCCGTAGATCTTCCAACTCAAGTTGATGGCAATCCACGATTCTTGCAGCTTCTTTGACTCGCTTGGCTCGAAACCCTAGTTTGCACAGCCTCAGGTCATATATACTGCTGTGTGCAAGCGTCTCCGGTTCAGGAAATGTATGATACGTGCAGTCTTCAAATGTGATTTCCTCACCGAACCGTTGTGACAATTCGAGCACCATGTGCTTTATCGATGGAATGCCCTTGTAGGTGGCGCACATATAGGACACTAGGCACTCCCAAGGATCCTGTCTCACCAGCCGCAGTCCTGGCGACGCTTCAGTTGCCTTAACAATCCATGGGTCTTGTCGAATTTGCGAGACCATTTGGGGGAGGTTGTCCTTCAAACGGAAGTAACGGCTGACGAAGTCAGGTGTGACGCCTTCAAACTCTAGAACCATCCTTTCCTGTCGAGCTTTGATGACTTTGCCATCCACCACTCCAAGCCACCAGTCGCCTTCTTTCGTCCATCTGAAGAGCTGTCCGCATTGGAGTGTGTTCTCTAGGTTGAAGGGCGTTGCTTGCTGGTCAAGTGTCAGCCTCATTCTGAATTCACCGTTGTAGACTGAGCTCATCTGATAAAGCTTGTCCACGTGGAACTCGCGCACCGAGAGAGATTGGTGAACGCAAATAAGTGCGCATCACCTTTTTCCTGAGTCATGAACACGAGATCAATGCATTTGCTGAAATCTAGAGGTGCGAGACTTCGGATCGTGGGGCTGGCAGGTCTTCCCATGATAAAAGCTGGAGACGATCTGGGCAGTCTCATCGTGACAGCTGCAGGCAAGAACAATGCGAGGATTGATGATGGCGACATTCTTGTAGTGGCGCAGAAAGTGATTTCGAAAGCTGAAGACCGTATCGTGGAGATTGGGAACGTGCAGCCTTCAGCGCAAGCGCTGGAGATCGCTGCGACAACAGGAAAAGATCCGCGAATCATTCAGTTGATCTCAGGCGAGGCTACGCGTTTGCTCAAAGTCTCAAATCAGATTCTCATTGTTCAAGACCGCAGAGGTCTTGTCAACATCAACGCTGGCATAGACAAATCCAACATTGAAGGTGCGCATCGGTACGCTTTGCTCCCAGAAGATCCAGACAAATCTGCTGTCAATCTGCGTGATCGCATTCGGGAGTTGACGGGGAAGAAGGTTGGTGTGATTGTGACTGACACGTATAGTCGAGCTTTTCGACGAGGGCAAGTGAATTTCGCAATAGGTTTGGCTGGGATCCGGCCTTTTATCGATTACCGTGGGCACAAGGACTTGTTCGGATATATCATGCAGGTGAAGTTTACAGCTGTGGCTGATGAACTGGCGAGTGCTGCTGAGCTCGTGATGGGTCAGGGCGATGAAGGGATTCCAGTGGCACTCATCAAGGGATTCGACAGTGTGGTCTCAGACAAACCTTATTCCTCGAAGGATCTCCTCATCGACGCGGAAGAAGACCTTTTTAAGAATGTTTGGTAGCTGTCTCTTGACCTAAGCGTCAAGCCTCAGACATGGAAAACGGATCAAGGTGCAACCCTGGAAGGAAACGGATCAGCAATGAAATGTGAGAAATGCGGTCAAGAGCCGTACATGCCCTTCCGATGTCCATATTGTGACCAGTATTTCTGTGTGCAGCATCGTCTACCTGAGAATCACAGTTGCTCAGAATACTGGCGTGCGACAATTCCACGTGGCCAGTATCCGTCTGGACCACTTCCATCAAAGGAGCCGTCATCCTATCAATCTAACGTTCCCCTGTTTCCGTCGCAGCAGCGAGGTGGAGCTATCTGGTTCAGCACCACGGAGCTGAAGCATCTGCTGATTGGCACCATATTGACTTTAGCTATTGGCTTTGCCATGCCATTGTATGGTGAATCGATACTGTATGGGTATCCTGAGATTCTCACAGCGCTAGCTGCTCTATTCGCGTTTTCCTTCATCATTCACGAGATTGCCCACAAATTGGCAGCTCAACACCACGGGTTGTGGGCCGAGTTCCGGATAACTATGTTTGGGGCTCTCATTACGCTGCTTTCGATCATATCTCCATTCAAGATCATCTCACCAGGTGCCGTGATGATTGGCGGAGCCGCTGACAGAAGAACGATTGGGAAGACTGCAATTGCTGGCCCACTTACCAACATTGCTCTGGCGGCCATCTTCTTTCTCCTCCTCCACACTCTGGATGGATTCACAGCCCTTGTGATTCACCGCTCATTAATGATCAACGCCTTCATCGCCCTGTTCAATCTCATCCCCTTCGGCATCCTAGATGGCTCGAAAATCTTCTTCTGGAACAAACCCATTTGGGCCGCAGCATTCACCACAGCGCTGCTGCTGACGCTTTATTCATACACCACTATTCAATTCTTGTACTGAAGAGTCCTGTGAGGAGACACATGGCATCAGCTCCTCGGCTTCACGATTAAACCCAGTGCCACGCACACACTCGAGATGAGTTGATGTCGGGTGGACCGGGTAGGGGGGGCGGTCTGCTCTCTGCAAGCCACCGCAAAGATACAGTCTAAATCACCGTGTGTTTGAACCTTGCTCCAGCCCTCGTGGAAGAACACCGAGAATGTACTCTCGTGGACCCTCTATCCAAAGGTTCATCGATTCAGCGGACTGGGTTTGGTGCTCCTCTCCACCGCACGAGTTAGAGCAGCTCAATACTTACGTAGACTTCCTCAGGTACCCTGATTCTCATAATCCGTCTCATCACCCGCTCTTCTGCGTCAATATCTATTAGACGTTTATGAATGCGCATTTCCCATCTGTCCCACGTGGCTGTGCCTTCTCCAGACGGAGCCTTCCTCACTGGAACTTTGAGTCGTTTAGTGGGCAAAGGAATCGGTCCAGTCATCTTGACACCTGTCTTCTCAGCGATTGCATTCAGCTCATTGCAGACAGTCTCTAACCTCTTGTAATCGGTGCTTGTAAGCCTTATCCGCGCTTTTCTCGCCATGACAGCAGTGTCTCCAGGTGACTTCACTTATCCACTCTTACATGTTTTAAATACTTTTTCCCCAACTCTCGACTTTTTTACCCATACATGTGAAACAGCTTAGGTTTGCGAAAGATCTGTATTCCGTTCATGGTTGTGAAGTGCTGGAAGCCGGTGGCAGCCAGTTCCTTCACTTCCAACAACTTCCATCTATAGTCCATCTATCTACTTCGCGAACATTCAGGTCATCGCAAAAGAGAACTAGAGTGCCTGAAATTCTACTGCATGCATGGACAAGGGTTGTGAAATAGAGAAAGACTCAAACTAAAATGCAAAGAGCGCACGCACGATGGATGGCTTCTTCTAACTCATGTTCCTGTCTTGGCTTCATCTAATGCGCTCGCTTCCTATTGGACAGACCTTTAGGCATAGGCTGCACGCTGGACGAGTAGTCAAATATTGACGACAAGCATACTTGTTGATCTCATAAGCTCGATTGTCAGCTGGCCTTTGGAGAGCTTTCACTGGGCACGAAGATATGCAAGGGTTCTCGCAGCTTCTGCAGAAGCTTTCGTTCATAGGAGTATCCGGCTGAATTTCCACATCTGTTGCTATCGCAGTCAAGCGAATCCTTGGACCGAATTTCGGAGTGAGGAGCAAGCTGTTATATCCAAGAACTCCAAGTCCAGCCTGGACAGCCATGTGTTTCAGTGACAATAGGCCCATAAGGTAGCGCTCATCAGTTCCTCCAGTTGAAGCCATCTGATGATATGCTTTGAACCCTTCCTTCTCCAGAAACCGTGCTAGTGCATATCCTATTCTATCGAGTTCTTGGGAGATGAAGGAATTGTGACCTTTGAACATGCCCTGCCGTGGAGATACTCCAAAATAGTCACCTTCAGTTAGGAGGATGTCTGTCTGAGCATCAAGCATCTTCAACCCGAGAACAATGACCGACTTCGAATCTGGTAGGACATCCGCAGGACGATGACCTTGTGGAGCGTTGCTGAGATCATTAGCAGACGCAACACCGAAGAGATCTGCTCCCAACCGCTCTGACATTCGTATTAACGTCGTTTTCCTGTCCATTCTTTCGAACCTTCATCACCTTCTATATTCGTGAAGACCTCAAGAATGTTTCGCGCACTCAATGTCTTTTCAGACTGTGATCTTGGTAAGCTCACAATTGCTTATCAGCCATTCTTTTGCGTGCCAACACTTAAAGAGTGAGGAGATTGTGTATCCATCCTGAGAAAGGCGCGCGCGGACTGAGACCCGAAATTGATGCAGTGGAATGCAAGCCTGGGAGAGCGCCTGCGAACGCTTGTAACTCTTATATCGACAAACTACCGTAGTTTGTCGAGAGGTCTGCATCATGGACAAGATTATTGCGTTCTGTGGATTAGTCTGCACAGAGTGTCAAGCATACATCGCCACCCGGCAAGATAATGATCTGAAGAGAAAAGGCACGGTCAAGGCGTGGTCAACTCCTGAATACCCATTGAAACCCGAAGACATCAACTGTGACGGCTGCACGACGAAGAACGGACGGTCAATCTCCTTCGTAGAGGCATGCACCATACGGAAGTGTGGAATGGAAAGAGGCGTACCAAACTGTGCGCACTGTCCAACCTACGCGTGCGACCAGCTGCAGAAAAGCCACCAGAGATCACCTGAAGCTCAACAGACCCTCGACACTATACGGAAGCAACTGAACGAACAGTAGATTGACAAACCCATACACGCAGAGCACCTGTCTCTGACTTTCATCAAACCTAGACGCTTCATAGGTTGGAACTATAAAAAGTGGGGATTGCTGGGGGGCACCTATCGAGTGTTAGTTTGCGCGTTCAAACTTCTCGTACTGTATTACTATTTCCTCAACGATAGGACCTAGACCCATGCTGTCTAATTTGCTCAGGGTCCAGCTGCTTGGCCAAGCTTCGTAGAGATTGTATCTTGCTTCTTCGTTGCCTTCAGTGTCAAGAATGATCACAGACAGGTTTCTTCTCACCATGCTGCCATTCACGGTTGCTTGCACCCAATCAAGTAGCTCGTTGCTCTGTGTCAGTCCATTTCGCAGCATGAGCGGCCCATAGTGCACCAACCCAGGAATGAGAATCGGTGCCGAGGGCTGTCCTCCTTCTCGAAATTCGATAACGTCAACGGTGACATTCAACCCTTCGACTTCCATGAATCTAGCCTGGACAATACCATCGATTTCAACGAGGAAATTGTATTTGAGGTATGGCTCGGGGCGGCTCCCTGGAGCCCGCACTGTCACAATGAACGCCAGCAATGCAGCACAAGACAGTGAAATCAGCGCAATCGCTAAGATCTTTCTATTCAATGTTTCACCTCCTTTCTCCAATCCGAGGTTACCATCAAACATTACAGATATTCAAATATGCTTTATGGAATAATCTTCTAGGCTGTATTCACACGTGAAAGTACGTGCTCATCTTTCAGACACAGAGACTGCGCGGGGATTTTTCGGATATGTCACAGGTTGTTCTGCAGGGGGAGCAGCGCAAGTCTCTTCCTTCCAATCACTCCCGTCGCAGACATCCGTACTCGGCGGCAATATCAATATAAATCGAGGGCACAAAGTTTCTGTTGATGCAGAAGTTTCGTCTTTTCCTGTTCATTCTGATCTTCATGAGTCTGAACACGGGAGAGTTGAAAGCAGCCGCCACCTACTACCTGAAATGGAAGTAACTGAAGCTCTCTGATCTGTCACGCACACGGAGCTTGACTAAGTCTTAAGAACGAATCTATCTCAATCCTCTAGGGTGAGTATGCATGAATGGAAAAGCTGGCAGGATAACGCGTCTGTGGCTGACGATGATTCGGGTGTCAGACATGGACAGAGCAGTGAAGTTCTACACTGAGATGCTTGCCTTGCCGGTCGTGCTTGACGCTCGCCGGTTCAACCATGTTGAAGTTGGTCCGGAGGAACCTTTGGCGAAGATTGGTCTACATGCCACTGGCAAATCGTATCAGAAAAAGCGAAGAACGGGTATCGTCTTTGAAACAGACAACATTGACGCACTCTATGCCAAGCTCAAAGCAGCTGGAGTCAGGTTCACGCGCAAACCAACCAAGATGGCGTGGGGTGGAATCGTGGCTGACTTCCTCGATCCAGATAACAACGAGTTAGAAGTCGTTCAAGACGCGAACCATTACCAAAGATCTTATGGACACTAGTGGACAAGCGTGTGACAGGAGAAGCCCAAGACACGAATGCAGATCAGTCCAAAACTAAGGTGCACCATCAGTCAGTGGAGAGAACGTACAGGATAGGCTGAGTTCTACCAGAGATCAACTCGTTTATGTAGAGGCTCACTCACCCTAGTTTGAGTGTTCACAAGATCACAGAAGCAGGATCTTGGGCTGCTTGAGAAGGTGTTCGGTTGGCAGAAGAACGTTTCCTGGATCACGAGTTTGAGTATCCGATGGTCTTTCTCCCCTGCCATGATTTGCAAATCGTGCGCAGCTTCTATACTGACGTTTTGGGGTTACCTGTTGCACTGGATCAGGGAGACTGTGTGGTTTTTCGCATTGGCGAGAAAGCTCGAGGCTATTGGGGATTCTGCACTCAGAAGACTGAATTGACGCATCCTGAGAAAGTATGTCTGACGCTTGTAGTATCCTCACGGGAAGAAGTCGATCAATGGCATCGGAGACTCGTCAATGCAAACACAAAATGCACACAAGACCCATGTCACAATCAACGCTTTCACATTTATCACACATTCTTCCAAGACCCAGTGGGCTATACGTTGGAAATCCAAGTATTTGATGCAGAACACGTACCATGCTAGACGCAGCTTCTAGTGGGAATGGAGAAAAAGATGTGGCTGGTTGCCCTAACCGGTATTCCATTGGTCTATTCGATGACTTCGATTGCACCCTTTGGACACTGCACTTCGCAGGCCCTGCAAACAATGCAGTCGTCATTGTTGACCACAACAGATTTGCCATCCTTGATTTCAAATACTTCAACAGGGCAAGTGTCCGCGCAAACGCCATCCCCGTCACATTTTTCCAAGTCAACTTTCACTTCAACCATGCCATTCACCTCACAGTATTAGACACCGATTGGAAAGACAGTCGAGGATAAAAGCATTTTTGCAGATGCTCCACAAGAGGTGACTCGAGATTTGCAGTCACACTCTGAGGGGATGGGGCCGGAATCTCTCCGCAGCGTCTGGTCAATTCGATCACGCGATTCAACGAAGGCTAAATGACCAGACACGCGGTGAATGTGAATTTCAAATAAGGACAGATCTTTCTCAAGAATTTTATTCAGATCAACCCAATCTGGCTGTTGAGTTTGGCATGACACATACGAAGCTGAGAGATTACCTCAGTATATTGGAAGTTCTGGTGTGCCGGCCTCTAGAGTTTGAAGTAATTCTCCTTGAAGTAGGCCAGGAGCTCTCTTTGCTGAAGAGATACTTGGATTTCCTGGCTTCCCATGATCTCGTGGAGAAGCTTCATCTGGGCAAGAGACGATTCGTATACACCATCACTGAGAAAGGAATCTCCGTACTCAACGCGTTGGAAGGACAGGACTATCTTGATGAGCATCATCATCTTATGATGCTCCACTAGCAGCCAGAGCTTGTCAAGTGGGTTAGTCTGATCCTACGCCGACAACGAAGGCTCAGCCATCAGTCAGAGGGGCTTCTATGCTTGAGATGATTGTGGGGACCGGTGCAAACAATATGCGGCGTTTTGATTATGAGTTCATAATGTATTTCTGAGCTTGACAAGAGAATAACTTGGACATCAGGTCTTAGTCTTGTCAACACGTGTGGAATCCATTATGATTCGAAACGTGAAAACGGTTAATGTAGATGAGACTGTCTTGGCCGCCGCTGAAATAATGAACAGATACGCGATCGGCTCCATAATAGTCGTTGAGAATGGGAATCCAGCTGGAATTGTAACTGAGAGAGATCTCTTGAAGAGAGTGGTGGCAAAGAGGAAAGATCCGGCAGCAACGAGAATTAGCGCAGTCATGTCAAAACCGTTGAGAACGGTTAAATCTCACACTACAGTCGCAACGGCACTCAAGAAGATGGTGAAGAATAATGTCAAGAAGCTAGGAGTCACAAGCGCAGACGGCCTGGTGGGTATATTAAGCCTGACCGATTTGATCCCAATCATCGATGGTCAATTATCTGGGAAGAAAATCCCTCTCCAGAAGATTCCGAAACATATGAAGAGAGCTTTTGAAATATACTACGATCCAATCAGGCAAATACGAAAGAAGTGCCCGTTGACAATAAGCAGTGGAGCTTCAATCAGCTGTATTGGCCCCAGATGCATGTGGTACGTGGAAGACAAATGCGTCTTCCTAAACCTAACTACACGTGCATGAATCCAGTTGAGCAAGACCATTGTCTCAGCGTACGCATCCAAAGGTTTCTGATATGAGAGACCGGTAGAGCGGGTGCAAATGTGGTCGGCAACCTAGTTCTCGTAACAAACAGAGCACTGAACCGTGCAGAGAACCATTGAAGAAACGTTGGAAAAAGTGACGGTCACTTCCGCAGAATTGCCCGACGTAGTCTTGGCTTGCGAGCAGCTGCCAATACAGTTTCCGAAGCATGGGTGGGCAGTTTGAAAACTGCTCACTGCCTCTTTTCAGGAGCGCGAAAAAAAGTGTTTGGGCTCTGCTAGGCTGTTCATGCTTGACGCTTTGACTCGAACTGAATTCGCTGCTGGTTTCGACGTGCTGATTTTGCTAGAAAAATCTGCGTTTTTTCTTGTGGTCGTCCTGTTGTGGCTCTTGATTCTCAGGAGCCAAGCCGGGTTCCATCACTACTATTTCTTCTTGAGGCTGGTCAGCGGTCTGCTCCACTGCCTCTTCGGGAGCGCTGGATTTGCTCTCTGGCTCACCCATTTTCTCCTCGAGTGCCTTCAGTCTCGCCTCCAGTGTGTCAATAGACTCGCGTTTCGATTTGATCTTGTCTTCCAGGTCCTTGATCGCCTTCTTTTCCTCTTGAAGCACCATTTGCTTCTCGAGCCTTTGGATTTTTTCGTCCAAAGTCTTCTCTTTTGTCTCCAGAGAATTGAACTCGTTCTCGAGCTCCGTCTTCCTCGCCTGCAGCTCTTCTAACTCTTGTTGACTCATGTGCTTTCACTCTGGGTCTTCCTACACACGCTGAAAATAAGTAAATTATGAAAGCGAAATCTAGATTGAGAATCTGGCAGCCCCGTTGGGACGTGAATTGCCTGTTACAGGGAGTGCCCAGCGAATGGCTGATAATAGCTGTCACGTGAGTTTAAGGATGAAACATTCTTCCATCTTCCACGTATCATTTATCCATCATTTTAACTGTTTCATCAATGCTGACGGTGACCTAAACCTCTAGAGTAATGATAGGAATATTACTAGCAGAAAATATTACGCAAAAAATGTTATAGAAGATATAACAAATAACCCTTAATTAAGACGCTTAGTGAATAGTTTATTGGAGAAGGCTCTGGGAAGAAACACCAATGAACTTTCTTGAGCTCATGCTGTCAGAATGCTTGAAAGACAGGAACCCACTCCTTGATCTGCAAGGGTCAGATCAGAGAGTCCTGCAGATCGCCTGCGAAGATCTCATGAACTTCCTCAAGTTTCATTGGGGCCTCATCGGTCACGAGAACGGAAGTTACGATCTCGTTGAAAAAGTGCACAAGTACTATGAGGACAACGCTGAAGAGTTTTCTGAGTTTGTCAGAATCTGGTCTGGCCTCTGGATGGAAAAGTGGAGTAAGCGAGTCAAACTTCTGATTGGAAATGAAGGGTCCTCCCAGTGGTCGAAAGTAAACAAGAGATTGAAAAGCTCAGAAGCCGTGTGGCGGAAACTTCCAAAACGTGAAGAAATGAAAGACATCTTGGTTGAATCTCTGATCAAGAACGGCGAGATATGCGGCACTTCAATCATGGCAGAAAACCTGCTCAAACTGGAGCTGGGCACATCAAAGGCCAATCATTGGAGAAATGATCAGGAACGGATTCTGGAAGTCGTCAACATGACACTGCGAAAAGCTAGACAACTGTCGTACAGTAAAGGACCACTAATCTTTGTCAGAATAGACAAGAAATACTTCGCGCTTCACTAGTCACAGTTCTAGTACTGTGGAGTGGCTGCGTTCTATCGTGTTCTTGCGCCTTGAATTGTCTTCGTGCGCCATGCATATGTCTTCAAAGTAGGTGATGTACCGTATCCACATGCGGAACATCGTTTCTTCTTTACATTGTAGGATCTTCTACCACATCTCCTGCATTTGATGTGGATGATCTTTCTTGAGTGTTTCCCAAAGGAAGCAGTGCCTTTAACCACACTTGTCACCTTGGAGGTGGCGAGATGATGACCACATTGTCGCCTCGGACGATGAGTATCCCCAGTTTCTTAGTGTTCTCTGCGTCTGTCGTATCTTCAGTTTCATCCAGAACCAAGTTGAGATGCTGATCGAAACCCTTCAGCTTCGCTCTGAGACTTTTTCCACCCCTTAATCTGACAAGAACGGTCTTTCCAAGGCTCTCTTGAAGAATCTGCGTTGTCATTTCGCTCATGCTAAGCGCCTCATACCATTGTATCCTTTACTAGGTGAAACCATTAATCATTTAAATCTATCTCTAATCGAATTCAGTGTATCCCAAGGCTATTTCCGTCTTCGAAAGGGTTTGACCTCGTCCATCTCTGACACGTATCGAACTCTACTTCAAGCAGCGCTTTACTTCTTCCACGTTTCCCCAGGCGTCACTGTGACACAAGCATTTGCGCGCGCTGGAAAGTGAAGGATCACACCTTCCTTTCCTTAGGTCATGCTTATTCGCTGATTCTTGGAGTTCATCATGGCAAACGTATAGTACACATACTTAACGAGTGATGCTAGCGGTTCTTTCCGCCGAATTATGCACATTATGAAACCCTTAAAGGAGCGTGAGAGTAGATTCTGCTCATGCGTTGTTCGCATTGTGGAGTATGCTGTGAAAAAACTGAGATGATGGTTTCTAACACAGACATCGAACGGTTGGAGAGGTTGGGCCACGACATCCAGAAGTTTGTGCGATACGACCGACATGGTTTTGTCAAACTAAGAAATCGCCACGGATTCTGTGTTTTCTACGATTCAGTGAAATGTCGGTGCAAGATCTATGGGCACAGACCTTTGGGTTGTCGAATTTATCCAGTAATTTACAGTGAACAGGAAGGAATAGTGGTGGATGATCTTTGTCCAATGCAAGATACCGTTTCGGAAGCAGAACTGGGAAGAGAAGGTGAAAGACTAATAGAGCTTCTGAAGAGAATTGACAACGAAGCACACACACGCTTGATTGAAGGCGTCTGCAGAGAGAAATAGCACTCTAAACAAAAGATGTTTGCTGTCTAATGGGCATTGCATGTGTACATGTCACAGCTTCTGACGCAAGAAGCAATCTGTAGGTGCAGGGTTCTCTCCGGAGTGGTGTACATAGGTATATAAGGAAGGCTGGTGTAGCAAGGGTAGCAGTTAGGGGTTTTCTGAAAAGGGTAGAACGGAAACGACGGTTTTGCTTTTTTTCCGAGTAAATCTAGCTGACAAATCAAGTGAGGTGATAGAATGTCATATTCAGGCGGTGGAAGAAGAGGATTTGGATTCAACCGGAATCAACCTGTTGAAGTTGATAAGGAATACGAAGCCAGAATCGAGGACATAAGCCGGCGAGGTGACGGTATCGCAAAAATCGAAGGGTTCATCATCTTTGTGCCCAACACCAAGCTCGGGGACCAAATCAAGTTCAAAGTAACGAGAGTAGGAAACAGGTTCGCGATTGGTGAGCTGGTTCAAGCGTAATCCAACAGCTTCCAGAATCAAGACGCGCAAGAAAATCCAGAAGGAGGTGTATTTTACGTCAGAAAAAGGAGAAGATAGAAGCGCTGAATCTAAGGTTGAGAGCAAAGTAGCGACAAAGGAAAAAAGGATTGAGAACTCTAAGACGTCTTCCAAGGTAGGCAAAGAGCCGAATGTAGTTTACATTGGAAACAAGCCTCCAATGGACTATGTCATGGCAGTCATCACCGCTTTCAGCATGGGCAACGGAGAAAGAGTCACATTAAAGGCACGCGGGCGCGCCATCAGCACTGCCGTCGATGTCGCCGAAATCACTCGGAATCGATTCTTCAAAGAAACTGAAGTTCACACCATTTCAATCGGAACTGAAGAACTTACACCAAGAGAAGGCGGCAACCCAAGAAACGTCTCGACGATGGAGATCAATCTCAAGAAGTAAGCACTCGAGAATACTGAAAGCTATCCACCTCCAGCTTTTCTTGAGAATCGTAGAGGAGTGTCAGACGAAGCGTATACTCAGTATGAAAGTGAAAATCTGTGTTTGAGAAAGTAATTCTGATAGATGATGCTGGGTGGGGGGATCTCATATTAGGTGTAGTAGTTGGCGCCCTCAACCTCAACCTCCCCGAAGCCAAATACATGGAACGCAGGATCCCAATCACATCCTTTCAGTCACCAAACTTCGAGGACAAAAAATACCTGGATGACACAGTGAAAATCGCCGACGAAATCGTTGAAGTTATGCATCCTGACGTAGAAACAATCTTCAAAGTATGCTCAGGATACGTTCTCTCCAGTATACGAGAACACTTGAGAGAAAGAGGATTCAGGGTGCAAAGAGTGGAGGACACTGGCGAACTGCAGGAAAAGGTTGAACGAGGCTACCAAAGATGGTGCAAGGAAATGGGAGCTCCAGCAGAAATACGAGAAGACAACGGACGCTTCTGGACATTTCTCGAATGGGTTGCGGAGAGCCCCAGGTTTAGAGAAAAACTGGTGAAGACAGGATGGCAAAGCTGGAAGATGAAATGGCGAGAGACAGCATTCACGAGAGGCCGTATAGTATGCTAGCTACAAGAACTATGACCGATGTACGCCGCAGCAAATTCGAGATCATAGCAGATATGCTAACGATTTTGCGTGAACCAACCTGTTGGACGAACATCATATCTAATTGCAATATGAGCACAAAACAATCAAAGCAATACTTGAGTCTGTTGATGTCACACGATTTAATTCAGATAGCTGCGACGGCTCGAAGCGTGAAGTATCAGAGAACAGAAGCTGGTCGAAAACTGCTGGAACAATATGACAAGATAGTGCTGCTTCTTGCGCCTAGCATTTCCGCACCCTCGATTCATTAACACAAAGAGCTCATAGGCGCGTGTTCCCAGCTTCTTCTCGGCATATTGACGAGGGTAGGCTGTAGCATGATGTGAGCAATTCGAAGAAACCAGGGTCAACGATCAACGGTGCGCGTCTTTCATCCCTGGTAGTGTGGAATCCCCATACAAGGAATTTTGGCTCTCTTCATAGGTCTTGATAGCACCTCGTCTGGGCAGAAGCTTAGTAAGTCAAGTCGCTCCACAGTTAACGAGGGACTGGTGAAGGCATGTCAACTATGAAAGTGAAGTTAGGTGGAATCCCATTTGTCTATCCAATACCCATAGTGCTTGCAGGGGCACTTGTTCAAGGAAGACCGAACTTTGAAACCTTGGGGGATGTTGGAATTATGGGAATTAACCCTGCGATTGTTTACATCTCTTCAGGCAAGAGGCACTACACGAATCTCGGGATTCTCGAACACGGAACCTTCAGCATCAATTTTCCACACACGGAGCTTCTCCCAAGAACTGACTACTGTGGAACAGTATCTGGACACAACGTGGACAAATCTGAATTGTTCGACATCTTCTATGGGCAATTGAAGACCGCTCCGATGATTCAAGCCTGTCCAGTGAACCTTGAATGTAAGGTAATCAAAGAGTTTTGCATCAGGCACAGACAAGTCTTTGTCGGAGAAGTTGAGCAAACCTATGTCAGTGAAGAGTTCGTCATCGATCGATCGGGGAAACCAGGTATTGCAGACATGACGAAATTGGATCCAATAATCTATGCACTGGACAACCGATATTACAGGATTGGCGAATCCATTGGAGTCGGATATGACGAGAGTAAGAAGCTTCGATTGCACAAGACCAGTGACTGACCTGAACGCCTGATCAGCATGGGCTCTCGTGCGGACCCATCTTCTCTGCATTCGACGGGAGAATTCCTCAGAATTGTGGGGTTCCAACTCTTGTCAGATCAAGCAGCAGCTATCAGAACGTCTTGCAGCTTCCTATCGGCATCCAGAATTCCAATGCGCATAAGTTTATTAGGTGGTCAAGAAAAATGGGTAAACACGCAGCAATTAGATTCTCAATTTGAAACTAGTTCTGCCTTAATGAATAGGAGGTGCAGCCCATATGTCCTATGGAAGAGAACCCCGAGAAATGCACAAAGCAGTTTGTGCCGATTGCGCGAAGGAATGCGAAGTTCCGTTCAAGCCAGATCCCAGCAGACCTGTCTATTGTAGAGACTGTTGGTCTAAGAGAAGAGGCCCTAGAAGAGGCGCACGCGGAAGGTATTAAATCTCGATAGCTCTCTCAACATGAAAGAGCTGTTGATGAGCAAACTCACTTTCTTTTCCAGTTTTATTTGAATCAACACCTGTCGTGATCCCAGTTTGGGATTGCGGTGTTGTGATGTGTTGTTTCCTGAATCTCTGTCTCTGGAGCGTTATCTTTGTTGGACCTCTCCGGATGGCAGCCATTGGAGGGCTGGATTGCTGGCAGCAGAAACTCATTTATCGTGTGCAATGTCAAAGGATGATTCTGAAGGCCGATCAGTTTGCCTGTGAGGTTATCGCGACAAGAAGCCAGATCTATAAAGGAGAAGCTGCTTTCCAGCATCGACATCCCATATTCTCGAGTCGCCAATTCAGTTTATGACATCAATGGACGACGAGTTAATGTGAAGATCACGTCTAGGCGACGCTCCGGGCGCTATTGGTTCAACATTCAACGAAGAGATGTCAATTCCTATCTCTGGATATGCTGTATTCCCGAGACACAAGGCATCGAAGCCTTCTATTGGATCCCTGCATTGGAGATGTGGAGCTATGTCAGGCGTCGCGCGTACAAAGATAGGACATGGGAGAGAGCTGGCCATCCGATTGCAAACTTTGAGATAGATCCAAAGCGTGACCTATACATTGGAGGCCCTAAAACTCGAATATCAATACGGGAATTCCGTGGGCATCGTTTCCAATCGCGACTGTGAAACTTCAGAGAAGTTTGTATTGAAGCCTCACTTTCTGTGTAAAGACTCCACTTCAGACTGCTGCAGTCTCTTTGGCTCATCCATCGGCTTTCCACCATAGTCTGATGGTTTAATGAAGATTGCAGTCATCACGAAACAAAGAAGAATGACTATAGATGCGATGACAAAGGACAGTTGAGGATTAACCTTCTCATAGATGAAGCCACCCAAGAGAGTGGCTGGAATGCTGAAGATGGACCATGCAGCCCCAAAGGCAGCGAAGACCCGCCCTCTTCTTTCTTCCGGTATTATATCTGCTTCGAGAGAGGAATACGTGGGTTCGTAGAAGGACCACAAAAGAGATGCCGCTATCCAAAGAGCAAAGACCTGTATGAACATTCCGCAACTGATAAAGAGCAAGTATGTGAAGACATCTAGCGCTGTGGTTGCGAGCAAGACTTTTCGACGACTGATTCTGTCTAGTAGCTTGCCAACCAATACAATCTTTGATGAGATGCTCACTACACTACCACATCCGACAATGATTCCCCATTGAGCAGACGTCAAGCCGATCACCTCTTGAGCGTATACGATCCAATAGGGTTCCACTAAACCATATTCGAAAGCCCACAGAATATATGAGGCTGCCAGCGCCAAAGCCGCGCGGGGCATCCATCTCCAAGTCTGTATCTGTCCTGCAAAAGCATCTTTTATGAGGGAGACCACCTCCACAAGGCTTGTATGCTTCCACGTTTTCCTGTCATGTGAAGAAACGGTTTCGTCAAGCATGAAATGTCGTATGACGCCGGCAACTACACCTGCCACACCAAGGAAAATGTACGCTATTCTCAAGGAAGCCAGAACTCCGTAGTTGTCAATGAAGTAACCTCCAATCGATGGCATTATGACCCACGGGAGAAAACTTAGACAGCTGAAGAGTGCAAACGCTGTTCCTCTTTTCTCCTCGGCTATGGAATCTGCAAGGATTGCCCAGAACGCAGGTTCGAATATCCAGCAAATGTTAGTCACAACTATGGCAGCGGTCAGGAATTGCCAGTTTGGTGCAACGGCAACAAGGAATTGGCTGAGGCCAAGGGTGATCGTCATCAAGCTTACGATTCTCTTTCTTCCGTACAAGTCAGCAATATGTCCGCCAATGATTGAGAAGATGACGAAGGCCACGCTTCCCACAGCTAGCACTAGTCCGATAGTGATTTCTGTTCCGCCGAGTCCGAGAACATACAGAGAGAAGTACGTGTTGCAGATACTAGTAGGGATTCCCCACAAGGTAGATGTAAGGGTTAGCACTAGGTAATTGCGTGTCATGAAGCCCCAAACAGGCTTGTTTTCTACTGGATTCATCTTCGTCACCCTCACAGGCAATCTTTGATTCAGGTCTTCGGAAAGCCCTACGATTCATGTGCATCCTCTATCATCGGTGCACATGTAACTTAAAAAAGTACCGAGATTGCATCCTTTGCAGGAATGGTGATGTTTAGGTCGTATTCGTTGAGCATGTGGGTTCCCAGATTCACATCACTCCTAACCTCTCCAATTCTTGCGCGCACTTGTGCAATGAATGTGAATTGATGGAAGAAGCTGCCAAATTGACATTCGTGCCCATTGGGGAATTTTCATCGTCATGACGTATGAAAAGTATCATTAAGCTGAAGTTCTACAATGTGATTCTCGTAGAATGATCAGCGCCCGCGTGCTAGCGTGGCACTACTGAGTTGACAGTGATGGACTGGGAGGTCAAATGGTTTCGAAAGCTCCGATAGTGGCAGTAGTAGGATTCTCGAAATCTGGGAAAACAGCGGTCATGGAACATATCATCTTGAGCCTGACAAAGAAAGGGTTCAACGTTGGAACAATCAAACACATCTGCGGCGCTCAACACTCAATGGACGTGAAAGGAAAAGATAGTTGGCGCCATTCACAAGCGGGAGCCAAAATAGTTGTCTGCTCAGCCCCACATGAGATCGTCGTGTTCCGCAAAAGGCAGACCTCCACAGAAGGCCTCGATGAAGCGTTGAACCTGATGAAGTGTGAGCATCTTGATCTCATTCTTGTGGAAGGATTTCGCTCGAAGGCTGCCTCCCGACGTGACATACAGAAGATTGTGGTAGTGAAGGATGATCAAGAGATTAGCACAGCGATAGAGGAGAACCTGGATCCGATTCTCTCGTTTGTAGGCCCTGCTGAGCTAGTACATAGATCGCGCAAACTGGGCATTCCGATTCTGAGTCTGGCAAGCGATAGGGACCAGCTGTCCAAGCTGGTTATGACTTTGATGGCGTGATCTTTCGATAAAGCGTTCTTGCCACCTCCAGATCCTCAAATGTGTTAACATTGAGAAACGAGATTAGTTCCGGATCTACCGTTCTCAGCTCCTCAGTTTCCACGTAGACCACTTGTCGGAGTCGCTTGATCATGTCAACCACCCATAGTTCTCCGCGAGCGATCGAGGTTTCTGCCGCCGGTATCGCGGAAGAGACTTCGTAGATCGAGTGAAGAGGCTCGATGTGGCCGTTAGGCCAGAGTGGAACTACTGCTTGTGCGTTGCCAAGCTTGTCTACTAGGCTTTGGATCAACGCTTTCTTCACAAAGGGCGAATCGCACGGAGAGACTACTACATATTTCGAATGTAGAGAACGCATGCCGGTCAAGATTCCCATCAATGGACCTTTTCCGTATTCAGTGTCTCTGAGCAAGCGGACGTGCGTTGGCAGGAATCTCTCATATTGCTTCGGATCAGCCCTCTTCCCAACCACAACCACTGTTTCTTGTGATACTCCGGAAAGGTTCTCAACAGCGTGAAGTAACAACGGCTTGCCATTAAGCGTCAAGAGAGCTTTGTCGCTCTGGATTCTGCCACCCTGGCCTCCA
>CAYFWV010000022.1:0-10768 GCA_964346975.1 uncultured Candidatus Bathyarchaeia archaeon
TGAGGATCTTTCGTACCAGAAATATACGTCGATAGAGCTATTTTAAAGCTTCCAAGAACAAACCCAGCCCATTCCAAGCCCATTTAGAATCTAAACACGCATCCAAAAAAGTGCAACAGGCATACATCTCAGCTCTTCTTCATGCACCATAGGAGATGCTGTCCTCAAGTTGGCCAGCTTATGGGAGAAACACAAGAAGCAGCGAGCTATTGGTAGCGGGGAGTAGATTTGAACTACCGATTTCTGGGTTATGAGCCCAGCGGGTTAAACCTGGCTACCCCACCCCGCTTCGTTCCAATTCTCATATTAAAGAAGGCTTTAAATGTTTTGAGGTGAAACGCACAACACGAAAGAGATTATAGCACCTTCATGTCTTCTTCTAGCTGTGTGCCATTTGCAGGAGTCAATAATACGTCAGCAGTTTCATCCGAAACTTCACAACCCCATTTTCGTTGAAGGCCTCCCAGGCTTTGGGGACATTGGAAAAATCGCATCCGAGCTTCTAATCTCGTTCAGCGAAGCCAAGCTCTTTGCTGAGTACTACTCACCGTATTTCCCAGACTATGTGACCACTGACAACAAAGGGATATGTTCTCCTCCTCACTATGAGCTCTATGCCTCGTCTCCGAAGAAGTTGAGTGCCGTGATCTTAACAGGTGACTCACAGCCCACACTCCACAATGTTGAGGCGCACTACAACATCTGTGAGGAGATTCTGGACTTTGCTCAGAACCTCGGCTGCACACAGGTGATCACCATTGGTGGAGTGCCAGTATCGACCAACAAGGGAGATGTCTACGTTGCAGCGACCTCGAGGAAGCTCGCAGCGGAAACCATGACCAAGGGAGGCATTATTTACGGGAAAGGACGCATCATGGGAGCCACGGGACTGCTGCTGGGACTAGCAAAAGAACGCGGGTTGAGCGGAATCTGTCTCCTGGGCGCCACTGATGGGATGGGAGCTGACAAAGAAGCAGGGTCTGGAGTATTCCAATTATTGCTGAAAATTCTAGGCCACAAGGCAAACCATGCCATGTAATCTATAAAGGGAAAAAGGTTAATAGCGAAGTTCCTAAGAGTGTTTGCGAGCACAGGAAGAGTATCGAGTGACCTCGACGAGATTTGACAGGAAGGCAATGAAGCAGATGCTGTATGCAGTCTTGGCCGCGTTACTGTGTTTCGTAGGGCCAACCTACTTCGTAGGCCTGTTGAGTCAAGTGATCCCTCAAGGATACTCAATGGCCATTGGGTTTCTCACGTTCTTGCTCGGGATTTTTCTCATCTATCGATTCGTAAAAGAATAAGCTGTGAATTCAGTGGACCAACTACGAATAGTTGATGACCTTTCTCAATGTCTCTAAACTAAACTGGGTGTTCGCACAACCATTCTTTGTTAAAGGAATCGCTTGCCCGAAAGATCCTAGGCTTCGGATGAATTCTCCCGCGAGTCTCAGCTCGTCACTACATGCCACGCCGATGACGCCCTCATACTTGTCTCGTCTCAATATATCAGAAATACATGAGCCCCCGGCAAGCACGAAAACATCGTACCCATTCGCACTTCCCAGCTGAGTAGCCTGATTGATTAGGCAATCTTCGGAGCAGTGACCACATTCATATGAGGGAAGGTCCGGATCAAAGCGAGCTTGACAGCGACTATCCATGAATTTCCTCGAACAGTGTGGAAGGAAGAGCGCTCGTTTCTTCGAGCCTTGAAACCCCTGTGTTTCAGACATGTTTCTGACATAAATGTCAACAAGATCTTCCACAAGCATGAGAGCATCTGACACATCGAGGCCAGTGATCTCATGAATTCTGAATTTTTCCGCCAGATGTCTCGCTTGACTGCCCAGTTTCTTGTGCAGGCCTTTTTGATTCGCCACACCCGCGAGCTCTCTGAAAAACGCCTTAGAGATCCTTGAAAGATCAAAGCTGAACTTGTATGGCATATCTTCCCGCACACCAGCACGCCTGACTGAATGATCTTCATTGTTGAATGAGCAGTGCAGGAACAATTGTATTTTGTGGGCTTATAAACACTCGCTCAAGAAGTTCTGCGCGGTGCTTGCCGCCTACTCTTGGAGTAGAGAACAATCAGAAAATTCAGGTTGTGTTCGGTTTCAGGTGTCCATCTCGCCTACGCCGAGCAGCTGTTTCAGTGAGCTGACTTCTTCGCGAAGCATGCCGATTTCGCTCTCTAAAGCATTCGCTTTAGCTTCTGCCATCTTCTTAAGCTCGTCGATTTCCACCAGCAGGTTTGCTCGTTCTGAGCTCAGTGTTTTCAGCTTTTCCCTCAGGTTCTTCAGAGTGTTCACGAACTCTACCTCAATTCCCTTAATCTTTTGTGCGACACCTTTTATGTTTAACTCTTTCGGGGATTCCAGTTCTACTCCTGCGCGGAATCTGGAACCGCATCCTGAACAGTCGAACATCCCGAAGACCGTTTCTCTGATTTCATCGGAACCTGCGCTTTTCCTCTTGACCGACCACGTCTTGTAGGGAGCCTCTACGTTACTTCCACATTCGGGGCATACATTCATGGCTAGCGCTCCGCTTTATTTGAAGATTGCACGTTAAAAAGCTTTGTCACATGGACTCACGATCGTGACTGGATGACAGCGCAAATCGATCTCTGCCGGTCCACCGTTGCTTGGTCACGGTTGGATCGTCGCTATCTTGTGCTGTTGGGGCAACCCCGCTTGGTTGCTGAGGATTGATCGTTGAGATGAGAAAAAAGGGAATAGATGGAGATCAGATGCTCATCACAAATGAAAGGCGTTCGACAAGTTCTTTGTACCGATTTCTGATTGTCACTTCTGTCACTTGCGCAATCTCAGCGATTTCTCGCTGAGTTTTTCGTTCTCCTGTTAGGACTGAAGCGATGTAGCTTGCAGCGGCTGCAATTCCTGTAGGACCTCTTCCGGAAGTCAGCCGCAAATCCTTTGCGGTTGTCAAGATTTTGTGAGCAATTTCCTCCACTTTGCCTTGCATCGTCAATTGGTTCGAAAACTTGGTGATGTATTGACTTGGCTTGAGTGGTGGAATGAAATAATCGAGTTCCTTGATCAGGAAGCGATAGCTTCGCCCGACTTCCTTCTTGTTGATATTTGAAGCTTGAGCGATCTCTTCTAAAGTTCTTGGGAGGAGACATTGTCTGCAGGCAACATAGATTGCTGCTGCAGTCACCCCCTGAATAGATCGACCCCTTATTAGCCGCTCTTTTACAGCTTTTCTGTAGATCACAGAAGCGGTTTCAAGTATGTTCTTAGGCAAACTTAGCGTATTGGCAATCTTGCTGATTTCTGAAAGTGCAAAAGCTAAGTTTCGTTCTGTTGCATCTGAAACTCTGATTCGCCGCTGCCATTTTCTAAGACGGTAAACTTGAGCTTTCTGACCAGGTGACAGACGTTTCCCGTAAACATCTCGATCATGCCAGTCTATCATGGTGGATAGGCCTTTGTCATGAATTGTGTACGTCAATGGTGCGCCTACACGGGTTCGCTTGGCACGTTGCTCATCATTGAATGCTCGCCATTCAGGTCCTCTGTCTTGGAGTTTTGCAGCGATTACGATGCCACAACTCATACAGACGATTTCAGCGGTTTCATAGTCACGTATGAGTCGCTCACTTCCGCACTCAGGACACTTTTGAACCTTTAATGGTTGCGACACTGCTGCAGTTGATGAAGAACTTCCCTTATCTTCCAAACCTTTTTTTCTCCTTTCTCCCTACAGTGGAGGGGCTGGTATAGATCGCATGCTTGACCAAGCGTTGTGGATCTGAGATTGCAGGTCTTACAGCAACGTATGGAGACTTGACAGATCCGATGATATCGAACACTCGACCTATTGGTTTCAGGTTCTCATCCAATACTTCGGCACCGATTCTGGGCACGACTCTTGCTCTAACGATTAGATTCCCGCTAGTACTCACATGAAGCACAACGCCTAGGTGCTGCGTTTTCCAAACTCCCCTCACAAAAGGATAGAAAACTCAAAACTCCCGTCGTATTTAAACCTTATGCAACCGAAAAGCTTAAAAAGCGAAAAAACTCGCGTTCCCAAGCGATAATCAGCTGCCAAATCCTGCTCACTGGTCGATACACACCAGTTCCAAGGTTGACTAGCCGAGATTTCTTCGGATCACTCAAACTGGAAAAGTGCCGTCTGTGTAACTCTGAAATATCATCGAGTCAATCAAATACCTTTTCATCATCCGGCAGGAACATAGAAATGCGAGAGACCAAATAAGTGTTAATGCCCATGCAAGTGGACCTTATGAGAAAGCAAAAGAAAACAATGCTATGGCCAGTCTATCTGGACTCGTCGAAAACCCGAGGAGAAGGAAGAAAGGTTCCGCAAAGTGCTGGTGTGTCAAGTCCAACGCTTGCAGAAATTCAGAGAGCAGCAGAAAACTTGGGTCTGGCCCCAGAAATCGACGCAAGTCGCGCCCACCCCAAAGCTCCGTGGAAGAAGAGTGGACGCGTGTGGATAGGTAGATCGGGATCCAGAAGGCAGAATTTCAGAGATATCGCTACGGAAATAGTGAGCATGCGTCAAAAACCCAGAAACTAGCCTCGGGTCTTCTTCACTTCTTTTGGAACCAGTGTAGCACTGATTGTTCCATGTTGACCTGGCCTCGATGTGACACGCGCAAGGCCAAGTTTCGTCTCGATTAGTGTTCCCTTGGTGATCACGCCTCGCCTGTCATAGTTCACGTTGGCGGGGTTTCGAACCACCCGCAGAATATCTTCTTTGTCAGTCTTTCCTGTATCAGGATTGGAAACGCTTGCCACTCTCTCGCTGAATGCTCTCGTCTTGAAGTTACCGCCATGTCGACGAATAGTCTTCAGTTTCCTTTCGTCCAATGTAGTTTGTGTTGGGTAGTTGCCTCTTTCAAAACGGCGCTTCTTTCGATTTGCACGTTTGCGGCCGCCAGACGCCTTCTTCTTGTGCAAATTCCCATGCCATACAGACAACTATGCATCTCCAGGGGAGCTTCATGAGACTACCCAAGTTTGCCATATAAGCTTAGCGCTGTTTCTCTTCTCCCTCAGGCTCCTGAACGAATCCAAAAACCTTCTTGAGCTGTCGTTTCATACCTCGTAGATCATAGCTGAGACCGAAGTAGTCAGCGAAGAATTGAGTTGTCCTTATTGTCTTAGTGCGTCCTTTTCCTTCTCGGCTGATCAGCCCCAGCTCTTCCAGCTGCTTCAGGTGACTGTAAACATGGTGGCCACGCACGTTGAGTACTTGCTTCTGGGAAACAGGTTGTCTGTAGGCGATGTAGGATAGGGTCTTCAGCGGTCCAATTGTGAGGAGAGGGCGCAGCGCTAGCCGTTGCACCCGGTGAGAATAGGTGGGTTTTAGCTGCATCACAAAACGTGAATCTTCAAGTTGCAGAATCTCCAAGCTCGTCTCCCGGCTGTCATATTCACGTTTCAGACTGAGCGCAAGTTGCTTGGTGAGGTTTCGAGAACGAGTCCTAGCTATGGATGCCAGAGTTTTCAGATCTAAAGGTCTTCCAGCTACGTATAACGCAGCTTCTACTAGAGACAAGCGTTGATTTGAAAGCCCTGTGTCCTTGATGGATGTATCACGCTGCTTCTGTTGCGGATCCTTCAAGGAATACATCACCCTCTAGCGACATGTAGATTTCACTGAACTCTTCCTCTTGCCACAACCAGATTCTTCGCCTTTGGGCCAGAAAGAGGAGTAGGATGAATGCTCGAATCGCTTCGAGTCTGTTCTTCCCATGAACTAGAGCTCTGAAATTCAAGAATCCTTTTCCTTCAATCAGATCTTCAATCTCTCGGTACAGTTCATCCATCAGATCTTCGATTTCCATCAGATAGCGATCTATTCCCGGAAGAATCTCAGCTGGTGGAGGGAGGATTGGCTCTAGGCGAGGTTTTGCCGGTAGAAGCTTCTCACCTTTCAAGACGGCATCCAAGGCGTCAAGTAGCTGCTCGATTGTCGTTGAAGTCAGTTCATATCGCAGCGGTAGGAACAATGGAGGAGGAGTGAACTCCGACTTTGATTTGGGAGGAGCAAGTGGCTCCTCGAGCTTCAGCAAGAGCCGAGACTTCATGAGATAGATGAAGGCTGACGAGTCCAGAGCTACGCCAGAAGCCCGGAAATCAACTTCTCCATATTTCACCATCTCCTCCAAGAAGGAAGTAAGCAAGAAAGAGATGTTCACCTTCCAAGGCTTCACTTTTTCCAGTTTGTGAATTTCGAAGAGAACATTCCACGGCGGATGCAAATAGAAGGGTTTTCTCATAGTCACTAGGCTTTGACCTCCGGGAACGTGGCTGACACCACATTGGAGACGCCATCTCGTTCGTATACGCCATAGACTTTCTGCGCTTTGTTTACCATTTCCGGTTTGAGTGTCACAACTATGAACTGAGATTTTTCTGCTTCATCAACCAGGAGCTCACCAAGTTTTCCAACATGAAAGGCGTCCAGGTGGGCATCCCCTTCGTCCAGGATGTAGAATGCAGCTGGTGTAAATTCCTGTATGGCAAACAGGAACGCTACTGCTGACACCGATCTCTCTCCACCGCTCGCTCCTGTTACAAGTATTGGAGGTTTGCTTGGGAATTGCACAATCATGTCGATGCCTCCTGCGAAGGGTTCTTCAATGTTCTCAATCTTGAGCTCCGCACGGCCTCCGCCGGTTAGTTTCGCGAAGTACTTCTCCAAGTCTCTGTTTATTTTGTCGAAGGCATCCGTGAAGACCGCTCGTTTTTTCAACTCGACTTCGTTCATGAAAGCAACTATCGCTTGTTTTTCGCGTTCCAATTCATTCATGCGCATGGACAATTCCTTGTAGCGTGACATCTGCTCGGCATAGTGGGAGAGTGCAAGCTGATTGACTGCTCCTAGGCGTTCGAGTTCGAACTCCATCAGCCTCAAGACCGCCTCTGCTTCTTCCAGCTGCCTGGGTGCCACAGGAAACACTTCCTTGTACCCGCATTCGGCTAGCTGTCTTCTGTAACTTTCGAGTCTCAACTGCAATGTTTGATGAGAGAGCTGAAGCTGATTGCACAGATTGTCTGCGTGTTCATATTCAGCATCTATTTTATGTAGCTGCTTGTCAACATCGTCGATTTGAGCGATGAATTTCTTGGCTTCCTGCCTAGCGCTCAAAACTGTGCGAGATAATTCTTCTCGGGAGCTTTCAAGTTTGAGGAGCTCTTCCTTTATTTGGACTCTTTCCCGCAGTGCCTCCTCAACCTCTTTTTCAACTACACCTAGTTGTTTTTCCACTTTTCCAAGTTGAATCTTGACGTTTCTGTAGCCTAGCTTCAGGACATTTTCGTACTTCGACTGCAAGGTTGACAGAGTTGTCTTAACACTCCCCAAGTCCTGTCTGAGCGTGATAATCTCGTCGGCAAGTCTGTCTCTCTTAATTTCCAGTTTCTGAATGTGAGTGGGGTCAGCCTTTACTCTTAGCTCTGCAATTCTGCCACGGAGTTGCTGCATTTCCTTTCGGATCGCATGGCTCTGTGATCTTGCGAGGCCGAGGTCTCTCGTCTCACCCTCTAGTTTGTTCTGAATGCCTTTGGCGTAGAAGGCTACACGTTTGATGTTTCGTTTTGTGGCTTTGACACTTCTGGTTACCCGTGCGATTTCCGCGTCGAGAGTGGCGATCGCTTCAGAGAGACGAGTTATTTCACTGTGGGTTTCCTCGATCTCCCCTTCAAAGAAGGACACATCTTTTTCTCTCTTCTGCAGGTGTTCATGAAGAGCCTTCACGGCATCATCGAGATTCTTGAGAGCTGTTTCACTTGGCACTATTGTGGAAAAATCAATTGGAGCTCGGAAGAACCCGCTTTCCAACCCTCCTCCAGGTTCGTATACATCTCCGTCAATAGTTACGCTTCTCTGTCCCTTGCGGGAAGCGGTTAACGCGGTCTGTTCACTCTTTGCAACAAGAGTATCGCCGAAGACGAAGTCAACAGCTGGTTCATATTTTCGTGCACACTTGACGAATGCTGTCGCCACTCCTTCCACATTTCTTAATTCCAACGTGTTTGCTGGCCTCTTCGCGAGTCCTTTGACTGGGATTATCTTGACCCTTCCCAGCTTGAGACGTCTCAATGTCTCAGTACAAGTGAAGGCTGCATCAAAGTCTCGCACAACCAGGGCATCAAGCCAACCAGCAGCAGCTGCTGACAGTGCTTGTCGATATCGTCTTTCGAATCGGATCAGGTTCTTTAGCCGTCCATATACGCCATTGATGACTCCAAGTTCACTCAACTCTTCAATATTGCTCAGGGCGTTCTCTTCCGCAGCAACCGCTTCAGCAAGCTCTCGTTGCGTGACAAATTCTACAACTGCTTCCCTTGCCGTTCCCGCAATCTTTCCTGCCTCGTCAATTTCCCTTTCAACCGCTTCTTTCTGCAGGTTCCGCTTTTCAAGTGCTTTGTGTAGATTCTTCAGTTGTGCTCTCTGATCTTTCTGCACCCCCTGCAAATCAGATAATGACTGCTGCAGCTCCGCCAAAGTGGTGGTGAACTTCTCTTTGCGAGCTTTTAGTTCACTTTGTCTTCTGACTAGGAGTTTCTTCGAGGTTTGCTTGCGTGCGTAGTCGGTCTTCAAACTAGTCAGTTCTTGGTACAGTGAATCGAGGCGCTGGCTACTGTCCTGAATTTCCCTGCTGTTTTCTCCAATGTTCTCCCACAGTTGTGTGGTTTCGTCAGACAGATTCGCATGCTCGGTTTGTTTGATTTCCAGTTCCCCTACTAGCTGATCGTGTTTCCTGCCTAGTTTTCTCATGTCTTTTCGATTTTCCGAGATTTCCTTTCGCATTGAATCGATCTGGGTGTTGTTGTTTTGTCCTACCTTTCTCAGCCCTTCAAGCGTGGTTGTGCCTGCGCCTATTTTCGTCGCAAGCTCTGTCAGCCGTGACTTTAGTTCTCCAATCTTGATTTGCACTTCGAGAACACGTGAGCTGCCTTCCTCTACCATGTCTGAGCTGAGCTTTCGCCACTCGGTCTCAATCGAATGACGTTGTTGCCGCATCGTGTCTCGGATTTGTCTGAGATTGTCGGATTTCCGTTGAGCCTCATCAAGGTTGGATAGGAGATCTGCGACCTTTGCTTCGTCGTTCGCGATTTGATGTGAGACTCTCATCGCTTCAAATCGTTTTATTTCATTTTGCATGAAGCTGTATCTGAGCAGATCATTTCTCTGTTTCTCAAGGTCGTCAACTCGCTTCTGGACTTCATCAATTCTTCCCATAGCGGTTCGAATGGAGATTTCTGCTGTTCTAAGCTTGTCTTCTGCCTCCGCTTTCTCAGAATCATATTGACCTATACCGATCATGTCCTCGACGATCTTCCGCCTTTCATTAGAAGATATATCCGTCATGCGTGTAATCGTTCCTTGCAGGATGATGTTGTGGCCAGTTGAAGTTATTCCAGCCATGGACAGCATGTTGTGAATGTTAGTTCTCGAAATCCGTCTTCCGTTGAGTCGGTAGACTGATTGTCCGTTTCGAAAGACCTCCCTCGATATTGTCACCGTGCCTGTGTCGATTGGGATTCGCCCATCTTTATTGTCGAATTGAAGTACGACCTTGCCTGATTTTGCTTTTCTTACTTCACCATCTCCTGAGCCGTGGAAAATTGTCCGGGCAAGATTTTCTGCTCTCATTCTTCGAGCGCTCAGTTCACCCAAAACGAAGAGTATTGCGTCGATGATGTTTGTTTTGCCACTCCCGTTTGGGCCTGTGATCACAGTGAAGCCCTTGTCTACATGAATAGTGACTGTCTTTGGCCCGAAGGATTTAAAACCTCTCAATTCGATTTTCTTGACATAGGGCATTCTTCTAAGGCCACTCCAAGGCTATCAGGTTTTCTGCTCCACCAACAGTGGATAGATTCCTCTATAGAATTGTTCTATAAATAACTTCATCCAGGGTTTAACGGTTTTTTAAATAAAGACGTCTATCCCGCACGGGTCTTCCGAGCCTCAGCAGCCATCTTTTTCACAAAATCCTTCACGTTACCTTTGCTCCCATAGACCAGTATGTAGCCACCTTCCTGGGCTCTACAAGAGAGCCCGAACTGTCCTGCAAGCTCTTCCACCTCTTGTCTGAGAACCTCATCGGAGGGCAATATCCGTATCCAATATTCACCCTTCGGCAAACCCGGAATGAACCGAGGAGCTTTAGCCGTGGGTTCTGACAACTTCTTTCTTGCGTTTTCCAGTTTCTTCATCCAACGTTTCACGAAAGTCTGACCAAACTCATCTTCAGCCAAATTGATCAGACTTGACTCAACCTGAAGAAGGTACTCTTCGATTGAAGATATCGTTTCGACTCTTGACAAGTCGGCGCCATACACTTCAATCAGGGTCTTTGCAGACTTGAGCGATGTCATCACTCCAGAGGGGATCACTGTTTTCTTCTTTAGGAACTCAGCCATGAGATTTTCGAGGGTTTTCCACCATTCCTCGTAGCCCACCAATTCCTCCCCCATTGCACACGCAGAGACTCTAGCGAGCTGATCAGATAAATCTCTTATGGAGGAGACTACACCAGCAATCCGGGCTTGTGTCTTGAAGTTCAGTCACACTCATCCCCTAGTCCTACTCAACTTCAGAAGCCAACATAAAAGACTTAAGAATGAAGCCAACATTAGGAAACTGAGCCGGGGTAGCCTAGCCTGGTTTGGGCGCCAGACTCATAATCTGGAGAGCGAGAAGGGGCCAATTAGCCCAAGCCCAGAAGTCGCGAGTTCGAATCCCGCCCCCG